>CAUZEG010000020.1:0-31465 GCA_963578775.1 Myxococcales bacterium
CTGTGCGTCGGGTCGGCAGGGTTGGGGGTGACTCGTCCTTGGCGCGTTCTGCCAGAGCGCGGTAGTCCTGCAGGGCCTTTTTCATGCCCTGATAGAGCGGGATATGTGGTTCCTGTGCCGCCAGGAAGTCTGCCAGATTTGCCTGTGGATCAAGGTCTCGGGACAGGGCGGGGAGTGGTGCCAGGGGGGGCTTGGTCTCTTCAGTCGGCTCCGGGGTTTCAGTGGCATCGGCTCCGGTGGGTTCTACGGCCACCTCTTCCGGTATTTCGGATGGAAACATCATCCGAACGAGTTTGTCTGCATAGTAGTCGGGAGCCCGGTTCAGATGATTCAGCGATTGAAATGGATGGGCCCGTTTCACGAGCCGAAAATCGAGCAGCACCTGCATGACATTACGGACCATCAGGGCATCGAGCCGGGCCAGCTGACCCCTGCGGTGGTGCTCGGTCTGCAGGCGAAGAACCTCCAGATCGATAACCGCACCAACCGAGCTCATAAGTTCGTCCGAAAGACCCCGATTTTGAAGTGCTATCTCCAGCTGTTCGGGGAGTCCCTCTCGCAGTAATTGCACCAACTGATGTTCGGCGGGGCTGGCCTGCAGACGCTGCTTCTGTTTGTCAGTCGTGTCCTCTAATTCAGCAGCAACCTCTCGGTACCCCTTTGCGAGTGTCTCCAGGGTTTCCGTCGTATAAGCGTCCGGATCGATCCCTTGTTCTCCGATTCCCTGCAGAAATGTTGTCAGGGCTAAAAAGCTCTTCTCATCAAGACTCTCATCCAGCGCAAAAAACGGGCGATAACCGAGCTTTTCGTAGAGTTGGGTAAGGGGCCGTTGAAATCGTCCCTGGGTCTTGATGAAGGTCGTGAATTCCGAGCGCCATGCACTGCTCAGGTCGTTGCGATGACGAGACAAGTCGAGATCTTGTACACGAAGCTCCTGGGCCAACTCCGCGACGGGCTTGGGCGGTGTTGCTTCCCGGGCGTTGCCAGAGCCGGTCGATGGTCCCGTATCTGTGCACCCGGCCACCAGGAAAACAAAGAAAAGACTACAGCTGAATCTTAGGACAGTCATTATGATGCGTAATGCGATTGCGTTGGATACGAAAAATTCTTGAATTCCCACCAGTCTACCCGGCGAGAGCCATCCCACAAAATTCAAACCGATGCAAAGCTATGATTATTCGGGCTTTACTGCAGTTGTTCGATCAAACCATATATGTGTCGCTCCATCACCACCGCTTTCTTCGTCTTCGGCCGCAAATGAATCGACATACGGGCTTTGGGATAGATGCTTTCGTATGGCCTTTTTTAGACGGTTCGTACCATGTCCGTGGATGATACGAAGTTCGTTCTGCCCCGCCAACAGACATTGGTCCATACAACGGTTAAGTGCTTCCAGAGCTTCTTCGACCGTCTGTCCTCGAAGATCAATCTCGGTTTCGCGTACAGGAGAGCCCGCTAGATCGGTCCCCACCTTGCCGGGGTTGCCGCTGGTCCTCTTGGAGGAGGACGGAGAAGAAGACGGATTGTAGAGGTCATCGGGACTTGTTTTCAACCGAAGGCTACCCACGAGTAGCTGGATCTGGTCATCCAGAATCGATTCGATGATCCCGTCTCGCGCCAGGGTTTTGATATAAACGCGCATACCGACTTCCAACGGGCTACGGACAGGAGTCAGACTGGATTCTTCGGAGGGCCCCTCTGTCTGTTCTATAAGGATCTGTTCGACCTCCGCTCGTACCGCAAGCAGCTTTTTTCGGGTGGATTCGGCCTTCGAGCTATCCGGTTGGCTTTGTAGTTCTCGGACCACAGTGCGAACATCGTCGAAGGCGGAATCCAGCCGTTGCAGAGTCCGACTGGCGGCTTGTCGGACGAAGCTCTGTGCTTCGGTTTCAAGGCTTTCTTTTTGTCGCTGTACCTCCTGACGAAGCTGTTTTATCTCCGCTTCGACCGCTTCGAGCGCCTGTTCGCGCTCCACCAGGCTCTGTTCACGAGCCCCCAACTTAATCTTCAGTTGTTCAGCGGCCTTCCATTCAGGGCCCATGATGTCCAGTGCACGGTCGACAATTGTGGCGTCGAGTTTGGCGTTTCGGGCGATAAGAAACGGCTCGCTGTCGGCGGGGTTGCCGATCTCCAGTCCATAGGTGGGCCGGTTTTCGCTTGTGTCGAAGACAACGCGTGCATTGGCGATGCCCGCCTGCGTCTGGCCAAAGACCTTGAGTTGCGGAAAGTGGGTCGTGACGGCCCCCACAAGACCTTTGGCGTTCAAGGTTTCGATGACCGCCTGGGCCAGGGCTGCTCCCTGGTCGGGATCGGTTCCATCCATGATCTCGTCGATAAGAACCAGCGATCCAGGCAAGACGTCCTCGCTAAGGGTTCGAATACGTTCAATATGGCCCGTAAAGGTGCTCAGATCCTGGTTTATATTCTGTTGGTCGCCGATGACGGCAGAGACCATAGGGAAAAGGGGTAGAACGGACCCTTTCCCGGCGGGCAGCGGCAGGCCAAATGCGTGCATCCAGGCCATGGTCCCAATGGTGTTCAATGAGACGGATTTTCCGCCCGCGTTCGCTCCGGATATCACCAGCCAGCCGTGGTCGGCGGGATAATCGATATCATTCGCGACGACCGTTTTGTTCTGGAGCATCAGGATGGGGTTCCGCGCGTTCTTCAGGTGAATATCACCAGGATGGGAGCCTGTTGTGGCCGGCACGAGATCCCAGGCTTCTGCGAATCGGCCTCCAGCGAACCAACAATCCATCTCGGCGGCGATTTGGATGCCGATAGTCAAGATGTCGAACTGGTCATTGACCACATGGGCCAGCTCCCGAAGGATGGCGGTCTCCTCTTGCGCGATTTGCACGCGAATCAGATTCAGCTGATTGTTGGGCTCAATCAGCTCCTCGGGTTCAATAAATACCGTCTGACCGGTGCCGGATCGTCCATGGATAATACCCCGAATCTGATTACGAGCGTCGGCCCGTACCGGTAATACATAACGGTCATTGCGAAGGGTATAATACTCGTCCTGGAGCGATTCGTTGCTCTCCACCCCATGGACAAGCTGTTCGGTACGACGACGAAGTTGCTGATGAAGAGAACGCTCGCTTTTGCGGAGAGATTTCAGATTTGGCGTGGCGTCGTCGAAGATCTTTCCCGCTGGATCGATCGCATGTCCGATGGCGTTCGCCAGGAAGCTTAGATCGGGTAGCTGGTTTGCCTCGGCCGCCAATATAGGTGCGTCCTCAGCCTGCTCCGAGAGGTGCGTTCTCAGGCCCAGAATAGCCAGGCAAATCGTAGAAATGTTCAATAACTCTTCGGCGTTGACCAGCTTGCCGGCACGAAGAGCCAAGCCAATTTCGTCGACCTGGACCAATGCACCTAATGACGGGGCCTTGCCTGCCACAAATAGGGAGCGAGCCTCGCCCATGCGGTGGGCACGGATCAATCGCTCTCCCTCATTTTCGCAGGGCATTAACGCATTCAAGTGCTCTTGGCCGGGACTGCTAGCACAGTGTGCGCGCCAGGCATCCATAATTTGCCCGGTGTACAATCCACGCGTTGTTTTCGTATCGAATTGCGTCATGGAATCCAATGCCCCAGACGCATGGATACAGCCCACCCCACCGTCAGTTGATGAACACCGGCGTCAGCACGACGCGTTCCTCCTGAAGAGTCACATTGAAACGAACCATTCGAGCATCGTTGGTTCCCTTCAGGCGGCTTTCAAGTCGAGCCAGTTTTTCGACGAAGTTCACGTATGTCAGCTCGCTTACATCCTCGCCGACCGTTACCCGCGCCTGGCGATATTCCTGATAGGTTCTTTTGTAGTAGGCGTCGACGGGTTCGTCGGACAGCTCGTCCTCGGTCTTGGCTCCGGACTCCAGGGCATCGGCCTGCTCGACGAGAAGGCGTCCCCAGCGTTCGTCGTCGACCTCCTCATCTGGAACCGGTCGCCCTAGAAGCAGTGCCAACATGATATTCATCGACTGCGCCATGCTGTTCGCCATCGTCTTCTTCTCGAGGTCGAACGGGAATTCGTAATCCTTGTCACCGGCCATGATCTCGTGGATTCCCTGATCGATGATTTCGTATTCACGTTCCGTTTGCCACAACATGGCGACGCCGAAGATAAGCCCCAGCACAAAGAGGATAAACAAGGCTAGTAAAAGGGTCGATCGTAGACTTGAGGCCTGCTTTTCTGCGCCTTTAAAATCGGTAGCTCCGACCATGTAGAAGTAGGTCTGCGGTTCCGATGTTTCTACTTTCAGGATATGGCATGTGTAGGTATTCTGTGACGCACCACAGAGTGTTGCGCCCGAAGCGATGGACCGCTTGATCTCCAGATGCGCGTCCTCATTCTTCAGGGTCCAGGCTAGAAACTCCGGTTTGTCGGCGCCAGTTCGTAGGGCCAGTACCACGTCGAGTCGTACCGAGGTTTTCAGGTATTTGGCGAAATCCCGGGTCAATTCGATGCCGCTCATGAAGGCGCCCAGGGGCTCCTCTCCGAAAAGAATAGGAGTTGAACTCACCAGGAAGCGGCGTGAGGCGTCCTGTTGCTCAGAAGGTACGACCCCGATGCATCCGTCCCAACAACTTTTTGGATTGACGTTGACGCGTCGGATGGTGGGGTCCCTTGTTCCGAATTCTTTCGCGGCCGGCAGATCAGGTCCCCATTGAATCTGCTTGAGATCGGCAAGTCCGACCCCCCGGGTATCCATGATGCGAAGCAGTTGAATATAGGGAGTGACGGCGTCCTGTTCCTGGAAGGACTTCCAGAATTGGTCGAGAGGCGCATGAGCCAGGTCATGGGCACATTTATTTACCGAGAAGGATGCACATTTAATGAGAATATCCTCTTGCTCTTTTCGCCAGGCCTTCCGCAGTTTTTTTATCTCTACCTGAGCCTTGGACCCGCTACAGCTGGGGCCACAAAGACGTTGGAAGTAGCCGTTACCAATACTGATCTCTACGTTCTTTGCCAGCCGTTCACTGAATTGAGTCAACAATGCCTTTTTTCCCCGAACCACATTCTGGCGTTCTTTCGCCTGGGCGTTGCGCTCGGGGTACATCTGATCGAGGCTTCTTTCCAACTGTTCAAGATCTTCGCGGTATTCACTGAATGTCCGTAGATAGGCTGGGACCGTACTTCGGTTGATCTCGTGGCTGGCTTGCTTGAGCCGCAGCATGACAAGGTCGAGCGACGTTTGCAGGCTGGGGCCAGCCAACGCGATTTCGCGGGTGCGTTCGTCGCGGGATTCTTGTGGTAGGTTGTCCAATACCATCAAGCTCAGGATCGTGGTCAGGACTGCACAGACTACGAAGATGAGAAATATCTTAAACCGCGACATTACTGTTTGGTCTCCAGAGGATTAGAGTAGGGTCCCTACCATGCCGTTATGATAGATTTTGAGCAAGTGTCTTTGCTTTTTCGTGCGAAGAGTTTCGTTCCAGGCAGCGTTGAAGACAATCCAGAGCCTTAGCAGTTTCGTTTAGCTTGTTTGAGGTATGAGCGACTCGATAGAGCACCTCGGTACGGAGTTCAACATCGTCAGGCTCTTCCGGCAATTGAAGCGCTTGTTCGTACAGCTTCCGCGCCAATTCCCATTCTTCCGTATGTTCGAGGACTTCTCCCAGGAGGATCACTCCCTCGACATCATTCGGAGCATATCGGTTGACCATCCGCGCATATACGGCGGCTTCATTCCAGTTGTTGTCGTCAATATGATGGCGGGCCAGCTGGTGCGCATACTGGGCGGCCTGGTTCAGCTCTCGACGGGCTTCCAGATAATTCACGTACCAGGAAAGGAGAGGTACCAATTCACGGGTATTCTTATGAGCCTCGTAAAACTGAATGAGCAGTTTTACAAGCTCGGGATGGTCGGGACGGAGCTCTCGACCTTGCTCTACCCAGTTCATGAAGGCCTCATCATCCGATTCATGGACCAGATAGAGCCGAGCTAATCGGGCGATTAATTCAACACGTTCGGTTGCATTGAGTTCTTGTTCAAGGCGCGTTTCATAGAGGCCGATGAGCTTGGCATACCCATGTTGTTCACCGTAGAGAGATTCCACCATCTGGAATACGTGGATGTCATCGGGGGAGTTGGCATTGACCAGTTCCAGGTGCTCTAGAGCTTCCTCCGGGCGTTCGAGTTCTCCCGCGCAAAGGATACCGAGGCGTCTGCGGAACTGTGTCCGTTCCAGCGGATTTGTGGCGATGTTCAGACAACGGCGATACAGATCGTAGGCGCCGCTGTGATCTCCCTGTTCACTCTTAAGATCTCCCAGATGTTGCATGGCGGAGGTGTTTTCTGGATCCAGGCGAAGAATCTCCTCCAGATCTGTAATAAGGGATGGATCGCGGTCACCGTTCTCAATCCGTAGAGATACAATCTGGGATAGCAGCTGCCCCTGTTCCACATCGTCTTTCGTTCCTTTATGACGAGTTCTCAAGAGGACTAGAAGTTCCTCCGATTGACCCATGTCGGAATAGACATCTCGAAGCCCCGAGAACGCTTCGTCATGACCCGGGTTGATCGCCAGCACCTGGAGGTAATGGGTGATGGCGTCGTCCGTTTTCGAAAAGCGTTTGTGCTCCAGGCCCGCCAATTCGCTAATCATCTGGAGTCGTTGTGCTTCGTCCGGGCAGTCGTCGGCCTTGGCACCGAGGAGTTCATATAGACGTCGGTGAAGGTCGAGAGTCCGGTAGCAGTCGGCCAACATCAAGATGATATCGTAGCGTTCGGATTCTTCGGCCAGGGCGTCTTCAAGATCTGCCGACGCGGTCGCATGATCTTCGAGATAGCGGGTACGAAGTTCTGCCAGACGAATCTTGATCTCAACGAATGCCTCGGTACCTCGACAGAGTTCAACCCGACGATCAAGGATCTCCACCAATGCCTGGTGATCGTCTCGTTCATCGTAGATCGTCTCGAGGGCAGCCAGAGCATCGGCAGCGTCCGGATCCACCACGAGAAGTTCCTGCCAGAACGTTTCGGTATCATCGGTCTGTCCGAGCGCCTGCGCCGCCAGGGCCGCAGCTCGCAACGATTCGATGCGGCCGGCTTGATCCAGAGGTAAATCCAGCTTCATCTGGCATAACTCCAGAATTTCCTGTTGGTCCTTCTGGGCGTGGGCCATGCTCAACAGACGTTCGATAATATCCAGGCGGTCCGGTTTGAGATCGAGGATATTTCGGCACTCCGTCCGGAGACTGTCGGTATCGTCTACAGCCATCTTCACCAGAACCTCGCGGATGGCCACTTCATCGTCGGGAGCCAGACCCGCGTCGAGGAGCTCTCGTAATGGCGCCTCTGCATATTCATAGGCATCACAATCCTGCGTGAGTCGCAGGGTCTGGTGGAGCAGTTCTTCCTGGAATGGATAATTCTTGAGTGAGTCCAGGAATAACGTGAGTATCCGGAGTGGATCTTCGTTGTGTTCCGACAGAACTTCACCGGCCCGTCGATATAGATCGGCGCGCACCTCGGGTGTGTCCTGGACCGCAGCGCCCGACTCATAGAGCCGTACCAGCCGATATGTATCCGCGCGTTCTCGAAAGAGGGGCTCGAGTGTTTCTCGTGCGATGGGGAAGACCTCTGGATCCTGAGCGAGCTCTTCCAGCAGATCGATGGCACCACTATGTTCGGGGCGTTCCATCAGAGCTGTTCGGAGAAGCATCGCAGCTTCGTGACTGTTGTTGAGGACACGATGTTGCAAAGTGGCACGTTCCACCATCAGGTCCACGCGTCCCGCTGGATCGTCGGATCCCTTGGCACCCTCAAGAGCTGCCATCACATCGACCAGGGCATCGACTTCTCCCATCTCGTCGTAGATCCGTCGCAAGGCCGTCAGTGCTTTGGCATCGCCCGGGTGCTCCATACGAATCTGTTCCAGCAACTCCGTAGCCTGGGGAAGGCTATGAATTTCGGTCTCCAGCAGTTCGGCTGTGTAGTGAAGTAACCGGATACGTAATTGTGGATTGGCTACATCGTCCATATTTTCGCGTAGGGCCTTGGCGAGCTGGTCCATGGAGATGGTTTCATGGGCATGTGTTTTCAGTTGCTCCAACTGGTGGTCTACGTCGGCCCCGCCGGCGATTGCCAGGATCCGTTGTTGGAAGGCCTCCTCCACCTTATCCTCTTTATTTTCCAGGAGTTCGGCGAGCTGAATTCGTATTTCGATTCCTGAGGTCGCAGTCGTGACTTCGTCGAGTTCTTTGTACAATAACTCGATCAGAGAGTCGGTCTGGCCGAGTTCCTCATATGCGGGTTCAAGAAGACTCGCCACTTGAATGACCGGAACCGCGCCGGTCTCAAGCAGCTCTTCGAGTGTATTGATGGCGGTTGCATCCGTGGCGTTGCGACTTAAGACCAGACGCAAATAATCCAGGGCCTCCTCATGCCGATTCAGGCTGGCCCATAGCATGGTCCCCAATCGGAGATGGATTGCGGTCTGGATATTCATATCATCGGTCTGCGTCAGGCTGTGCTTCAGAATGACAAGTAGTTCTTCCCAGCGTTCCGAGTCGGTGTAGATGCGGTCGAGGATCTGGGTCAATTCCGTGTCTTCCGGATGCGTCGCCAGTACAGCTTCGTAGTATTCGGCGGCTTCCACGGGGCGGTCCAGTCCATGATCGAGAGTCTGGGCCATGGCGAGTTGCAGTCGGATCGCTTCCTCACCGTCTGTCGTATTGGGGATTTCCGCCCGATAGATTTCCTCCAGAGCCGGCATGTCGTCGAGTGCTTTGAGGACTGTTTCAGCCAGCTCAAACACCGCACGGTCATTCGGCACATCCTGGCGTGCTCGTAATAGAGATTCCCGGGCCAGCTCCAGCTGACCAAGTTGTTCAAATTGGACTCGGCCCAATTCTCGAAGAACTGTTGCCCGTTTTTCAGAGTCTGTTTCCTGCTCCGCGCGCTGACTGAGGATCCGACTCAATCGTTCGGGTAGTTCGTGATCCCGGAGATAAGACTCGAGCCGGTCTAGAACCGCGGCGTCAGCGGTACCCAGATCGGCTACAATCTCATACCGAAGTGCGGCCTCTTCAAAGCGATCCTGGTCCCATAGCGCGTCGCCGAGCAGTTGTTCAAAGGCTTCGTTCTGGTCCAGCGCGTCGACGTTGTTTTCAAGCTGAATCAAGATCCCCACGAGGGCTGTTTGCTGGTCCAGGTCACGAGCGAGCCGCGTGAGTGACTCGTATATCCGTTGACGTCCGGGGTCGGCCTGCAAGGCTTGGCAGGCGGCGGCAAACGCATCGTCCGGGGCAGTGGCTTCACATAGCTCCAGGAGCTTCTCAAAATGGTCGGCCTTCTCCTCGGCTGTATTGGAGAGAAATGCTTTTGCCTGTAGGAGAACGGCGTGGTCCTCGTCGCTTTCTTTGAATTTGGTTTGATAGTCCAGAATGTCGATGGCACGACGTTTCAGCTCGGGGCCGACGTTGTGGTTTTCTACCCGGGCCCAGGACCGAAGCAGACCGATAGTGTCCTCATGGCTGGGATCCAGGGCCAGGATTGCCTCTAGCCGATCAAGCGCTACATTATTATCTTTGACGCGGTCTACCAACAGATACGCATACCGCCAGTTGATGTCGATCCGCGTGATCTCATTGTCTGCCACGCCAAGCCAGTGTTCATACAGTTCTTCCAGGACGCTCGGATCGTCCATCGATTGATAGATTTCTTCTAATCGTTCCAGCGCGAGGATATCGGTCGGAGCGCGGTCTAGAATCCGTTGCAGCATTATTGCTGCACGTCCCGGATCATCCAGCTGTGTTCGAAGAGTGTCGGCGGCGTCTCTCAAAAGTTCGATGGCGCGGTCGCCGTCTGGGCAATCTTCGGCCAGCTCGCTCAAGACCTCTACTCGCCGTGTGTCCAGCCCCTCATCGCGACAATAATCGAGCATTTCATCGATGATCACGAGATCGTCAGGTGATGCGGCCACCGCCGCACGAAACAGCTCTACGGCTCGAACCGGGTCCTTATGTTCTGCGGCGAAGCGCGCCACCCGAACGGCGAGTGGGGCCCAGTTCGAATCGGCTGTGGCGTTCGCCATGACCGTGGCTGCGAGAACGGTTACTGTTTCCGTGATATGAGGCTCGCCCAGATCCTGGGCTAATTGGGCCGCGTCGTCATAACCGATCACGTCGGTTGGTCGACAAGCAACCAGGGCATAGCTTGTTTGAAGAGCTCGAACAGTATCATCCAATTGGTCGCGGCGAAGTGCCAGCTGTTTCCGTAGGGTCTGTGCAAGCTCATCCTCTTCTTGGATCTCGGCCAGCAGGGTCAGGCAACGATCGGCAGATTCCGCCTCGTCGGCCGTGTCGAAGGCGTCACCAAGGCTGGGAGCGAGGACAAGGCGTGAGTCAGGGGAGCGTTCGCAGAATTCGAGGAGAGTATTCCGCACGGTGGGGTTGTCCGAATGCATCGCCAGCAATGTTTCCGCGTGTTCCAGGGCGGTCTGATCGTCGTTGAGGTGTTCGCTGAGCATGTTCAGCAGATCGAGACGAAGTGCCATCTCATCATCGGAGTCCGCAAAATCGAGACGTTGTTGGCAGAGTTCGACCTCGGCGGCCATGTCGGTGCGTTCAATCGCCAGGGCACGTGCTTCGACGAAGGCCTCTTTATGTCCTGGGTTTTCAGCGAGAACCCGGTTTAGTGCTTCCTCGGCTTCGGAGAGGTCGTTCTTGCCGTGCCAACAGACATCGGCCAGTTCGATCAGTAGGGCTTGCCGCCGATCGGGCGCCGGTTCCAGATTGCAATGCTGTCGTAGATACTCGGCCAGCTTGTCCCAATCCTCGGCTTCTCTCAGATAACTCGCCAGAGCGTCGTAGGTTTTGATCCGCGATGGATCTTCGTCCGCGACACGTTGTTGTAGCTCGATGGCCAGGGGAAGGTTTCCCGCCTGATGCACTTCCGCGGCCAGGGATTCACGAGCATTGGAACGCTGGTCGGTAATCGCGGTGGCGAGTTTTTCTTCCAGTGCCTCTGCTGCGGTCAGAATCAACTCGGGATCCTCGGCGAACTCCTGGCGCAGGAAGGCGAGCATTTCTTCGTTATGTGGGGCTTGTACGAACAGAGCCACGCTATGGCGAACGCCACCCGCACGGTCGGCAAGTTCACCACCATAGAGTTCGATCAGTCGTTCGTGAGCACGGATGGTATCGATTTCATCCGGTGATTCGGATAGCAGCGCTTCCCACAGATTTGCTTCGCGCCAACCCTGATCTGTGGTCGCCAGATATCGGGTCAAGGCAAGCCCAAGCGGGATGGACAGATTGGGATCTTCTCGGCGCTGGGCCAGTTTGTCTAAGAAGCCTGGCGATACTTCGCCCACTCCGAGTTCGGATTCGATCAACGACAACGCCTCTCCCGAATCGCCAAGTGGGCCGGAGAGAATATCGATCAGGCGTAGAAGGCATGGCTCTCGTATCGTTGGATCGTCAAATTGGGCCTGTTCAGCCCGCAGGGTCTCGGCCAATCCGGGGAAGTTGCCAGCATCTTCCAGCAGTCGCTCCAGTAATTTCCATGCGCCGATGTCATCGCGTGTCAGCTCCACCCGCTGCCGTTGATGTTCGATAGCGGCGACTACGTCCCCCGCGTCTTCCGCCGCTTCGACGGCTTCATCGATGAAGTCTGTCTTCTCTTTTGGATCCTGCGCGTGTTCGATCAATTGATCGAGCACAGTGCGGATGTCGTCGACATTGCCCTGTCCCTGGTAGATGCTCCGAAGGGTGTTCAATGCCTCCCAGAGGTGTTCCGCTTCGATATGTTCCGGATGGTCCGCAACATAGCATAATGACTCTACCGCACGGTCCACCGAGTCGTTTCGCAAGGCGGCCCCGGCGATCTGCCAATGTAGCTGCGTTCGTTCATCGGAGGTACCTAGAAGGTCCAGCAGGCGTAGGTAGATTTCCAGTTCCTGATCGGGTTGTTCAAGGGTACCATGCAGACGACCCAGGCACCGTAGCGCTTCTGGATGATAAGGCTCGATTTCCAGAACCTTATGGTAACTTTCCTGGGCGCGTTGGAGTTGATTCAGATGACGTTCGTACAGGGCTCCGACTTCAAGATGCCGTTCCGCTGGTGACAGGAAGACGCCGTTTCGAAGAAGTTGCTCTACGAGTGTTACATACTGCTGAAGTTGTCCCGTTTCGAGGGCAACGGCACGTGCCAGTTGTCCGAATTCAATCGCATCCGGATTGAATTCCATGGCTCGGAGATAGGCTTCATAGGCCCGCTCTTTATTGTTTAGGCGCTCCTCCCAGATTTTTCCGATGATCGCGTATTGGTCCGCACGGTAGCTCGTATCCTCCTGAAGCTCGGCGTCCATGGCGTGCAGATAGACCATCTTCTCCCAGCGGCCCTGCTCCTGGAATCGCGGCAACAGGAAATCAATAATGCGGCGGACAATGTCCGGATGACTGGGGAGGTCGGTTCGAAGTAGCAGTTGTTCGAGTGCCTCGAAACCGTCCTCAAATTCAGGGTCTTCGTCGATGGCGCGTTGTAGTTCGTCGATGGCACGTGGCGTGTCATCAAGTCGATCGCGGGCAATAAGCCCCATTTCATGAAACAACGCCGCGCGTTCGTTTCGAGTGGGGGCCAGTAGGGCTTTCCGGTCGAGAAGCTTGAGGAGCTCCTCCCACCGTTCATACCCACGATATAGTTCTTCTAGAGCCTGAAGTGCTGGGAGGTTTTCTTCATCGAGTAGAAGGATCGATCGATAGTAATCGACTGCTTCTTCTGGCCGGTCGAGGTCGTCCCGAAGCAGGCCGCACATTCGGCGGTAGAGGCGGATTTTTTCGTCGGTCTCGTAGGCGGCGTCAAGACGTCCCTGATAAAATCGAAGCAGCGCCTCTGGATCCCCAGCATCGACCAGGAGAGTCTCAAGGCCTGTCGCCGCCTCATCGTCTTCGGGATCGTCGAATAGAAGGGCCTCCAGGACCTCACATGCCTCTACCCGTGTGCTTGTATCTTCTTGTAATAGGCGGGCCCGGCGGTGACGTATGTCCGACATGGTTTCGTGGGACAGGTCAACCTGGCCATCCAGAGATCGCAATAGATCCAGAAATCGTTCTCGAAGCACGGGTGACTGGGCTAGACGTTCGGCTCGTTCGATGAGGTCTAATTCGGGGCCAAAATCGCTGATCAGTTCGTTTACCAGTTCGAAAGCTCTGAGCGGTTCACCCAGTCGTCGCTCCCAGAGTTCGACCAGGGCCCAAGTCGCCTCACGCCGTGCCATAGAGTCGGTTTCGATGGTTCGCAGAGTATCCAGAACTTCGGCGAGTTTGGTTGCATCTCCGGTCGCTTCCCGAACGCGACGTAGGAGTCGCGCCGCTTCAAGGGCTGCCTCGGGATGATCCAGCAGTTCGCAAAGGGAGGCGACGAGGTGGTCACGGAAATCGGGTGCCTCGTCAAATACGACGCCGATCAGCTCCAGTCCCGCAAGTGGCTGGTGTAGAGGACCTGTGCGCAATTGAATCAGCCGAAGATGGATTCGAGTTCGTTCGGGACCGTCTTTCTTTTCGGCGTCTTCTTCGAGCAGAATACCGAGTTCTTCAAAGCGTTCTTCGGCACGCAACAATCGTCGGATAGCGGTACGAACATCATCGTCGTCGGGAGCCACGGATTCGGCCGAACGAAGGACCATCAAAGCCGCCCCGTTCTGGTCGAGGATATCCTCGTACAGGGTGGCCAGTTGTTTCAGAACGTATACCTGCTCCTCGCCGTCCAACAGATTCGATTTGGTCTGAAGGATACCTTCCAGGTCTTCCCATTGCCGAGCGGCGCGGAAGAGACGTTCCAGGGCATCCAGGCCTTCCCGATCGTCCGGGTTGTTGTCCAGGATCTTCTGCCAACAAACGATTCCCTCGTTGGGATCGCTTCGGTATTCGTCGACCAGGCGCGCAGCGGCCCGTTGGTATCGGGCCCTGTCCGAAGGTTCGGTGAGTGTTTCACTCGCGGTATTAAGGGCTTCAATCAATTGTGCCCCAGTGCGTGTCTGACCAACCAACTCGAGGAGAGCGTCCAGGTCCGTAGTGGAGCCATACTCCGTCGCTTCCATAAGCAGGCGTTCAATTCCGTAGCGAACGGCTCGTTCGGCGGCGCCTTCCTCGATCGCCACCTCCATACCCATCGCCAGCATCTGTGCTCGCTCATGACTCTCGTCGGTATGTTCCAGGATCCGATCGATGACGGAACGACGTTCGTTCAGGCGACCGGCAGTATCACAATGTTCGAGAAGCCAACGGGCTGCCTTCAGGTCATCCGGGCGTCGTTTGAGAGCCTCGGCCATGCGTTCGCCGGCGCGTACAATATTATCCAATTGTACCTGATAGACTCGCGCTACCTCGTGGTCGAGGTCGGCCTGTAGTTCCAGATCTTCGGTCTGAGAAAACTGGGTGTCGAGGAACTCGATATAACTCTGCCAATCGCCTCGTTCCTGGAAAAAGGTCTCCAATGACGCCCAGTCCCGACTACGAACATAGCTTTCCCGCAGAGCGTTTCGAGCAAAGGTATTGGCGGGCGCAATTTCCAGGATCTCCGCGAAGATTTCGCGAGCGCGGTCGTGGTCCTCGAGTTGATCGGTATAGACACGTCCCTGTCGTTCTAGCAGTTCAATTCGCCGTTTCCGGCTGAGGTCCGACCGGCCCAGCAGGCGACCCAACAACTCCAGAAGTGATTCCCAATGTTCCTGTCGTGTGTACAGGGACCAGAGGGCACTCAGTGCGGGTGCGCTCTCCGGGTCGATATCCAGGACTTGTTCCCAATAGCGAATGGCGCGGGTCGGATCGTGAAGGCGGTTTTGAGCCAACCCCGCCAATTCGATGAGGACCCGTTTCCGGGATTCGGGCTTATGTTCGAGCGAAAGTTCTCGTTCGTAGGTTTCGTAGAGCTTTTCGATATTATGTTTAGCCCGGTAGATCTCCCGTAGCTTTTTAACGACCGCCATGTTCTCGCGGTCCAATTCCAATATACGTTCGAGAAATGGGATCGCCTGACTCGGGTTGGACATGCGTTCAATCCAGAGATCGGAGACCTGCAAAAACAAATCGAGAAGTTCGAGGGCATCGTCTGTGACCTCAATTCGCTGTTGCAGCACCTGTATCAAGTCACGCCAACGTTTCTTCCCCTCGTATTTCTCTGCCAGAGAGTCCAGAGCATCCACATTTGTGGGGCTGAGATCCATGATACGTCGGTAGGTCTTGGTGACCATATCCTCCGAGGGTATCCGTTCGTTACTCTGGTAGATTTCGATAAGCTGAAAGAGCAGCGCGACCTTCTGGTCTACCTCATCATCGGGCAGTGTCCCGACCTGGGTATTGATGAAATCGACCAATGCGTGCCATTTCCCCGTCTCCTGGTAGAGCGCGGAGATCGCGTCTTGCACGTCTGGATCGTCCGGCGCATCGCGTAGAGCGCGTTTCCAGGACTCCAGGGCCCGGGTCGGATCTTCCAGATGTTCGGTGGCCAGACGAGCCATTTCCTTAGCCAGTTGTGCCCGCTGGGCCCGTTCGTCGGTCTGGGCCAACCGTTGCGCCAATGTGGCGTAAAGACGGTTATAATCACCGGTGGACTCGTACAGCTTTTCAAAGAACTCAAGAGCCGGGGTACTGTGCGGATCCAGGGAACGTAATCGTCGGTAGGCGTCTTCCGCGCGGTCAAGGTCCTGGAGGGTGTGCCATAGAAGCTCACCAACATGTTCTAATAGAATGACTGCACGCTCTCGTTCGGGACGTTGCCGGAGTGCCTTCTCGTGCAACTCGATAATGCGTTCCACGTCGCCTGCTTCGTGCAGGACCCTTGTTACTTCCCCGAAGGCATGCTCATCGGAGGGGTCGATAGCAAGGACCTTTTGGAGGTGAATCTCCGCCTTTTCTGGATTGTTCAGCGGGTCTCGATAGAGCTGTGAGAGACGTCGATGTGCCAGGAGTCGAAGGGGGCGACTCTCGGTTTCCACCAGCACCTCGCGATAGAGTTCCAGAAGGTCTTCGAGTTCATTCCGATCCACGTAGATTTCATCCAGAAAACCGACGATATCGCTGGACTCGGAATTCGCTTCATAGGCTTCTTTTGCAAGCTCAAGGACTCGTGGATCGCCCGGGTCAAGGTCTCGAATGAGCCCAGACAGCTCCATAAGGGCCTTGGAACGGCTTTGGCGTCCGGGATCGGCGCGGGCCTCATCAATCTGGTCGCCCAACGATGCTTGTAGTTCATCGACCTGGGTGCGGATCTCTTCGTACAATGCGTTGTATTCGTCCTCATGTGCCGCCGCGAACTCAGCCCAACGGAGCGCAAGGCCGGGCCGCCCACAATCGGCGGCAAGGTGGGCTCCGCGGGCGGCCTGGTGTGCTTTGGCCGATGTCGCTCCTTCGGTGGACATCAGGCGGTCAATCCAGACGATCTGGGCCTGGGTCGGCAGATGATCTCCGAGGAGTTCAATGGATTGATGCGCCGTGTCTGCACCGGGGGCCAGCTGGAAGGCTTCGTGTAACACTTCCTGTGTGAATTCCGGATTGTGGAGTAGATTGAGGGAAAAGCGGGCTGCCTGGATACAAGCCTTCGCACCGATAAGACCGCCCTCCGAGCGGGCTGCCTGTACGATGGCATCCACCAGCCAGAGACCGAAGTTCTCGACCCGTTGTTTCGGGATGCGATCTTGCTCCAGCACTGCGGCGGCCGCACGGAATAAGGTGTCTGGATCGCCGGCATTGACGCAGGCAGCCAGGAAATCTCGCCGATAGGTCGCCCGATCCGGATGATCGAGAAAGCGTTTACGTGCCACGTCCAACGGTAAGTTCAACGGACTCTTCCTTTCTCCAGGTTGTTCTTGAAAACTAGCGCTGTCACCGAGCTTTATACCATTGAGAGCCATCCCGCCAAATCGATAATTTGTTTCATGGATCGTTCACGGTTTTGAGGGGCCAACAACGGGCTTGGGATAGCCCCGATATTCCCCCTCAACCCGTTGGACTTTTTACCCGATCCGAAGCCTCTCCGCACCGACGAATCGGCATTGTGTACCTGGGATTGGGCTAAACACCGCAACATTCTGAAATTACTTAACAAACTATTTACCGAAAAAGGTGATTCTGCCCTTTACTGAGGGGCCTGTGTATGGTAGTCAAACGGGCGACAGAAGATCCAAGACCGGGTAGTGGAATATGAGCATTATTGGAGATCCGCGCGACGAGACAAAAGACCTGGAACTTCCAGGCCTGGAAGAGAGCGCAGATGGGAACGAGGAACTGACGGCCGAGTCTATCGCGGAATCGATGGTTACAGAGGGCGATTACACGGCCGATGACATCAAGGTCCTGAAGGGATTGGAAGCGGTTCGGAAGCGCCCGGGGATGTATATCGGAGACACCGATGACGGCTCCGGCCTGCACCATCTGGTCTTCGAGGTCGTCGACAATTCGGTGGACGAAGCCCTTGCCGGCCATTGTAGTCGGGTCCGGGTTATTCTTCATGGCGACAGTACTGTCTCCGTCGATGACGATGGTCGTGGGATCCCTGTGGGGGCCATGGAGGACGGACGCTCGGCTGCGACCGTGGTTATGACCGAGCTGCACGCGGGCGGAAAATTCGATCACAATACCTATAAGGTCTCCGGCGGTTTACATGGGGTTGGAGTTTCTGTTGTAAATGGATTGTCTGAGTGGTTGCGCCTGGAGGTCTGGCGCGATGGGGTTCTTAATGTGCAGGAATTCGCCCAGGGACTGCCCACGACCGAAATGAAGGAAGTCGGAGAGACGGATCGAACAGGGACCCGGGTGACCTTTCGTCCCGACAAAGAAATATTTTCCAACACGGAGTTCAAATACGACATCCTCGCCTTACGTTTACGCGAGTTGGCATTTCTGAACTCCGGGCTCAAGATCGTGCTGGTGGATGAGGTCCATGACCGGACGCAAGAGTTCTCCTATGAGGGGGGAATCAAGTCCTTCGTGGAACATCTGGCTCGCAATAAGCATCCTCTTCACGAGGAGGTGATTCATGTTATCGGGGAATCGGATGGGCTCATTGTAGAGGCTGCGCTTCAGTGGACCGATGCCTACCAGGAGACGGTCTATGCCTTTACCAACAATATCCGAAATCGCGATGGCGGGACCCACGTCAGCGGATTTCGTGCTGCATTGACCCGACTCGTAAACAAATTTGCCGACGAGATGTTGTCCACCAAAAAGGAGAAGGTCTCGCTTTCTGGAGATGATATCCGGGAAGGGCTGGTCGGTGTCATCAGCGTGAAGGTACCGGATCCCAAGTTTAGCAGTCAGACCAAAGATAAGCTGGTGAGCAGTGAAGTTACGCCGGTGGTATCGGGCGTAGTCAGTGACAAGCTGATCCAATACCTGGAGGAAAACCCCCACGACTGCAAAGCCATTATTGGCAAGGCGGTAGAGGCAGCCCGAGCCCGTATGGCGGCTCGCAAAGCTCGCGAGTTGGTTCGTCGTAAGGGTGCGTTGGATGGACTCTCTCTCCCCGGTAAATTAGCGGATTGCCAGGCTCGCGACCCGGCCGAGTCCGAGATCTACCTCGTCGAGGGTGATAGCGCCGGTGGAAGCGCAAAGCAGGGGCGAGATCGATATTTTCAGGCGATTCTGCCCCTCCGGGGAAAGATCCTGAACGTGGAAAAGGCCCGCTTCGACAAGATGCTGTCCTCCAAGGAGATCATCACATTGATCACGGCGCTGGGTACCGGTATCGGACCGGATTCGTTCGATGTCGAGAAATGTCGTTACCACCGCGTTATTATCATGACGGACGCCGATGTGGATGGATTGCATATCCGCACGCTGATCTTGACCTTCTTCTACCGGCATATGCAGGAAATTGTGGATAGAGGCTGGCTCTATATCGCCCAGCCGCCGCTCTATAAGGTAAAACGTGGAAAGAAAGAGCAGTACCTGAAAGATGAAAATGCGATGGACGCGTTTCTTCTATCGGAGGGTACCGCGGATGCGAAGATTTCGTTCGAAGGAGGGATAGAGCTCAATGGAGAGGTCCTGCGCGGCTGGCTTGGGGACGTGGAACGGTATACGCGCGGTCTGTCATTGATCGATCACCACTTTGACGCTCGGGTAGTGGATTCGGCGCTGCGCATGTTGCCGGATACGGACGCCGAGGCGGTGATCAAGGACGAGAAAACAGCGAAGGACTTTGCGGGGCGGTTGGAAGCCTATCTATTGGAGTTCGAACCCGAAGTGCAGCCCCTCGAAATCACAGTGGGACGCGATCGTGAGCATGGCTGTGGCCGAATTGAAGTGAAATCCCATCAGGGAGGGCGTTCACGTACTACGATTTTCGATGGTGAGACCATCCGTCTTCCGGAGTTTCATCGACTGCTAAAGGCCTATGGGAAACTGTTAATACCCGGTTCAGGCCCCTATGCCTATACCTATGGTGGCGAAGTTCTGGCGAGTTCCGAACGACCGCAGATCATGCTTACTGCTGTCCGCGAGCGGGGCGGTAAAGGGGTTGTCGTCCAACGTTATAAAGGGCTGGGCGAAATGAATCCGGAACAGTTATGGGAAACAACGATGGATCCCAAGAACCGGGTGCTTCTTCGTGTGGAAGCCAAGGATGCGTTCGCTGCGGACGAGATGTTCACCATATTGATGGGTGATGAGGTCAAGCCTCGTCGTGAGTTTATCGAAGAACATGCGCTCAGTGCGCGAAACCTGGATATCTGAGAACCGAACGCTATGCCTGAATGGGATGCCGCCCAAATCAAAGACGAAAGTTTTGAATCGTTCGTGGATGCGGTTCAAGAATTGCTCCACGATCTGGGTATACCCGGTATTTTTTCTTCCAGAAAAGCACTGGGAAGATTGGAAAATCTATACGATCTCGGGGTGAGTCTTGAGGTGATTCAGCGTGGCATCCTGACTGGATTTGATCGAAAGCTAAAACGGGGGAAAGAGGTCCGCGGCCTGGGAGATCTGCTCCCAACGATTCGAGCGGAAGCCCGACGAAGTGGAGTTGTAAACGCATGAATCTACCGGCTCAGAAAAACGCCAAGCGCTGTGGAACCTGCCGTGGAACTCGAGTGGAGACATTCGAGGGATCGTTGGTGGCCGAAGCGCGCCTTTGCAGCGAATGCCTGACCCCTTGCCATGAGTGCTCTGGGCGTGGAGAAGTTGTGGTGAATGAGGACGGTTACCGCCTCATTCGGCGCTGTGCAACCTGCCAGACGCCGTCAAAACGAGCACGTTTGTTCTCCAAATCTGGACTTCCCCCTCGCTATCATAAGAGTACCCTTGGATCTTATCGAGCGATTGAAGGAAATCAGGGACAGCTCCGGGATAGTCTGGTCGACTATCTGAAGAACTATCGCTCGGATCCGCGTGGAATTCTGTTGATTGGTGATCCGGGGACCGGCAAGACCCATCTTCTGTCGGCGCTCATGCGTGGACTCATATTGGTGCACGGTGTTCCGTGCCGTTTTGTGGAGTTTGGGCAGCTGTTGAGTCAGATCAAGGTGGGGTATCAATCCGGCCAGACCGAAGAGCAGATTGTTGCACCGCTGGTTTCGGTACCCGTATTGGGAATTGACGATATGGGAAAAGGCGTAGGGTCCGAGTGGGAAATGATGATCCTCGATGCCCTCATAAGTCGCCGTTATAACGCACGACGGCCGGTTCTGGTGACAACGAACTATCGATTACGCGATCCCCTGAATGCCTTACATGCGCCGAGCCAAGGCAAAACACCGGCGGGAATGGCGGTCGAGCCGATAGCAGCCGGTCGTACC
Source organism: Myxococcales bacterium (assembly GCA_963578775.1). Classification (GTDB taxonomy): domain Bacteria; phylum Myxococcota_A; class UBA9042; order UBA3505; family UBA3505; genus UBA3505. The sequence continues at coordinate 20,755 of CAUZEG010000020.1, forward strand.
CGGAAGGATCGTGTTCGGTCGGCCCGTCAGCGCGTGAGTGAGAGCCTTGAGGATCGGGTAGGCGCACGCGTAGCGAGTCGTCTGGGTGAGATGTGTTATGTCTATGGCGTCGAAGCCACGGACTTCCGTAAGAAGGGCCTCATCTGATCGACAGGCCCCTATGAGGCCGCCTATTGTACCGCGACCTCTGCCGCTTCCGGTTTGCCTATTGTGCGCAGCGCTGTGCTTCCGTCGATACTGTACTGTTCGACAACCCCCAGCTCGATAAGTCGCGTGAGGAGCCGTTCTCTCTGATTTACATCCTGTGGAAGGTTGGCATCGCGCCAGCGAGTCAGGAAATAGCCCCGGCCGACAAAGCCCCGATAGCGGAAATGAACTTCGGCCCTACGTAGGGAATCCCAGGCAGAACGAAGCATCTCGTCGGTAAAGACATGCTGTTCGAGGGTTTTCTTGATCCAGTCTGGATCGGGATCATCTTTTAATTTTTCCGTCTTTTTTTTTCTGGTGCTTGCGTTTGGCGGGTCGGGGATTAGGTCCGTCATAAGCGGAATTGTGTCGTTATTCGCATGCAATTCCAGAGTTTTTCGTAGCTGTGGAGATAAAGTCTGTTCGACAGTCTGCGTCGGATCCTGTCGGATTTTGATCGCGGTTTCACCCAGGATCTGGACTTCCTCAATCGCTGTGGTCTCAACCAGATAATCGAGGATGGCCTCACGGGTTTCTACCTCACTTGGCACATTGAGACCGCGCCACCGATGGATAAAATAGCCGCGGCCGAGATAGCCGCCATGGTCCTCGAAATAGCCCACAGCCCGAATGATCTCGGCCAGTACCTGGGCGGCGACGTCGGGATCAATTTCAGCGGGCTGTTCGTCAAGAACCACTTCATCCCCAGACAGAGCCGCGAGGACCTTCTCTCCAAGGATCTCTGGTGGGCATTCGCGTAGAAGATCCACATGGCCGTAGGCAGCCCGTCGAAGACGGGGACTCAGGGCTTCGTCACCCCAGGATGCAAGATAGACGACCTTGCCCATGGCCCGTACGGCTTCGACCGCAGGGGCGTGGTCGGCGTCACCCGAGGCCAGGACCAGTACGTCAAAGGCGTCGCCAGCGGCGAACCGGATCATATCCGCCACCATGGATGTATCCACCTCTTTCTCTTCGGTGTAACTGGTGGATACTCCACAAGCGGGACAGCGCGTCATGCGGCGGACACGTGGGAATCGATACACAAAGAAGCCCTCGACGTATTCGAGGCTTTCCAGAAAGCGCATCAGCCCGCGTAGCTGGCCATACTCCGGAGACTCTGGATCCAACCGATCGGGGATACCCGTGTAGTAGTGGGCTCCTGTGAGCTGGTTTCCATTTACCCGCTCGACAAGCCACTGCGTTAGCGCCCCATAGTCGAGATGATGTCGACCACCGCGGGCGCGCTCCAGATTTTCATAGAAGTTCTTTCCATCAAAAAAGACGGCAACACGCATACAAAAACCCCATACCGAAAAACACAAAGATAGCCCGAGTATAACCCGAAATCAGGTAAGACCGCCATTCGAAAACATGAGAGTATCGCGTTCGGTGTCTGATGGCTTATCGCAAAGGGCTTGCCAGACGATGGGGATCCGTGGGAGTTAGAGCGTGCCTGTCGCTCCGACAAGGGGGATCAAAGTGGTCTATGAAGAACAATATGGAATCTGTGTCGACAAACAGAAATTCAACTTCTGTGCGGCGCATTTTCTGATTTTTAAAGATGGTACACGTGAGGAGCTTCACGGTCATAACTACCATGTGACGGTGGATGTAGAGGGTGAGCTTTCGGGTGGCGATCTTGTGGTGGACTTTATTCCCTTTAAACCCATGGTAACGGCCCTCTGCGATGGACTGGATCACTGCATGTTGATTCCAGGGGAAAATGAAAAGATCCAATACGAGCAGCGCGAGGATACGGTCTACCTTTCATTTGACGCGGATCGATTCATGTTTCCCGCGCGCGACGTGAGAATTCTTCCAATCCCAAATACCAGCACCGAGTGTCTGGCCCGATATCTTGCCCACGCCATGCGGGAAAAGATCTGGGCAGATTTCTCTGATGCCCGCCTGACCCGACTCAAGGTTTCCGTTTCAGAGTCGCCCGGGCAGGCCGGATGGTATGCCTGCTCTCTTCATCCGGAAGCCTGAGAGTCGTTTCGGTGGTGGCTTCCTTGCTCCAATGACCAAGCTCTGGGAACATCGCGGCATGGGACGAGAGCTTCGACTTGGATTGATCGCAACAGGCCTGGCCGGGATCTGTCTGATCTTGATGATGCGGGTTATGGCTGGTGATCTGGACAGCCCTGAATTGGTCGGAGCTGTTCGAGACCTTGGGCAGGCGCATCCTCCCGGGCATCCCAGTTATATAGGGCTTTCGGCCCCGTTCATGCTCTTGCCGGTCGGCGATGCGGCCTTCCGGTTGAGCCTGTTTTCGGCCCTTTGTCTGGCCCTTTCCTGTGGGTTGCTTACGATGTTTCTGAACGGGATGATCCGACGGTTTGAGCCCGAGGCGCCCGCCTTTATTACCCAGTTGCTAAGCGTTCTTTTCGGCCTCCTGGCTGTGTTCGTCCCAGGGGTATTGGAGCAGGGGATCCGTCCGGAGGTGTACGCCTGTCATATTCTACTGGCGGTCCTGGGCCTACATCTTCTGCTCCGGCTCTTTGACGAGCCGGACAACGTTCGGGTTCTTCTGTCCCTCGGGATTGTGGAAGGGCTTGGGCTTGCCAACCATAGTTATCTGATAACGTTATCCTTTCTTCCGGTGACAGCCTGGCTTCTTCTTGGTCCGCCGGGGGCCCGGCTCCGGCGCCTTGGTCTTTGCACGGGAGGACTTTTTCTCGGCCTGATCCCCTATCTCGCATTAGTGGCAAACGACCCGGCAAGCTCGCCTTTCGTCTGGCACGATACCCGCAACTGGCCTGGTTTCTCCAATATGATCAGTGCGGCGCAATTCCAGGCATCGGTGACTGCGGAACCACAGATCAGCTACCTGGCCAATATCGAGACGACCTTTCGGATGTTACTCCGTTCTATTGGCTGGTTACCATTCCTCTTCGGAGTGGCGGGATTAGGACTGCTGTTTCGCCGGAAAAGCCGAGGCGTTGGCGTAATCTATATGTTGGTCATTTTGGGAGCATTGTTCTCAAAAAGCCTTATGTATATGGATCCCCAGAACCCCGACGATCGGGGGTATCTGGCTCTGGGCATGAGCCTCTGGGTTCTGGTTGGTGGTTTTTTCGTCGCGAAGTTGGTTCTGGCCATTGCGCGGTCAGAGAATTCAGTTCGGTTGCGGCAAATTGCTGCCGTGGGATCCGTGCTGCTCGTCGCTGTGGTTCTTGTGGAGCGGTTGGTCGTATCGCAAGGCTTCGCGATAGAAGAGCAGACCCGGCCCAATGAATCCATTCGGTATGCCTTCTCTGATATCCCAGCCCATAGTCTTAGCCTGACATCCTATTACCAGCTGCACTTCCTGATGCAGTACGGGCAGCAGGTGGAAGGCCGGCGTCCGGATATTACCGAGAGTCAGCTGTCCATGGGGGGCGAAGGTGCAAACCGTGCTGCTCTAAAGGCCTTCTTTATACGACGTCATCCCCAATGGGTGGAGTATGCCGATCTTTTTAAAGAAGGCGAGGGGTTCCCTCTTTCCGGATTGTTTACGCTCGCCCGGTCGCGCTCCATTATGATGGAGCCGGATAGTGAGTTTTTCGGGCTGTATCTTCCCTGTCCGCCGGTTTCAAGAGAGGAACAAAAACGAATTCTAATAGCTCTTTATCCACGTATTGCCTTGAAGGGTGTGTTCTGGCAGCTGTCTCCCCGGCTCAATGCTCCTTGCGACCCGGCGAGCTACGGTGAACGAATGGAGCGACTGGTTGAAGACGGGCGTTACGGGGCTGGAAAGATCGTAGAGAAAATACTGAATGATCAGCGTTTGTTTCATCTGCGCCGCGGGCATGTGGGCTGCGCGCGCAAGACCACGGATCTTTTGAGTAGTGCTCTAGGCGGCCCAGTTCCACAATTTGAATGCCAGGTGGAGTATCTGGAAGCCAACCAGAGTAGTCCCAATCATCGAAATCCATTTGTGGATCTCAGATTTCCGAACCGGCCTTGTGCGGCGAATCCAAGCGCGTACGCATACCAAACCATACCGTGCCAAGTCCCCCAAGGACGATAAAACTGGCTCCGATAAGCCGTGTACCCAGAATCGTTTCGTCGAAAAAGAATACGCCGCTAAGCATTCCGAAAACGACGGTGAGGTAACCGATAGAAGCGATGATGGACGCCATCCCGTCGCGGTAGGCCCGTGTCATCAGAGCCTGGGCGATGGTCGAGGTGACGCCAACGCTGAGCAACAATCCCCATTGGGATGTCGTAGGCCAGACCCAATAGGGAAGCGCCAATGGTAGCGATACCAGGGCGCTGAACACGGCAAATGCCATGACGATCGCGTCGGGGTGGTCGGTCGTCCGCAATTTGCGCACGAAAATATAGGCCTGGCCCGCAAAAAGACCACATAGCGCTCCCGCAATGGTTCCTGCGTTCATCACGCTGGTCGGGTCGGCCACCAACCACACACCAAGGAATCCGATGAGCAACATGGGGATGATCACGGGGCTGGGGCGTTCACGTAGGAAGATCAAGGAGAGCCAACCCACATGCAGTGGGGAGGTATAGGCGAGCATCACAGCGGTTCCGAGAGGAATCTTCTCAAGAGCAAAAAAGTAGCAGACCATGGCTACAAATCCGCACATGCTGCGTAATAGAAGCAGTCCTTTGTGGTTCCACCGGAAGAGTGTCCTGGTATTTCGATAGGCCAACCATAGGAACGGGATGCCCAGAATACTGCGCACAAAGACCGTCTGCTGCCAGGGGATGTCAGGAGCCAGGAATTTGATAAGGGTTGCCATCGCAGCAAAGCTGAGGCAGGCAAAGACCATATAGGTCGTACCCACCGTGGAACGCTTCGAGGCGATGTCGGTCATGCACCGCCCGAACGTAGGACTGCGACAGTGGTCCAGAGCGCGAAGAACCCACCCATAATCCAGAGAACGTTCGAGCCTGTTTCCGTGTGCCCGGTGAGCATAGTAGCGGAGACAAAGGACGCCGCCGTGAGAACCGCCAATACCAGGCGATTCGTGCGTCTGTTTTGTTGTTCAAGTATCTCAGGAAGGTTCTCGGTCGCGTTGACCACCCGGATCTGACCGCGACGTGCTTTTTTCAGAAGGGCCCGTAGTTCGCTCGGTAATTTTCGGACCAACCAGGCCAGCTCACCGGCATCCCGGGCCAATTCCTTGGCATGGCGGGCCGGATCCAGAGTGTGCATCATATAGGTCTTGAGCAGATAGGGGCGCATCTCGGCCAGGGGATCGAAAGTGGGGTCAATCTCCTGGGCGATTCCCTCCATCGTCGTAATGGCCTTGGCGACCAGCATAAGATCAGCAGGAAGACGGACATCATGACGTACAACGACATCGAATATCTTCTGGATGAACTTAGCTAAATCAACTTCGCCCAGACTCAGATTCTCATACCGTTGGATGAGTTCCTTCAGCTCACGTTTCAAAAGACGCACATCCGTCGTGTCTTCGATGATGTCCAAATCAAGAAAGAGACGGACCATCATATCGGGATCGTTTGTGAGGATTGCGACGAGGAATGTCAGCAATTCGTCTAGCCGTTGACGATCGAGAACCCCCATCATGCCGAAATCAATGAGAGTGACGTTACCGCCCGGGAGTACGAAGAAGTTCCCCGGATGTGGGTCGGCGTGGAAGAAGCCGTGCTCGAAAATGCTCCGCAAGGCAACATGTGTTCCCCGCGACGAAACCATACGTGGCTCCACTTTAATTTTCCGAAGCCCATCCAGATCGGTGGCCTTTACACCATCGATATATTCCATCGTAAGAACGCGTGAGGTGCAGTAGTCGGGGTACGTTTTCGGCGCAGAGACCATTGGGTCGTCGTCCCACAGTTGGGAAAACCGCTCCATATTGTAGCGTTCGTTGGTGAAATCGAGTTCTTGAACGAGGGCCGAGGCGAACTCGGAGACGATACCAGGAACGTTGAACTTCTGGACCTCCGGGATTTTCTCATGAAGCAGCCCCGCAAAGCCTTTCAATATGGGAAGGTCGGCGCCGACGATGCGATCCAGCTCGGGGCGTTGAACCTTGATCACGACTTCTTCCCCGGACTTGAGGGTCGCGCGATGAACCTGGGCAATCGAGGCGGCCGCCAGGGGGGACGAATCAAAATGCTCGAAGAGCGCGTTCAGATCCTGTCCCAACTCTTGCGATATCTGCTTTTCTACCGCCGCAAGCCCAAAGGGAGGGACGTCGTCTTGTAGCTTTCTAAGCTCCAGAACGAGGGCCATCGGAATCAGGTCGGGCCGTGTCGCTAGAACCTGGCCCAGCTTCACATAGGTTGGGCCGAGTTCCTCAAAGCACATACGTATTCGTGCTTCGGGAGTATGCCGTATCTTAGACGAGCTCTCACGATGTCGGATTCGGTCGGGAAGGCTGAACCAGCCACGCACGCCGATTCGCTCTACCAGTTCGCCAAAACCGTGGCGTATCAGAACGCCCATGATCTCGCGGACTCTACCCATATTTCGCCAGGTACGCGGGATTGCCAACATATGACCTACTCGCATGGTGCGTCATCTCCCGTGGGCCCGGATTCGGCGGTCCTGGGCATCCGATGGTCGAGGAGTGCTCGTAGATCGGATAGGAAGGCACGAAACTCCTGCTCCGAAGTCGCGTGCTCCTGACGCCGTTTCTCAAGCATGGCACGCCAGGATTGCTCCAGATCCTTCAACTCGGGCTCGGTCATGATCTCCATAGCCCGGATTCGGTCGAGGACCCTGGCCCCCTGGTCCAGCATTTTTTCGCTCAATATCCCCGTCAGGGCATCTTCGAGCATAGTCTGTATTAGCATGAGTCGGAGTCTGTCAGAGCTTGTATCCTAGGGCAAACTGTTTGTAGAGCTGTGTTGGCCGCAAACTTCGGATTTGTCCAAGATGGTCTTCTTCGGTAGGGTGCCTGCCTATCTTGAATCGGGAGGAATCCATGTTGTATCTGGTTACGGGTGGTGCGGGGTTTATTGGCTCCAACCTGGTGCGGCGCCTACTTGCAGATGGACATGAGGTACGGGTCCTGGATGACCTTTCCACCGGAAATATGGACAATCTCAAGCCGGTCGCGGACCAGGTCAGTTTTATCGAGGGCGATATCGCAGATGCGGAGATTGCAAACGATGCTGTGGCCGGTGTGGATGGTGTGTTTCACCAGGCGGCATTAGCCGCAGTTCCCCGTTCGTTGGTTGATCCCATCAACACATACCGTGTGAATACGACGGGCACTTTGAACATTTTAGAGGCTTGCCGTGCGGCGGGCGGCCCACGCTTCGTATATGCCGCCAGCTCAAGTGCCTATGGAAATCTGGAGGTCGATCGGAAGAGAGAGGATCTCTTACCCGACCCCTGTTCTCCGTACGCCGCCCAGAAACTTGCGGGAGAACTCTTTTGCAAGGTGTACACCGAGACGATGGGTGTTTCGGCAATCGCGCTACGATATTTCAACGTCTTTGGGCCGGGCCAATCGCCCCAGTCGGCCTATGCTGCCGTCATTCCGGCGTTCATTTCCCGGATGCGGGCCGGCCAGTCGCCCGTCATCTTCGGGGATGGACTGCAGAGTCGAGATTTCACCTTCGTGGAAGATGTGATCTCGGCGAATATTGCCGCCATGAACGCCCCAGTAGAGGTCTGTGGCCAGACCTATAATGTGGCTTGCGGGCAGCGAATTACTCTGCTCGATCTTGTGGCTCGTTTGAATGCCATTCTGGGGACAAATCTCGAGCCGGAACTCCAGCCCGAGCGGGCCGGGGATGTTCGTCATTCCATGGCTGATATCAGCCGAATTCAAGACAAGTTGGCCTGGAGCCCGGTGGTCTCGTTGGAGTCGGGTCTACAGCAAACGGTTGCATGGCATATGCAGTCATTGGAGTAACCATGGCTCGTCCCAGGAAATCGAAGAAAAGCACGACCCTCGAGTCCTATAATCCGGCCACGGGGGAACCCCTTGGCGCAGTACCTCTGACGTCACCGGAGGAGGTGGTCGAGGTTCTGGCTCGTGCACGGCGGGCGCAGAGACGGTGGGCAAGTCTTGCACCCGGGGAACGAGGAGCACGTCTCAGGGAGTTTTCAAAAACCCTGTTAAATGAGGCCGATGATGTCTGCGCACGTATTAGTGCGGAGAACGGGAAAACCCTCCAGGAGGCCCTGGTGACCGAGGTGCTCCCAACGGTGGATCTGGCCAACTATTATGGGAAGCGAGCCGAAAAGCTTCTCAAGTCAAAGAAGATCCCGTTGCATCTATTCAAGCATCGGGGCTCGTACATACATTATGTCCCGCGAGGAGTGATCGGCATCATCTCTCCGTGGAACTTTCCATTGGCAATCCCGATCGGAGAAACGATTTGCGCCCTGATCGCGGGAAACGCCGTGGTGTTGAAGCCCAGCGAGATGACGCCGCTTATCGCCGCGTACGCCCGAAGCGCGATGATTCGTAGCGGTTTACCAGCCGATCTCTTCCAGATCATTCAGGGCGGGCCAGACGTGGGGAAAGCTCTGGTCGAGGCCACACCGGATATGATCTGCTTTACCGGATCGGTGAATGGGGGCCGTAAGGTTGCCGAAGCATGTGGTGCGCGACTTATCCCCTGTGTGACCGAATTGGGTGGCAAGGCTCCGGCAATCGTCTGTCCAGATGCGGATATCGAACGGACTGTCAGTGCTCTGGCCTGGGGTGGTTTCGCCAACTCGGGGCAGGTTTGTGCAAGCGTGGAGCGAGTCTATGTACCCTCGTCCATCCACGACGAACTAGTGAGTCGTCTGGTGACAAAAGTGCAGGAGTTACGCCAGGGCGATCCATCTTCGTTTGATACCGATGTCGGTGCGATCTGTCTGCCTAGCCAGATCGATGTTGTACAGGAGTTGATCGACGATGCAGTTGCGGGCGGGGCCGTCATAGAATGTGGCGGGCATTCCGACGTAGAGACCCAGGGGTGCTTTTTCGAGCCTACCGTGCTCAGTAATGTACAACAGGATATGCGGGTGGCTCGAGAGGAGATCTTTGGTCCGGTGATCCCCATTATCAAAGTCGATGATGTGGACACAGCAATAGACTATGCCAACGATTCGCAGCTTGGGCTGACCGCCTATGTCTTTACCAGAGATCGTCGTAAAGGACGTGCCCTCGCCGAGAAGGTCGAGGCTGGGACGGTGATGGTCAATGATGTAATGTCCACCTACGGCATGCCGGAAACCCCATGGCACGGCCTCAAGAACAGTGGGATAGGCTTCGTGCATTCGGAAGACGCTCTTCGTAGCATGTGCCAGATGCGGCATGTCCATTACGAACGTATTCCAGGTCTACGCCGCGAGCTATGGTGGTACCCCTATAGCCGAAAGACCTACCAGGGAATGATGAAGCTGATGCGCGTCGCCTTTGGTAAGCGGATGTTATAGCGCCCGATCACTTTTTATGCCCGCCACCCCGGTAGATGGAGATCTTCGATTTGACCCGGTCGGCTTCTGCACCGGCGGGTTTTCGTAAGATAGCGACGTCCCCTTTGTTCCTCCACAATGGCATCTTGAGCTTCATGAAATAGACCTGCTGTCCCCGTTTGGCCCGAGTCTGTGACTTTCCGGTGCCAGAGCGGACACTGATGGTTCTACCCACGGGTAGGCGGATATGGGGAAATGTGACTCCTCGCCCGCGTTCGTTTTCCAGTCGGAAGCCTTTCAGGTTTTTGGTACGTGTGGCTATATTGACGATTCGTACATATTCGCCATTGAGGTTTTTCCGGTCGTCACCGGGGGCGTCGTGGTGGAAGGAGGTGATGTGAAAGGCACCGCGGTAGCGTGGATCAGAGGCCCAGATCCCACGTTTCTTCGAACGGGCGTTGACCTGGGCCGCCACGATTCGGCGGTAGGCCGATTTGTCGATGGGGGGAATGAAAAACGCATGGGCCCAGCCTTGACGAACCAATTCCTCATTTAGACTCTTCCCGTCGACAAAGATCTCAGCGAGATAGCGTCCATACCGGTCTTGGGCCACCTTTCCAAAGCGGACTTCAACTCGTTTGTCGACGGTCCAGGATCGAGTCAACTCCGTTGCTTTATCGGCGCCGTCTTCGCCGCGTTCGGGGGTGTTGATATGGAGGAGACGAACGCGATCACCACTTGCCAACTCAATGGTGTCCCCATCGATAGCCTTTACGACGGGTAACATTAGAGTGGCACCGGAAAAATTGCGCATCTGCTGCGCCCAGCTTGTCGCGGGCCCAAACAAGAACACGACAGCGATGGTCAGGAATATCCGTTTCATTTGCCCTTTCCACTTCGGTCGGGTCGGTCTCCACGTTTGGGCTGGGGTTCTTTTTCCCCGTTCGTATCGCCGAGGCCAAACAAGGAGGTAAGATCGACGACGGGGAGTAGGGGATCCATCTTGAGTAGCCATTGCTGGAGCTGACGTGGCGCGTCCCGTTCGAGTGCTTCATCCAGCGCGTTCCGAACTCTGGTAAGCATGACGTTCGGATTTACCAGATCAAAGTTCACATTCTCGAGTCCGAGATACCGTCGCAGCGGTTTCCCCAGGGAGACGATGTCCTCCATGCCGAGGTCATA
>CAUZEG010000021.1:0-30984 GCA_963578775.1 Myxococcales bacterium
AGAGGATCCTCGCGAAATGGACGTACTCTGGCAGTTGGAAAAGCGTTGGCGGCTGGGGCACATCTCATTCGTGTTCAACCGATCGTGGCCCAGAATGGAATCGAGCTTCCCTATTGGATTACCGTCAAGAAACTCAAGGACTGTCCCCGGGATAATCTGGATGAGTCCGCTGGCGCTGAAACCCAGGCAAACAATCGTCCGGACGATGCATCGGAACTTGCGCCCGATGCGCGGGCCGATCGGCTGGGGCGGAGTTGTGGCATTGATCCAGATTGGTATCAGGTCCAGCCTGACGAGGAAAAGGACACCGCCGTAGAGGTGTTGATGGCGGCTCCCCGCAACAATCTGCTGGTTCAGGGCTACGCCGGTGATGACGTTAAAAGACCCAATGCCAAAACCACACCATTGCCCAATGGGTTTTCGGTACAAATTGAAAAGAAAAAAGAGGTGGCTCGAGTGTTCATTCGAGGACGGGGGCCCGAAACAGATGTGGTGTATGTTGTTTGGCACGGGATCCAGAATCCAGGGAATTCGTCACAGGACCCGAAGTCCGATGAGTCAGAACAGGACCAACAACAAGATCAGTCACAGGATTCCGAACCACAGCCACAACCCGAGTCGGCTCAGAAAGATCCCCTTGAACAACTACTCCAGAATATGGATAAGAACCCCAAGAACCTCGAAGCCGAGCGTGCGAAGCGAAAAATGATGCATCTATTACAGGACTCCCAACAGGCTTGGTAAAACATACGACATACATTCGGTCCGCCCTGGTTGCGGCGTTATTACTCCTCTTCGCCCCTTCGGCTTTAGCTCAGGCGGCATCCGTTGTGATCGACCTGAACTCAGAGAAGGTAAACGTCGGAGACGAAATCGAAGTTCGAGTCCAGGCGAAAGGGGACATCGATGAAATCGAACCACCCTTTTCACCGGGGCTGGAATTTCGTGCGGCGGGCCAATCCACGTCGATAACCATTATCAATGGACGCCGCGAGGCCCACTTCAAGGCAAACTTTGTGGCCGTTGCCACCGTACCCGGTATCTACACAATCCACCCGGCTAAAGGCTCGTCAAATGGCCGCGTTGTAGCGAAATCGGAATCGCTGCAGATTACGGTGACTCCCAGCCCCACGCTGCCCCCCGTGTCTCCCAATGAGATTTCACTTGATGCCCATGAGGGAGAAGCTGCTTTCCTGGTGGCGACTATACCCAAGGAAAAAGTGGTTCTGGGGGAGATCACACAGCTACGAGTCGACTTGTTTATCCGCGAAGGATTCAACGTTCGCAACCTGCAGGAGGTGAAGCCGGGTAACTTTGACGGCTTCTTACGCCGGGATCTGCTGGCCGATCAATCCAAGCGTGAGCGACTACGGCGTCGAGTAGTGATTGGTCGGACCGCCTACCAAGCGATTCCGTTGGAGCGTTGGATGCTCACTCCCGTATCGGTAGGAGACTTCACCCTCGGAGGAACCGAGGCGCGCCTATCGGTTGGTAGAAGGTTTGAAACGCGTACTAAGACCATTTCGGCACAAGCGATTCGGATTCACGTTGTGGCGCCTCCGACCGAATCGAAACCGCATGACTTCGTATCGGGCCGTGTCGGGACGTTCCGAATTGCGGGCCGACTGAACCGCACGCATAGCCGTGTGGGTGAAGCGGTGATCCTCAAGCTTGTGGTATGGGCAGAAGGCAACGCGGAGGCGATCTCGCGACCTTCGATTCGTGTACCGGATGGCCTACGAATCGAAGCGGTTCCCGGAGAGGACTGCGATGAGATTGAGATCATAGAATCGGGTACAAAAGGGTCTTGTCGTTACCAGAGCATCATCTATCCAGAAAAGGCCGGTGCGTATCGGATAGATGCCGTGCGAATTGCCTATTTCGATCCGACTGTTGCGATCTATCGTTTGACCACGATTGGCCCCTGGAAACTTCGTGTTCTGGCACGGGAGTCCGTTCCCGAACAATCAGCTACTGTTATTGTACAGCCGAAAAAGGGTCGCCTGACGCCTGAACCTCTGGCGGGTGTACACGGTGATGAATCTCCCCTTCCGGCCACACCGGCTCCGTGGTTGGCATATGGACTACCACTGGCCGCATTATTTGTGCTTGAAGCGTTACGGCTGTTGTACCTGCGGCGGAAGGCGGATCCCAAACGGGCCGTTCGGAGCATGTTGTCACGGGCACGCGGGACAATTCGATCGGCTCCGATCGATGATCCAGACCTCGCCTCGGTACGAATGGCGTCCGGCCTACGAAACGCTCTTGTGGCTGTAATTGCGGTTGATTCGCAGGGATTACCGTTGGATCGTTTGCGGCGTAGTTTGCTCGAGAAGTCGGTGGAAGAAGATCTTGTGACGGAGATCCTGGCGCTGTTGGAGGCTTTCGAATCCATACGGTTTGGCAATGGGGAGGGGACGGACTCCGTCCGGGATAGGACGCTTGAGGTCGTAGATCGGCTCCGGAGGCAGGTATGAAGTGGCCGACTGCATACGGAGCCCTGGGGATAGCCCTTGGCCGGTGGTTGACTGTGGCTCTTATTCTTTTTCAGACGGTTCAAGCCCAGGCCCTCGAACAACCGACCTATACGGCGCACCCGGTTGCCTTTGAGCACCTCGGAAATGGTGAATATGGCAAAGCCATACGCATCTTGAAAGACCAGGTACCGAACCCACTCAGTGTTTGGAATTTAGCGGTAGCCTATGCTCGAAATGACCAGTTGGGTTGGGCTCTTGCCACAGTATTACGCCTGGATGTGCAGTTGGATGTGCCATCGGTATTGGCTGTTCGGGCGTCGAATCTTCGAACGGATATTGTTGACGAATTGGTGGAACGTGCGCGCCAGCGTGGAGACCCGGATGTTTTCGATCTTCCTTCGCGCCAATCCCGTCGAGAGCAGTGGTATGATCTTATGTCGGTGGAGATGTGGCGTTGGCTGGCCTATCTGACGTTCTGGCTTGTCGTGTTATTTGTCGTTATTCGGCATGTTCTAAGGCAACGATACCTTGTCTTTCGAAATGTCATGCTGGGTATTTGTTTTGGGATCGCCATCGTCGCGGGCCTGACGGATCTCGCCGCGCGCAGGGCCCGCCAATCTACCCAGGGAAGAGGGCAGCAACGGGTTATTCGTACTTTCGGTGGTGACCAGCTCGGAGTCGTCGTGTCTCGCGATGCCCCCGTTCGTGAAAATTGTGAGGCGAAGAAGACGAACCGATGGTTGGCCGAGGGCGTGATCATTCGGGCTCGTCGTGTAGAAGGCTGTGGTACACGGGTGGCGTTCAAGGATGGACGCGCTCCCGGTTATGTGCCCGATCAATTTATCGAGCTCATACGCTAACCGGTTTCCTCGCGATGTTCTTCTACCTGGCTTCGGGCGGATGACAAAACCGTTGTGGAACGAAGGGGCCCCTCTTTGGTGTTCTTTGCCAATCCGAGAAAAAGTGGTTCCTGCGACGCATTGGTACGACCCATCACAGCGACTTCCTCTGTATCGTTGATGGCAGCTGTTTCCATCTCTATGGGCTTACCAAAAACAAAGTCGAGCGACCGTTGGGGTGATAGTTGGACGGACGGTAGATTGGCCGCCCCCACAATGAAACCGGGGGAAATAAGCCTGGAGGCGATATTTTCATTCGTGAGTTCTTCATAACAGGATAGGGCGTTCAAGCTGTCTGTATCAAAGGGGCCGATGCGTAGCCTACGTAGCTCTGTAAGATGGGCTGGAAGACCCAGGGCAGCGCCCAGGTCTCGGGCAAGCGCGCGAATATATGTGCCGGATCCGCAGGTAACAGAGATGTCCACCACTGGCCATCGAACGGCCTGAACGGCCATATGGTGTATTGTAACCTGGCGCGGTTTCAATAGGACCTCTTTGCCTTCCCGCGCGAGTCGGTACGCACGCCGGCCTCCGACTTTTAAAGCAGAATATACGGGTGGCATCTGCTCGATTGTGCCCTGAAATTTGGAGATGGCATCCAATAGTCGCATGGGCTCGTAGGGGCCCGGGTCCTTTTGGTCTACGACCTTTCCTTCACAGTCCAGAGTGTCGGTTTCAACACCGAATTGAATACGAGCGATATAGTGTTTCTCCAAGCACATGACGACGCGAGAAAGGCGCGTTGCATCGCCTAGCATCACAACCAGAAGACCCGAGGCAAAGGGGTCCAGAGTGCCGGCATGGCCGATCCGGACGGTTCGCCCGAGTGTACGCCGCAGAGGGCTTAGCGCTTTCGAGCTCGACCCCCCTTTGGGTTTATCCAAGATCAAGAATCCATGCATGACAGTCAGGGCTCGTCGGGTACTGGGTCGCTTTCGCCGTTCTCGGTCTGGAGGTTATTGATGAGTTTCCCCAGGCGATCTACCCCATCCAGAGATTCATCAAGATAAAATCTGAGTTCTGGTAGATTTCGGGACGAGAGTCGAGGTGCGAGCTTCCGTTGGAGGTATCCAGCAGCTCGTTGAAGAGCTTCGATAGCCTTTGTTTTGTCTTGGATCTCGGAGTGAACTTGTACGTGAACATTCGCGATCCGAAGATCCTTGGACATGCCAACATGGGTCACCGTTACGGGCCGGGCTTCCGGATCACGAAGTGGGCCTTTCAGGAGGATGGTCGCCAGCTCACGCTGCACATGTTGTCCGAACCGGTCTGGGCGGTTAAATGGCTGTTTTCGGCGCATCTCAGTAGGCCTCAATGGTGAATTCTGCCGAGATAATATCCGCGAGATAAAGTTTTTCTACAAATTGGAGAAGGCGGTCCAGCACGCTATTGAGGAGGGACTGATCATTTCCCACCAGTGCGACTCCGATTTCGGCTCGACTCAGGTCGTCCAAAGCACCAACTTCGTTCATCGCGACACGGAAACGGTCTTGTGTGCGTCGAATAACGCGCCGTACGATGCTACGCTTTTCCTTAAGGGTCTGAACTTCGTATAGCCCAAGTTCCAGGCTGCATATAGCTACAAACATGGCCATGTGCGTACCTCCGCACAGAGACAGAGCGATTCTTCTAGAGCGAACTCTCAAAGGTGCTCTGGGTTTCGATTATCTCGTAGGCTTCGAGGATATCGCCGGATTTGATGTCGTTGAAATTCTCTAGGGACGCGCCACATTCGAAGCCTTCCTTTACTTCACGTACATCTTCTTTGAAACGCTTCAAACTAGACAACCGACCTTCGTAGATTTTTACGTTGTCTCGGAATAGTCGGATGATCGAACTCCGCGTGATCTTGCCATCGCTGATGATCAGGCCCGCCACGGAGCCAACCTTGGTGATCTGGAATGTATCCCGGATCTCAGCGCTACCCTGAAGCTTTTCCTCAATATGCGGTGCGAGAAGACCGCTCATCGCGTCTTTCACATCATCAAGTAATTCATAGATAACGGAATACAGTTTGATACTGATGCCGGTCTTTTCCGCGAGTTCACGGGCCTGCCCATCGGCTCGAACATTAAAGCCAAATACAATCCCTCCCGAGATTGAGGCAAGTTGTACATCGCCTTCGGTGACTCCACCTACAGCCGCGTGGAGTAGGCGAACCGAAAGTTTGGGATGCTCAATATTTTCCATTGCCATACGGATGGCTTCAACGGTGCCCCGGACGTCTGTCTTTAATACAACGGGCAGTTCCTGGACCTCACCGGCGAGCATTTGCTCGGACAGGTCTTCCAAAGAAAGGATCCGTGGTGTACTGCTCGCGATCTGGGCCCGAGATTTTTTTTCGTGGTGTTCAGTAATGTCTCGTGCCGCCTTATCGTCGCTAACGACGTAGAAGTGATCGCCGGCTTCCGGGACCGAATTCCAACCGACAATCTCGGCCGGGTAGCCTGGACCGACTTCATCGACAGCCTGGGAGGTGTCATCGAGCAGAAGGCGAACACGCCCGTAGGACTGCCCGGAGACTACGATGGCTCCCTGTGAGAGGGTACCTTCTTTCAAGATGATGGTTGCCAACGGGCCGCGTCCACGATCAAGTCGAGATTCAATTACGACGCCTTGTGCGGGCTTGTTGACTGGAGCCTGTATCTCGAGGACCTCGGCCTGTAGTGCAAGGTTTTCAAGCAGGTTATCAAGCCCTTCGCCGGTCTTGGCTGAAACGTCGATGAAAGAGGTGTCTCCGCCCCATTCATCGGCTACCAACTCATGTTCGGTCAACTCCTGACGTACCCGTTCGGGTTTTGCGTCGGGCTTATCGATTTTGTTTACCGCAACTACGATGGGAACCTTGGCTGCCTTCGCGTGATTGATGGCTTCCAAAGTCTGGGGCTTTACGCCGTCGTCGGCCGCTACCACAAGTACTACGATATCCGTGACCTGGGCTCCACGTGCACGCATAGCGGTGAAGGCTTCGTGACCAGGGGTATCGATAAAGACAAGATCCTGGCCAGAGGCCTGTACCACATAGGCACCTACATGCTGGGTGATACCACCCGCTTCCTGGTCCACAATATTTGTTTTATCGGAGCGGATCTTGTCGAGGAGAGATGTCTTCCCATGATCGACATGGCCCATGATCGTAATGACGGGCGGTCGACGCTGGACGACCACATCTTCATCTTCGATGGTGGCAAGAAAATCGTTGATTTCGAAGGAGGTGTTTATAAGGGTGAAACCAAAGTCATCTGCGATCAATTCTGCAGTTTCGTGGTCGATAACTTCGTTAAGAGAGGCCATCACACCCATATCCATGAGGTGCCGTATAAGCTGAGAAGCTTTCAGGCTTAACTGGTTGGCGAGATTACTTATTGTGATCTGGCCGTCTTCCATACGTACTACACGTTTTGAGGCCTTCATCGTCCCGGAGGTACTCGGTGTCGGTGTGTCGACAGATTTGCGCTTTCGCTTTCTTGGCCCACGCGCCTTGAAGTTCTCAATTACGATGCCGCGTCTGAGTTGACGTTGTGCGTTGGCATCAAGTTGATTTGATTCGCGCCCTTTCCGCTTCTTCTTTGCTTTACCAAACGCCTCTTTGAACGCCGCGAGCTCGTCGGTATTTACCTTATCGGCTTTGTTGGCATCGCCCGTTTTGGGCTCTTCCGTGTCCCGAGTCTTTCGCTCTTCCTCGGCTTTTTTCTGGTGTTCGACCATTTCCGAATAGCCGGGAATCACATCATCCAGACTATAGGTCTTGGGCATGAAATCTCCGGGAGGTTCATCGGAGCCCGGTTTCGCTGCCTTCGCTTTTGGAGCGTCTGTTGTTTCAGCATCCGCCTCGACGGCCTCCTCGACCGGGGCTTCCTTTGGGGCCACTTCGACGGGTTTACGGATTTTATCTCGCACACCAGCTTCTATCGTCTGGTCCTCGGAGGCGAACGTTGGCATGGGAGCTTCTGTTTCCGCCGCAATCTTCTCAGTTTCTACAGCCGGTTCCTCTTCTACTACTTCGATTGGGCTGGGTGCCTCTTCGGCCGTGGCTTCTGCCTCATCGGTCGGTTCTGTCACTGCTTTCTTACGTCGTGCCCGACGTCGGATTACGGTTGATTGAACTCGTCGTTCATCAGACGGTGCCTTATTGACGGGTGCAACCAGCGCATTCTTGATCTGGTCGATCTCTTCGTCGTTCAAGGTGGTGCGGGTCGTCTGGACGGAGATCCCCACGTCCGGTAGACGTTGAAACAGATCCTCTGGGGACATGCCCAGTTCTTCTGCAAGCTCATTGACGCGCATTGGATGCCTCGTTCAAATCTGGATTTACGGATCCGTAATAGGAGTCGTTTGGTGTATCTGATGTATTCGCCGGGTCGAAATTTGCGAGCCATCCTCGAAAACGTTGAATCCTGCGGGTTACCCGGTTGTGGCTTTCAATCCGGCCAGCCTCATCCATCCACTGGAATTTTCGCGCTGTCGCCTGGTCCTGATCCAACTGTTTTCGGACACGACCAAGAATATCGCCGGTGGTCATTGGTACCGATTGCTTTGCATGTCTGCGCCGGGAAAAACCCTCCAGGCACGTTGGATGGACATGCACATAGAACCCCCGGCCCTCTCCACAGAGAGTCAGATCAAACCGATTCCCGTCCTCAGGATTTACCACTAGACGTAGAAGCTCATCCCTGGGAGCTCGGGTTCGACACTGCACGCACGATCGTACGGGCATATGTGATCGGGTTCTTGAAGACATAACGGCCACGAACTCTATCCTTCCTCCACTGGAGCAGTGGGTGCGTCCGGCACAGGTCCGAGGTCCGCAAGGGGCCCAAGATAGGCAAGATCCTTGTCCACTCCGTCTGGTGCCGTGCTTTCAGGAGAGCTATCTTCTTTGGAAGCTTCTTCAGCAAATGGCGAAACGTAGAGACCGGCTTCCTTCTGATCGATGACATTACGTGCCAGTTCGACCATCCGCATGGCATCCTCTCCATCCAGTCCAGGGACGGCTGCAAGTTCTTCCGGCGTGGCTGTTCCGACGTGCTTGATGCTATGGTATCCAAGGGTGATGAGTTCATTCACCACTTCTTCGTCCATCTTTGCTTCCTCAACTAGGTGATAGGTGAGTTCGCGCGTCATCTCGGTGACCTCGGCCAAGGAGTGGACATCAATCGTCCAACCAACGAGTTGCGACGCAAGCCGTACATTTTGACCACGACGGCCGATAGCGAGGGAGAGTTGGTCATCGGGTACAACGACTTCGACGACATGTCGATCCTCGTCAACAAGCACTCGCGTTACGTCGGCCGGCGCAATAGCATGATAGACGAATTTTGCCACATCGGCGTGATACGGAACGATGTCGATCTTCTCTCCACGAAGCTCCTGAACCACAGCCTGGACACGACTTCCACGCATACCCACGCAGGCACCGATCGGGTCGACGTCCGTTGCCGTACTCGCGACGGCGATCTTGGTACGCTCACCCGGTTCACGAGCGATGCTCATGATGCGAACGATACCTTCGTAGATCTCTGGAACTTCCATTTCGAACAGCTTGAGAACAACACCCGGGTCTTTACGACTCAATACGACTTGCCGTCCTTTAGTCTCTCGTTCGACCTTTTTTACGAACGCTAGAATACGGTCTCCCGCGCGACATGTTTCACGATGAACCTGTTCGCTGCGAGGAAGAATAGCTTCGGCGCGCCCAAGATCGACGATGACGTTTCCACGTTCGAAACGCCGAACCTGACCGGTCACAAGTTCTCCAGACTTTTCTTTGAACTCATTGTAGATCATGGAGCGTTCGGCCTCACGAACCCGTTGCATTACGACATTTCGAGCCTTTTGCGCAGCGATTCGACCAAAGGTTTGGCGGGCTGCGCGGATACCTAGGATGTCGCCGAATTTCTGGTCTTCAGTTTCGGCGCGTTCTTTGTCTTCCGGTCGATAGAAGATCTGAAAGCCAAGTTCGTCATTGGCCAGAACTTCAGGGTCTACAAGTTTTGCGGATTCAAGATCGATCTCCAACTCAGGGGTCTCGATCTCGTCTTTCACAGTCATGTACATAAACAGTTCTACCTGCCCACTCTCAGGATTGTAGTGGGTTTCAAGTTCGCGTTCTTCGCCGAACACCTTTTGTGCTGCACGAAGGATACCTTCTTCAAGGGCCTCGATGAGGACCTTGCGATCAATACCCTTTTCACGAACTACCTGGTCGATGACCTGCTCTAATGCGAACATCAGTCTGCTCCTTATCTTTTTCCCGAAAACGAGATATCTACGACGAGATTGGCACGACGTATCTGCTGTTGTTGGAAGGTGATACTGGATCCGTCTTCCGTGATGATGGTGATATTTTCGCCACACACAGATTCCAGGACTCCAACGACATTTCTTCGTCCATCAATCGGTATCGACAAACGTATTTTTATGCGGCTTCCGATGAATCGTTCGAAATGTTCATTTGTCCGGAGAGTACGGCCCAGTCCAGGAGACGACACCTCAAGATGGAAAGCCCCGGAGATGGGGTCTTCTACGTCAAGGATGACGCTCAACTTCTTCGACAGAACAGCACAATCCGAAAGATCCACAGACCCGTCGGCCCGTTCCACAAACACCGAGAGCCGTGCACCGGAGGAAGTATCTCCGCTGAACACAAGATCCCATAATTCCATCCCATGCTCTTGAACGACAGGTTCGACGAGCGTACGGATTCGATCTACGGACTTGGATGTATTGGGTTCGGTTTGTTGCAAGGGCTCTGGAGTCAAAAAAAAAGGCGGGCAAAATGCCCACCCGGGTCGAGTGGTTCCCGTTGGCGTGCAAACCTGAAAACGGGCTTGCGCATTTTTTAGAAGATCGCTCCATGAACGGATGCATATCTTCAGTCAACAGGCGCCCGTCGTGTAGCATACCGGCGTTCTGAAAAGCAAGTGCAATCGGTCAGTTGCCGCCAACCCGCAATTCGTTTGTACCAGCCTTACGGAGTTCTCGGGATCGTTGCGCCCCGATATAGGCCCCAGTGAACAGGTATGCTACCCCGATGAATAAGAGGTATTCCGGGAACTCTCGGAATCCAACGAGAGTGTAGAATATGGCCACATTTGAAATCTGAAACCACTTCCAGAAGGCCGTGCGTGTGTTACCAAATTTGGGGATATAAATGGGGCTCACCATCAGCAATCCGACGACGACCAGCATGATTCCCAATCCATTGGAAGTAGTCTGGAGATTAACGCCATGGGCGTCGATCACCAGAAAGAACCCAGCGATGATTCCTCCGGCCTGGGTGGAGGGCAGGCCCTGGAAGAAGCCAGGCAGGCTTTCTTCTTCGACAATGTTGAACCGGGCCAGGCGGAGCACGCAGCCAAAGACGTAGACAAGGGCCGTGAGGTATATCCAATCGAAGTTGGCTTGAAAGGAATCCCCCGCATTTATGTTCGACAAAACACCGTACAACAAGCAGCCTGGAGCGATCCCAAAGGCAATAAAATCGGCGAAGGAATCCAGTTGAACGCCCATATCGCTCTGTGCGTTGAGAAATCGGGCCAGCGCACCATCGAGTTTGTCCAGGAGCACCGAGTACAAAATGAACCAGGCGGCCTCTTCGGGGTCTCCATGTAAGGCGAAATGAATTGCCAACAATCCCAGTGTGAGACTGAGCAAGGTGATCAGGTTTGGAGGTAGGTAGCGAAGTTTCCGCAAGAGAACTCTCCTGTCACCATCCGCAAACGAAATCATTCGCGTAATGGGAACTTTGGATCTCCTTCGTTGGTTTTCTTGTTGGGTTGACTGATTCCATCCGTCTGGAACCGAGTATTCGTTAGCACTTACCGGAAATACTTGGTCCTGTGAACCCCTAAGGATATGTTTGTCGATATGAGGCTAGAGTACACATTCTTGGTTGTCCTGCTATTGGCCGCCGGTAGCGCCAGTGCGGGGCAGGAATTGGACACGGTTCTGTTGAAGCAATTCCGAGCGGATACGGTGCCCTTGTTTACGGACCAGACGGGTGGACTCGCTATGCATGAGTGGGCCACGGGCAAATATCTCGACTGTGGTAAGAGCTTTGAGGCTATCGCCAAACAGTCCAGGAACAGGCTGGAGAGTTTCGCGGCATTGTTTCGGGCGGGGCGGTGCTACGAGCGGGGGCGTGCCTTCTCCAAGGCCGCAGGCATGTATAGGCGAGTACGAAAGTCGAAGAGTCCCCTCTCGGACCTGGCAGGATTACGTTTAGCCGTGGTGTACCACGAACAAAAAAAACCGGACCAGGCTCTCAAGTCTCTGTCGAAACTTTTGAAGCATAAGGTCCTGGGGCGACGGGCTCGTCGTTTCCGTGCACGGGTACTGGAAGCGGCCGGACGTCATAGGGATCTGGTGAAGAGATACCGAGGCACAACCGACAACACCACTCGGTTCAAGGTCGCCATGAGCCAATTGGCAAACGGTCAGAAAAAGGAGGCGAGCCAAAGCTTCCGTTTTGTTTTCCGGAATACCGGCTCTTCGAAGATGCGAACGCAAGCTCGAGTCGAGCTGGAAAAGCTGGAGCCAACATGTTTCTCAGGGAAGGACTATCGCCTGTCTTGTTTCAAACCAGACGAACGCCTTGAATTGGCAGAGGCACTGTTCAAAAATCACAAATCGACTACCGTAATCGCGGTGTTGGAGCCCCATCTGAAGTCCTTCACTGGTCTGGATAAGACGTCGCGGTGCAGGGCATTATTCCTGCTGGCTCGATCCTATGACAAGCTTCGAAATCGTAAGCCTGGACTACGATACTACAAACGCGGACGCCGTCTTTGCCAAGGTGAAAAGATAGAACCAGACTTTCTCTACTTTGGGGGAGTGTCTGCTTATCGTGAAGATCAGCTTCGTACGGCGCTTAGTTCCTTTCGGCATTTGCACAACCGGTGGCCGAAACACAGCTATAATGACGATGCGGTTCTTTATGAGGCCTATTCGTATGAGGATCTGGGGCGGCGCACTCGGGCTGACCATCTGCTGAAAGACGCCATATGGCGATATCGCGATGGGGATATGCAGCCGGAGATCGGATGGCGCTATGTATGGAGCGCCCTGTCCAGGAACAAAAAGAAGGAGGCACTACGGAGGATCCGCTATGTACGGCGAAAGGCGAGAGCGGATACGGGCTATCGCGGTCGGGGGCGACTGGCCTATTGGGATGCTCGGCTGCGCGAGCAACTGCGCCAGAAAAAGAAGGCGATTCTTGGATACCGTTCGGTTTTACGTGAAGCCCGATTGTCCTTTTATTCTGTATTGGCCTACGAACGACTTGTTGTACGACTGGGAGAAAAAGAGGCAAAAAAGGCTCTAGATGGTTCACTCCTGGACCCGCCGGCTGCCCTGGCTGCCGTGGATACGCGAGCGAAGGTGAAGGGCTCCGGGGCCATGTCTGACGACGCCTTCGCGTTGATCACCGTACTCGTGCGGATGGGCCTGTTTGAGGAAGCCCAGAAGCAGTTGTCCGTATTGGGCGATGCCGTGGCACCGGAAAACCTCTTATTGTTGGCCGATCTGGCCGATCGTGCCGAGGCACATCAGCTATCGGTTCATGTTTTGCGCCGACTGTTATCCAACTTCCACGATCTACCCGTCTCGGGCGAGGCCCTGGCCATCTGGCGTATGGCCTATCCCAAAGGTTTTGAGAACGAAGTTCAGGCCCAGGCCAAGGCGGGGGGAATTGATCCCTTCCTCGTCTGGGCCTTGATGCGGGAAGAGAGCGGGTTCAGCCCGACCATTGAATCGTGGGCGAATGCCGTTGGTTTGATGCAGCTACTACCCAGCACGGCGCGAAGGATGGCCAAGAAAGGTTCACCCATTCCGATTACAGAAGAAAGCCTCAGAGATCCGGCCGTCAATATTCGATTGGGGGTGCGTTACCTTCGTACCTTGAAGGATCTATTCTCCCATCACGCATTGATGGTAGCCGGATACAATGCCGGGGAAGGGCGGGTGAAGACCTGGCTACGTAAGATGCATAGACATGGGTTGGATATGTTTATCGAACGAATTCCCTTTCGTCAGACCCGTGGCTACACCAAAAGGGTCTTAGAGTCCTGGTTCCGCTACAGCCTGTTGTATGGGAGTAGCCCACCCCGGTTGGCCTGGAAATTACCGAAGCCAAAGAAAACCCCCAAAAAGCGGCGACGCAAAGGTCGTAAACGTTGAACTCCAGAGGCTGGGCTTGCCAGGCAACGATTCCTGTCCTATGTCAGCTTTAATCCACGGTGAATCTATGGACCGGGCGAACCGGACACGCAAGGATATCGAATGAGCCAGCAGAGAGTTATCGTAGTTGGTGCTTCCTCGGGCATTGGGGCTGCAATAGCGGCCGAGTACGCGAAGCATGGGGCCCGGGTTGGGCTTGTGGCACGACGTGAAACGGAGTTGTCAGCCCGCTGTGAAGAGATAGGCGCGTCTATCAACGACCCCGATCAGATGCCGGTGTTTCGAGTTCACGATGTTAGCGGGAATGATGTCGAGCAGGTCTTTAATGAGCTGGTTGGGAGTCTTGGTGGTCTTGATGTGTTGGTATTTGGCGCCGGGATCATGCCGACCATAGAACCCGATGAGTTTAACTCCACGAAGGATCGGGAGACCATGTTGGTGAACACCGTGGGGGCTATGCAATGGCTCAATTGTACGGCGAATCATTTCCAGGAACGAGGGGCCGGGGCCCTGGTGGCCATATCCTCTGTGGCTGGAGACAGGGGGCGAACGGGTCGTCCGGCCTACTGCGCCTCAAAGGCGGCATTGAATACGTTCATGGAGAGCCTACGAAATCGCCTTGTTGGTAAGGGTATTACGGTATTGACCGTAAAGCCTGGTTTTGTGCGGACATCCATGACCCAGGGCATCAAGGGTGGAGTATTGCTTCCAGTCGTTGCACCGGAAGTTGTGGCGAAGGCCGTGTATAATGGTGTCCGGAAACGGAAACATACGATTTATGTGCCGGCACGATGGCGTCTCGTCATGTGGATCATCCGTACGATTCCAGGGTTTATTTTTCGTCGAACAACAATCTAGCGAACTATCTGTGCAGTCGAACACTCAACGTCCAGACCCTATGCCCTCCGATTCAACGGAGAGCTGGCGTCCTGACGATGCACAATGGGGTGAGTTGTCCGGTTTTGGAATGGCATGCACGGGCCAGAGCTGGAACGTGCTGATCCAGTCGGAAGCCCAACTTGCGGATGTGTTTCGCGGCGTCACCCAGGCGGGAGGTAGTATCAACCTACGTGGTGGCGGCGCCTCTTATGGTGATGCCAACATCAACAGTAATCAGGTCGTCGTGGATTGTACGCCTATGAACAGGATTGAGTCCTGGGACCCCGAAACCGGAATAATTCGAGTGCAGGCGGGGGTAACCGTTGAGCAGGTCTGGCGCCATGTGATCGCTGACGGGTATTGGCTCCCAGTGGTGTCTGGAACAATGACGCCGACCATAGCTGGGGCTCTTGCCATGAATATTCATGGCAAGAACTGTTATGCGGCGGGCACTCTGGGCGAACATGTCTTAGCGCTTCGTGTTCTTGTTCCTAACGGAGATGTTGTCGAATGTGGGCCTGATCAGAACCAGGACTTTTTTCGGGCTGTAATCGGCTCGTTTGGAATGTTGGGATGCATTCTGTCGGCGACCTTACGGTTGAAACGTATCCAAACAGGACATGTCGAAGTAAAGGCCTACCGTACCCGGAATCTGGGTCAGATGTTTGAGGTGTTCGCAAAGAACGTAGAACACCCCTATCTGGTGGGCTGGATTGATGCGTTTGCGACGGGGAATGGAGCGGGCCGGGGGATCGTTCACATTGCCCGTCATCTCGGTGTGGAAGAAGTAGCCAATCCAGCCCGTACGTTGCAGCCATCTGCGCAGGAGTTGCCGCGTCGGTTGTTCGGTATTCTTCCCAAGCGTTGGATGTGGCGATTCCTAAAACCCTTCTCGAATCGTCTTGGAATGCGTTTGATAAACGCCGTCAAATATCGATCCAGCTCCGGGCGGGCGGGTGGAAAATCCCATCGAGAATCTCTTGGTGCCTTCAATTTCTTATTGGATTTCGTGCCTGACTGGCGTCTTGTCTATCGCCCCGGAGGTTTTATCCAGCATCAGAGCTTCGTCCCCTCGGACGTGGCCCAGGAGGTCTTTGCGAAGACGCTTCACCTCGCGCAGAAATACCGGATGCCGCCGTATCTAGCGGTTTTCAAGAGGCATCGTCCCGATTCTTTTCTTCTTTCCCACGGTGTGGATGGCTATTCGTTGGCGTTGGACTTCGCAATCAATGAACGAACCCGCGGGCGTATTCTGGATCTGACCGCAGAGATAGACCAGTTGGTGGTGTCAGCGGGCGGCCGGTTCTATCCAGCGAAAGATGCTACCCTACATGCGGAGGACTATCGTCGGTCTCTACCTGACCAGTCCTATGAGACCTTTAAGGCTCTCAAGTTGGCAACGGATCCCCACAATATTCTGCAGAGTGACCTCTATCGTAGGCTCTTTCTCGGCGGTCCGATGAACCCGGGCATTCTACCGGATGGATAAATAATGCGACGCATCCTGTATGTTCTGCCACGCCTTGCAGCGGGATTCCTGTTTTTAACGGTGCTCTGCTGTAGTAGTCGAGGCACCCGCGCAAGACAGCCACCGGCAAAAGATGTGCAGGCTTTACCGAGTATCCAACCACGTCCGGTGAATTTCGAAGTTCGGGTCGTCGATTCTGAGCCCATCCAGATTGTCTATAGTCTGGAGTCTATCCTCGGGCTGCCTGTACGAACTCCAGCCCTTGCGGAGGCTCTCTGTAGCCCGACCTCTTCCAAAGAAGGTGGTGATAGTTGTAAGCGGATTCGTGCATTGGGTACCCGTGGAGTACGAGGCCTGCGCGTGAATAATGGCTCGAAGATAAGTTCGGTTGTACCGATTTTGAATCCGGAAGAGCGTCTCGAAAATCTGGCTATCCGATCGAAGACATTGGCTGATTTAGAATCCCGACTTCGGGACCTGATTTCTTCCGAGGAACACGATGCTCTGATGAAGGCACTCCGAGAGGTTCGGACGCTTCGTCGACAGCATTTGAGTGATGAACTGCATGAACGCCTGGGGCCGGCTCGTGACCACTTCGCAGCTCTCCTTGCCGAACATAGGGTGACCGAGTTTCTGTCTCTGGTGGCCCAATTCTTTTCCTTGCGGTCTCCTCCCGAGATGGTCTCTGTTGCCCTTATCCCCATTCCCGTTCAAAAGGGTACGGGTGTGACGACCTTTGCCCACCAGGCGGGAGATGCGGTGGTCGTAGAGATCTTGACGGACGATAATCTGGAGCATCGTTTATCAGTAGTCGTACATGAGCTTGTCCACGTGCTTTGGTTTTCGCGGTCCAGGAAAGCGACCCAGGACTTGTGGAATCAGTTTGAAGCCCTTGGTGAATCGGAGGCCTATCTTGCAAGAGCCTTGTTGAATGAGGCCCTGGCGACCGCCCTTGGAAACGGTTTGTTTCCATCGATTAGCAGCGGGAAGGTCCCCGAAGAATCCCTATATGCGGATCCGTATATAGATGCCTTTGCCCGGTCCTTATTGGTGTTTTATCGCAGCCAATTTACTGCCGGTAAGCCTCCAGGCCCGGGTTTTGCGGAACAGGTGACGCAGGTCTTCAAGGCGCAGTTTCCCAACGGATTATACGATCCGCGTCTGGTTTTTCGTGATGTTGCGTTGGTGGTTCCGGATGAGAGCCCGGATTTGAATGGTCTGATTCGAGCAGTACGTCGTTCTCTGGGGACCATCGCACTTCAGGTTCTTGCTCCTCCACACTCGGAAGCGACCCGAGCTCAGGTCATCGGTGCACCAAATCGAAGTGCGCTTATTGTGATCCCTCTGGAGAAACTGGACACGGTTTCGGCATTTTTCCACGTTGATCTGATTCATTCATTACTTGGCACCGTCATGGAAAGTGGCCTTCCGCAAGTGATCAGTTGTCGTCATAAGAGCGGTCGTTGGTATGCCCTGGTTCTTGCAGACAAGCCCCAACAGGCTTTGGCGGGTATTGACCGCCTGGCAAATACGGAACGTATGCCCGATTGTGATGTTATAACCGTCGGGCGAACCGGGACTGATCGGTAGCGAAGTACGGGACAGGCTTTAACGCATCGGCGTTACGCGCAGGGCTATGACGAGGATACCATCGCCATAACGTCGTCCGGCCTGGAAAAATCGTTTTCCGTTCTTTACTCGTACCTGACCGCTCCATTCGGGCAGCTCTAATTTCAGTACGATGTACTCCCCCTCTCGGCCAAGGTACGTCATAGTCAACTTACCACCACCAGGCAATGTGGCCGTTCGAGGGACGTCCTTGGATAAGGCGGGGAATGAGCTTTCGATAAAGTCGAACCGATTGAGCTTTGGCGCAAAAGCCCGTGCCAGGTCTTTCTGCATGGGCAGTAGTCGACGATCGATGCGGGCGGGACTTTTCGCTGCAACGATGAAAACCAACTCACCGCGTACACTATCGGTGGTACTGGCCTCTGTGGCGGGTTTCTTGGCAACGGCGGTTGTTGAGATCAGGAAGAAGATGAACAACACACCGGCTTTCAGGATGACTTTCATTCGGAGCTATCCTCTTCATCGGGCATATGAACAACTGGATCGTAGGTTTGACTGTCATCATTCGGAACCAGGTCATCGAGTGGTTTCTCTGCTTCCGATACGTACCAGATGACGGGAGGTGCATCTGGATCTCCACCGCGTTGTGATAAAGTGACCTGTCCGTGCTCGACCTCTACAAACCGGATTTCCCCTTCCGGCGCCCGTAGGCCCGGTCGTTCTTCGACATTTGCAGTATCACCAGCTCCATTGGGAGCAATCGAGCTTCGCTCGGTCAACATACCGTTGAGGCCCCACAGGCCTCCAACCAGCAGGGCACCCAATGCAAAGGAAACCGCAGGTCGTCGAAAGAGCATCTGGAAGTTCGCGAACCACGTGTCCAGCACGGATTCCCTGGGGCTTGTTACCGTCTGTCGAGATACCGCTACGGCCTCCAACACAGTCTCTTCCATAGCCGTGTAGTCCTGGGCGTCGGCAATGGCCTGTAGTTCGGCCCGCATCTGTGTGCTCATCGCACGATAGTGCCCAAGCTCGGTCTGTAGCTCTGGATCCGCAGCAAGCATCGCCTCAAACGCAGTTTTTTGACTGGCATCTAGTTCGTCATCCAGGTAGGCCAACAGCATTCGTTCTTGATCATTTTTTTCCATAACGGGCTCCGCTGGTCTCAGGCTCTAGATAGGGTTTTAACTGTTGCTGGACTTTCTTCCGTGCATGATGGATCCGGGACATCACAGTACCGATGGGAATATCCAACATTTCTGCGATTTCACCGTAACTCAGGCCCTCCAGCTCTCGTAACAACAGGATCTCCCGGTGGGTTTCATTTAGCGATTCGAGGGCCGTAAAGAGCACTTCACGAAGTTCTCTTCGGAGATTGTCCTTTACAGGCGTGCGTTCTGAAATACTCGATACCAATACCGGTTTATCCACGGCCTCATTCTTATTACTGAGTTCGTCATTATATTCTCCCATCGAGACCCGATTTTTTTTCCTGAGGCGGTCAATGCATAGGTTTCGGGTAATTCGATAGAGCCATGTTGTGAACGCGGATTCTCCCTTGAACGTTCCAATATTCTTGCAGACCCGAAGGAATGTCTCCTGAACAACATCCATAGCGTCTTCGTTCTGCCGAAGAAATCCGTATGCAAAAGCAAAAAGTCGGCGTTCGTAGGTATGCATGAGTTCACGGTATGCTCTGGAGTCCCCGGTTCGTAACCGAGATACCAGATCTCCCCCGTTTCCGGGTTCGGGCTGAGGGTTCATATCCGCCACTGACGCGTAACTCTACAAAATATTCAAGAATTCGAAGTTTCCAGAGATTGACTCGATTTTATTCACTTTGGGTCCACTGTCCCCGTTCTCTCAAGAATAGCATCAAAATCGTACACCTGATCTCGAGAGATGTGAACGTTTCGAATGAAGCGATCATACCCGGGTAGGCTGAGCTCGACAAAGTGTTTTCCGACCGCGAGTTTCATGGCCTCCAACGGGGTCTGGCCCTTGCTGACGCCGTCGATTGAGATTTGTACTCCCGCTGGGTTCGTAATTACGTTTAGCGTGCCGTAGTACGTGATCTTATCCAAGACAATAGTCAGTGTTTCCGACGCGCTCTTTCCCAAGACGACCTTCTGGCTCTGGGATACATGCTCCGAGAGCACGAAATTCAAGTCGTACGTACCGGGTAGGAGTCGAGTACTTTCTAAGGGGCCTGTGGACATCAGGATCCCGTTGATAGTTACCTTGGCGTCTTTCTGGATTCCGTCGATGTGTAGCGTGGCGATGTCTGTTCGACCATCGAGACATTTATCCACGATGACGTTTAACTCTGTAATTCCTTCCTTGTCCTTCGGTGCAAGGCGAGCAAAAGCCTGCGTATGTATCAGGACGTCCGAGCACTGGTTCAGCCGCCCAGCGACGAGGACCAGATTGAAGTGGTCGTCGGCCATAGGCTGGTTACTGAGCTTCATAGCCTTTTTCAGGTATTTCAAAGCGACATGATAACTACGGGTTCGTAACGCATTTTGTGCCTTGGCGAGAGCCTCGTTCTTTGCATCTCTACGTTTTGCGTAAGCATTGGCGTCGGTTTGGCTTTCCTGTGCAAGGCCGGTGTTGAGGCTGAACAATGCGAGGCAGAATATTGTGAACAGGGTTGTTACGCGTGTCATTTGGCACCACCTTGTTTTTCCCTGTAGATCAGGATCGCTTCGTACGATTCACCGCGATCTTTTTCCTTCATACGGATGGAAACCCGATTTTGGCCTTCCTTCAGGTCCACGGTCAGGTCAAAGGGGATAACCACCAGGTCATCCACAATGTTTCGCCGTACGTCGAACCAGACCTTTCTACGCCCCACAAAAATGGATACAGCGCGCTCGATAGGGGTTCCTGTGCCATAAAATATGACTTGGCCTTTGAGGGGAGATGTCGTGCTGGTTACATAATGTTCTGTCGGTTTCGTGATTTCGATCTTGGGTGGGCGATGACTGATGGTGACCGGTGTGTCTTGTGCTGGCGATTCTGCCGCGGATGTGGATTCTAAGAGGTCGATACGGGTCCAGCCGACGAGATTGGTGCCCAGGGTTACGCGGCCCCATCGACCTGCCGACACATTCATGGCCAGTCGAGTACCAGGTGTGACCTCGGCGAGGACTGGAAAGCGTGTGGATGCCCCTCCGTAGAGTTTTGTCGCTTCACGGACAATGAATACGTCGGAGGACGAGGTGCCTTGCCGTGCTGTCGAGTTATGTACAGGCAACTTGATCCGTTGGCTGAGGATCACACCATTCTTCCGGTCACGGACCTGCACCTCAAAGGGAATCACTGATGTGGACAGTGTTGGTCGAACCTCGAATGTGAAGGACACCGGGCGCATCTCTCCTGGATCCATATGTTTCTCATCTGTTTTTCTGCCGCGCTCGAGAAAGAGACCTTCGCCCGCCAGGCTCTTCAATAGCGTGGTAGTCTCGCGTGAGGATCCAGTACCGATGTTTTTCATTAGTACGGTGAGTGAAATGGTCTCCCCTCGCTGAATACGTCCGTCACTGTTGCCACCGTTTGTGTCATCGACCAGGTAGGAAAATCCAAATTGTGGGCGTTGAGGTTCGCGTATTCCCACTACGATGTTTCGTTCGAGTCCCACTTCTTCCCCGTCCTGGTAGAACTTGAGGTTGAGGGGATCTTGACGAGCGTTCGATTTGAGAGCCGGTTTGATCTCGGTTGTCCATATTCGGGTTTGTCCACGATTTATGCGTCCAAAGAGAAACTCTCTTGCATCTAGTAAACGACTATTTGAGCTGCCGATTGCGTGAATGCGGTGAAGATCTCTGGTCCCGGTATTCGTCAGGCGAACGGTGACTTGAAGAGATTCACCTGCGACGACCCAACCACCGGGAGGATCCATGATGACTTCCGTCTCTAGCCGTGGGCGTGTAACTCTGGATCCTGCGGACCAATCGACTCCATGTTTGAGTAGTGCCTTCTCGAGACGGTTGTTTTCCTCGCGCTCAAGGGCATCGATTTTGACACGGCCAGATTTCAGGAGACCACTGGTCGTTGCGGACTTTGAACTGGTAGTCAGCGCCTCAGCGATTTTCAACGCGAAATCTTGTTTCACAACGTCGTACTCGAACCGACGTTTGTCTCGCTCTTCTTCGTCCAGTTCTTTATGCGGTTTTACGAAATAAACCACCCGAAGAGGCTTGGTGTCCTGGGCTGCACGTAAACGTGAACCTGGTTTGGCCTTTTTCTTGGGACCGCGGTCGAAGAGTTTGTGGGCAAATACGAGCATATCATCCGGAGAGGGGTCGATCTGATTCAACTCGATATGTGGAACGACACCTACTTCGTGTACGGGTACCTGATTTGGAGTGAGGTACTCGGCGATGGTCACTTTCACGGCACCATCGCCCAATTCGTAGATTCCCTGTACCGTTCCTTTTCCAAAGCTCCGGGTTCCAACAACGACCGCCCGACCATGATTTTTCAGGGCTCCCGCAACAATCTCGCTTGCTGAGGCGGAACCGGAATCGATGAGAACAACGAGAGGGACGTTCTCATAATCCGTGTTCACTTCCTTGGATTCATCATCTGTGACAGGTCGTGCTTCTCGTTTATTACGAAGCTTGTCACCGGCCTCAATCGTTCGTACGATCTCTCCCTTGGTAAGGAACACATCGCTTACGCGGATGGCTTGTTCGAGGAACCCGCCCGGATCGCCGCGAAGGTCAAGGATGATACCTTGAAGAGGCTCTTTGGCTTCGTTCTCCAGATGCTTCAGGTGGGCTTTCAATTGTTTCGAGGTATTGGCTCGAAAGTTCTTGAGGCGGACGTATCCGACGGACTTGTCCAGCAATTTGGAAACAACGCTCCGTATCTGGATGATCGCCCGGGTAATCTTGAACGGCCTCGGGGTATCCCAACCTTTACGAAGCACTCGAATGGAAACCGGGTTTCCCGGCTTCCCACGCATACGGCTTACGGCTTCACTCAGATCCATATTTACGGTTGATTCGTCGTCGATCTGGAGAACTGTATCCCGGGCCTTTAAGCCCGCCTCCTCAGCAGGTGTATCCTCCATAACCTTGATGACCGTAAGATCTCCTTTGACGATACTGATGACGATCCCCAGTCCTCCGAAGTTTCCGCTCGTTTCCACCTGCATGTTTCGGTAGGCACCTGGATCGAGGTAGGTCGTATGAGGATCGAGGGTATGCAGGGCGGCGTTGGTGGCGACCGTCTCAAGATCTTCTCGGTGGCTGTCCGGTGGCAATCGAGCGTCGATAAACTGAAAGATGTTCATCAACACAAAGACCATCTTGTCGATAGTTTTCACGCTGCGAAGATCAAACTGTTCTCTGTCATCGCCCATCTGGACGATCAATCCATCTGGGCCATCTTCTTCATTACCGTCTTCTCTTGTAACCAGAAGGGGGACAACATGTCGCTGGAGAGACTCAATGGCCTTTGCGACCATGAGACGCGGTCGAACCCGGTCTGGTTTCACATAGCGGGTTTTTACCTTGTTCATGGATTCGCTCAAAACCCGGAGGGACGCGAGCGGATAGGCTCCATCGAGGACAGCTCGACTGCCGGCGTGTGCGAGATGTGCGGTCTGCTGGGTTCCAATGATCAAGCCGCCACAAATACAGACGAGCACAACGGAGCTTATCGACAGAATTCTGCGTCCGAAGGGTAGGTTACGCAATGCGCTCCAGCGATCGATTGGGTTGATGGTCTCTGGTTCCATGGCCGCTATCCTAGGACAGTTGGCGGGAATGTGCCAATGCTGGCTGTCGTAGGATCCAAGGCATGTTCGATTCAATTTTGTGAACACAGGAATTGAATTGGAAGCAGGGATATGAAAAGGCGATACTACGTAGAGTTTTTCCCATCATGATTCACACCGGTCAGTTTGAGGACATCATGAAAACAGTTGGAACAATCGGTTTCTTTCTTCTGGTCCTATGCTCGGGTTGTTTCCTGGGGGGAGGAACGGGTAACAACGTTATCGACGACTTAGGAAGCGTGGCTCGATTGGATTGGGGGGAACTACCGGCAGGAAACCCAATCGTATGCCCTGGAGAATCTGTCCCCGGTACGAATGGGCTGCAATATCCCTTTATGGGTGTGGTCTTGGGTGAAGTTGGCTTCTCTTGCACGCGTTGTCCCACGGGAAAGAGTGAACTTCAGGGGACCTGGGTGTTTTTCAATGAGAGGCCCTCCAACACGATTTCCAAGGAAGTGATCCGGTTTGATGGCAATACCTATGTGGAGACGATCACCGCTGTTGATTCCGTTCTTTCGCCTGACGAGGAAATGACGGCGACGTTAAAGGGCTACTACATCTGTCCAATGGATAGCGAAATGCCTCCGATGCTTGACCATACGCAGACGGTTTTTGTGATAACGTCCGTTGAACCCATCAATGGCGCCTTTGGAAACCATGTGGGCGATGTGTACGGCTGCTACACATGGTTCGCTGCGGATGGGAACACAGACAATATGCTACTTTGGTGTGATTTCAATTGGACCGGAAGCCCACCACCGCAGGACCAACGCACCTATTGTCGAGTCGGTGGGAATATCGAAGGTGAGATCTGTGTGCTCCCGTAAGGCAGTCGCTATGGGTGCTTTCCGAACCGCATGATGATTGCGAAGAGTGCAACGGAGCCGGTGACATAGCCGAGCCACGGATCACCCGTTATAGCGGTTGATAGGCCGTAGCCGAATACCATGGCGGTTATGCCTACGATAAGTGCGTAGGGTAGCTGTGTTCGGACGTGGGCCAGGTGATTGCAACCGGTGGACGCACTACTTAACACGGTCGTGTCGGAGATGGGTGAGCAATGGTCACCGAATATGGCGCCGTCCAGGACCGAAGCGGCGGTAGCTAGCATAAGGCTATGCGAGGCTCCAAGGGATGCCGCCGTCTCAATCGCTACGGGCACGAGAACGCCCATCGTCGCCCATGAACTACCCGTTGCAAAGGCCACGAATCCGGCCAATGCAAAAACAATGACTGGCAGAAGCACTGTTGGTGCACCCTGGACAAGAGCACCAAGAAACGGGCCTGTTCCAAGCTCCTCGGTCACGGTTTTCATCGTAATTGCCAGCACCAGGATCGCCAATGTTGGAGCCAGGAATCGTACTCCGTGCACATAGGCGGCGATGGCGCGTCGAACGGGGTATCGAACACGAATGGTCGCCCACAGTAGCGCCAACAAGCTCCCAAATAGACCACAGTACGTCAGGATGTGGAGCATACGCCCACTGGCTGCGTTCATGGCCTGCACGAGTGGCGGCAAATGGGCGTGTTCCGGATCGACCTCATGGGTTAGTGCTACATATGTGAACCAGCCAACAATCGCAGCCAATGTGACGATGATTGGTCCGATACCATCGATTGCGCGGGCTTTTCGTTGGCCCGGTGCTTTCGGTGGGGATGCCTCGGGATTGGCCAGCTCTGGATTCTCACGAGCGCTATTTTTTGCCTTACGTTCGGCTTGAAGCATCGGTCCAAAATCTCGACGACTCCAGACCAGAGACACCACAAAGAAGAGAGTCAGAATGCAATAAAACCGGAAGGGCATTGCGTGGAGAAAAACACTGAATCCGTTGGTAACATCGTCGCCAAAATACTGTTGTAGGTTGTTGGACCCGAAATTATCGAACATGCCGATTTCATACGCGATCCATGTTGAAACCAGGGCAATTCCGGCGATCGGGGCTGAGGTTGCATCGACCAGGTAGGCCAACTTCTCACGGCTTGTTTCACTCTTGTCCGCCATGGGCCGCATGGAGCTACCCACCACGGTGGTATTTGCGTAGTCGTCGAAGAAGATCAACCCACCCAGTGCTACCGTTGTAGCTTGTGTTCTTCGTCTGGTGGCGTTTCCTCGCGTGATCCAGTCTACGAAGGCGTTGATGCCCCCTGTTGCGATACAGATCTGCACCATCGCAACGAGGGTAGAGGTAAATACCAGGATGAGTTGGTTGTCTCGACTCTTCAATGTGCCGCCGATGTAATCGACGAAGGTAAGTTCAAAAGCCACAACAGGATCGAATCCGGCGAGGATGAATCCACCGAGTAGAACGCCGGAAAAAAGGGCGAGCAAAGCGTTTTGCAATAGAAAGGCCCATACCACCGCCAGGACCGGCGGGATCAGTGCCACCCAGGTTGGAATTGATTTTTCGACCTCTGCGATGATCTTCCCGTCGGATTCCTGGAGCTGCAGTTGGAACGATGAGCCATCGTGATTGCAGATCAGATTGTGGCTGCTGGGTGTGGAGGGGGTTGATTCTTCGTCCGTTGCGTCGCTTTCTCGGAGTTCCTTGGACCGTTGGGCCTGGATAGCCGTCTTCAAGGTCGGGCAGTTCTGGTTCGCCACATCTACATTTCCGAGTTGTGGCATCTGCAATTTCGCGGTGGAAATTGCGTTTCCAAAGGGGTCGTCCTGGCCAAAGCTTTGCCGGGCCATGCTACCAGCGATATTTCCTGGGTCGGGTTGAATCAGGCTCATGAGGCCAAGGGCAAGCGCCGAGATGGCCAGAAGCATAACGAACAGTTTTCTTTTTCCAGGCCCCATCGTTTCCCCATCGACGCACTTCAGAAGATCACGAAATCCAGTTCATTGCAATGTTTCGCTGGCCTGTATGATGGAAGAACAAAGAGGGCGTTTGGGTTGTAAAGCGCCCCGTTTCCGGCGAGACATTGACGAAGGTCTCCTTGACACCAGTCGCCTCTCAACGCACCATCAGCCCATGAAGATCGGTATCATCAGCGATATTCATAGCAACATCCAGGCTCTTTCAAAGGCCTTTGAGTATGCCGAGGGCCAGGGTATTGAGCGCATGGTATGTCTCGGAGACATTGTCGGATACGGCGCGGACCCAAACCCCTGCTGTGATTTGATTCGGGACCGGTGTGACATCACGTTGCTTGGTAACCACGATGCGGCCGTGATCGGGGCGATGGAGGAGTCCTACTATTATCAGGAGGCCAAAGACGTCATCCTGTGGACTAGAGACCGCCTGACGGATGAAAACTTTTCCTGGCTCTTTTCGTTACCGTACACGGCTAAGCTCGGTGACTTCGGATTTTTTCACTCGGCACCGATTTTGCCGAGTGGGTTCTATTATATGGTCCATGAGGGCGACGCTGCCTATCATCTGCAGATCCTCGACAAACTGGACCGATATAGCTTCATTGGCCATAGCCATCTGACGCAGACATTCATCCTTGCAGAAGATGAGGTTCGCGACGTGACCGGGACCACGGAAACACCCGGGGACGGCGAGAAGATTATCATGACTGTGGGTAGCGTGGGACAGCCACGAGATCGAAACCCTGATCTGTGTTTCGTTATTGTTGACACGGAATCTGGGGAATACGAATACGTTCGGTTGGGCTACGACATTAAGTCGGCGGCCCAACAGATCGAAGCAGCCGGACTGAGTCAGCGTTTTTCGAGGCGGCTCTACGAGGGGATCTAGGCCTGAAGTTTCTTGGCGAACTCAGCGATATACGATTCGTATAGCGCGACTTCATCACGATTCCCGATACAGAAGGGTACACGTTGGTGTAGGGCGT
This sequence comes from Myxococcales bacterium, assembly GCA_963578775.1. Taxonomy (GTDB): domain Bacteria; phylum Myxococcota_A; class UBA9042; order UBA3505; family UBA3505; genus UBA3505. Next base: position 27,061 of record CAUZEG010000021.1, read on the forward strand.
CGGGGACGATGTCCAGGATACGTACTTTACCGGTAGATGCAGCACCACCCGCTTGTTCGACAATGTAGGCCAGAGGGGCGCATTCGTAGAGAAGGCGTAATTTACCGTTAGGATCGTTCTTCGTCTCTGGATAGAGGAATACACCGCCATAAAGAATGTTCCGATGAACATCTGCGACCAACGAACCGATCCAGCGGGTGGTTATATCTAGATAACGGGGCTCGGAGCGCGACTTGATATGGTCGATAAATTCTTTTGCTCCGGGTGGCCAGTGGCTCGTGCGGCTTTCGTTGGCCGAATAGATCTTACATTGATTCGGTATACTTATATCACGGTGGCTCAACAGGAATTCACCGTACGCCGGATCATAGGTGAACCCATGGACACCATCTCCGGAACTGAACACCAACATGGTGGAGGCCCCATATACCACGTAACCGGCCCCAATCAGCGCCCGTCCTGGTTGGAGGATATCCTCGTCTGTAACCTCAGAAGTAGAACTCACTTTCCGGTAGATCCCGAAAATCGTTCCGATTGAGACATTCGCATCGATGTTGGTGGACCCATCCAGCGGGTCGAAATGCACAATATACGGTCCGCGTGGATCTTCGGCCGCTGGAAAGACGATCTCTTCTTCCTCTTCACTGACAATTGCCGCGACCGTACCGCTCCGCAACAGCACATCCTTCATGATGGTGTTGGCCAGGACATCGAGCTTCTGGACAGCATCACCCTGGATATTGGTGTTGCCCGTTCCCCCGAGGACGTCCAGGAGTCCCGCCTTGTTGACGCTGTTCCCAATAATCTTGGCCGCCAGCGCTATCTGTCCCATGAGCTGGGTAAAATCACCTTCCGCTTCAGGGTGTTTCTTCTCCTGCTCAAGCAAATGACGATGTATGGTGCGAATCGGCTCCAAGAGTTTATCTCTGTTTAAATTTCGGAGAAGCAGAAGGGATCAAAGACGCTCAATCGTTTCAGATAGGATTCTGGATCCAGATGCCAGCAAGCAACTGCGACCGAGGACATCAAGCTGTTTCCGTCTTGCGGTGTGAAGCAGAAACCGACCACTTCATGGCCGTTATCACGGACCGTCAGGGCGTCGATGGGTACGACCGTATGGTCGAGGATACGGCCAAAGGCACCGTAATCACGACCAAAGGAGAAAATCTGGCTGGCCATCATCTTATGGGAAACGGCAACACGGCGGGCGTTCTTCAATCGGTTCTCAATTTCCTTCTGCGTGACTCGTTCTTTCAGTCGAAGGCTGAAGTGAATGGTATGCATGTACTGGGTGTTGACCTGCATAGCCGATGAGAACAAGTTCAGATCGTATCCAAGGGTCGAGAATAATCGATGGGCGTCGTGGGCGTGGTGGGTACCAAAGCGCTCATTCTTATGTGGACCGACCTTTGGTGCCGCAATGAAACTGTCCTCCTGGCTGAGGTCAGATGCTCGACGAATACAGAGGAACCGAGCCTCTTCCAGATTCGACGGGTCGTTATCCTGAAGGGCAATAGAGCGAATAAGGGCCGCAATGTTGTGGGTGTTACAGGACACGACCTGTATGAACTTTTCCTGGCCGGGAATAAGGGCCGCGTCGTTCATGTCCAGGGCATAGGGCTTTCCGAACCCGAATTCGGACCCCTGCGCAACAAATCCCATCGTGTTGGAAACGTAGTTATTATACAACGCCTCCTTATTCTTGTTTCCGACCGGGGTACAATCGATGACTACGCTAGCCTGTTCCAGGGCCTGTTCGGCGGTGTACTGAGGGGTCATCCCGAGTTCCGCAAAGTCATTCCAACGGTCAGCGTCCACTGCTAGAGCCGCACCGGCCTTTATTACTGCCGTAACCTTACTGCGATCTGTGAAGAGTGGTGTTCGCTTATGGAATGTGATCGCGTCGATCCCGAGTGCTTCCCGTCGTCGCACGAGCATGCCGATCAGGGGTTCTCCAATCGTACCGGTTCCAACGACATGTACGGTTTTGATCTTAGCCATGTTGACCTCGATAAGAAGATAACTAGTACAAATCCCCGCAGATGCGGCGCACCCTAGCGAAATGAGGATTCCATGTAAATGGATTTCTCGGAACGGGCTGTACTACCGCAGGGATCTGCTGAATTCCATCCCAATGAAAACGCTTTCAATGCCTAAACGGTACTCGTTCGTGGCGTTGCACCGCGTTGATCTTCCTTCTTTTGCTCTACAAACCGATCCAATAGGACAACGACTGGGCTGGCTACGTAGACCGAGGAATAGGTACCGATGATGATCCCAATGGTCAAAGCCAGGGCAAAATCGCTGATGAGCCCGCCCCCGAAGAACAGCAGGGAGAGAACCACGATAAGCGTCGTGATTGATGTGAGAAGGGTTCGACTCAGTGTTTCATTAATCGACCGGTTGACGACCGACCGGATGTCCAGTTGGCGCATTCGTTTGGTATTCTCTCGGATACGGTCATACACAACGATCGTGTCATTGAGAGAGTAGCCGACGATGGTGAGCAACGCGGCGACGATGGAAAGGGAGAACTTGATCTGGAATACAGCGAAGATCCCAAGAGTAATCAAGACGTCATGAGCCAGGGCTACAACCGCACCTGGAGAATAGCGAATGTCAAACCGCAGCCAGATGTACGCCAGAATCCCAAGGAGTGCATAGATGATCGCAAGCAGGCCCTTATTGAACATGGCCGCACCAACGGTGGCAGAAATCGACGAGGAGGAGTCGATGCCCTGAAAGGAGCCCGGAAATTCCGCCATGAACTTGGTTTCGAGCTTGGCACGTAACTGTTCCACGCTGACATAGAACGATGTGTCTGCGGGGTCGTCCATCCGCCAGGCGGCATTGCCTTGTCCTTCCAGACGAAGGGCACGCTCTTCCTGGTAGGCTTTCCGGCGATTCCGGTTTTCCTTGTCGGTGATCAGCCCGTCTTTCAACTCCGAGTTTACTCGCTTGTAGAAGGCATTTTTCGCACGTACTTCAACATCGGATGTGATTGCTACATGTTCGAGGCCCTGGGCTTTGAAGATGGCGCGAAGCTCATTCTCGGCCTGCTGGAGATTTCGTTTTTCTTTGAGTTGGATAAGAAACTTATCTTCCCCGTCGCGGGTGGTCAGTACCGGGCCATCCAAGTGGTCCTTGAAGGGGGCGGCTTCCGTGATTGTCTTTTTCAAACGGTCGCGAATGGAGTCTGTCAGAACGGAGGTGAGCTGGGTACTGATTTGAAAACGTATGATGTCGGAGCGACTTCCGGCGCCCTCTACGAAATCCTGAACATCGATCTGGGCATCGGTTTTCTTCGTTTCCTTGGCGAGTGCAGCGGTGGCCGTGCGCAGTTCCTTACGCTTGAGAGGTTTCAAGGTATAGGTGGCGGTCAGAGTACCCCCGGTGTCCTTTATATCCAGGAGACTTCGAAACTCGGCCTTCCGGGACAACTCGGTGAACAGCTTTGTCTGCTCCTCGGCTGGGAGCATTGCGCGTTGGCCGGAAACGATCACCGTAAGTGTGGTCGCATTCGGCTTATCGACGGCACAGGTCGCTGGAGCTTCGGGGGTCCCGAATTTCTGTGCAAGCCCGTCGTTCTCGAACGTCAGTTTCACCTTCTCTTTCTCAGCGGCACGGAAGGAATTCTTGAATTTCACAAGGATCTTTGTTCCGCCGGTGAAATCCGTACCGAGATTGAGTCCACGCATTCCCAGGAGGCCCATGGAAGCAAGGACCAATCCGATGGAAAGCGCGGTGGTAAACCGGGTGGCTTTCATAAAGTTGATATTAATGTCGGGGCGTACGATCTGCATGGTACGGTGTCTCCCTAGTTGCCCACCAAGGCTAGAATCGAATCTGGGTCAGGCCACGGTTCAACATCCATTCAAAGATGCGACGTGTGACGTAGACCGCAGTGAACATGGAACAAACAAG
>CAUZEG010000022.1:0-30255 GCA_963578775.1 Myxococcales bacterium
GGAAGAGGTTGCCACAAGAGTCCACTCCGAGCCGATCAGTCAGTCCCATGAGCTCCGTGGTGAGAGCATCCGAGCCGTCGAATCCGATGCCTGGCAGACGGGAAAAGAGAGAATGTTCGAAGATACCGCTCCGGATATTCAGGTTCAGGTCACCCATAAGCTTGGGAAAGTGAAAACAAGTCCTCCCCCCTTACCGGCGCCACGTTTGAAAGGGGGAAGTAAAAAAGTGGTCCAGAACACGGATCGGAGCTCGTGGAGGTTTTACGGAATGGTCGCTGGGCTCGGTCTTATATTGGGACTGATTCTTGTGTTCGTACAGACGAATGACAGCCTGTCCAACCTGGACCCAGAAGAGAAGGGGGATACTGGAGCCAATACGGCCGATGTACAAACAACGGAAGGGTTGGCGGGAACCCCGGAACCGGCTGCGGTTGTCGTTGCATTGGCGGATACAGGAGCGGTTGAAAATAGAGAAGACCCCGTGCCGCCACCGGCTCCGCCGGTGCCAGTGCCCGCAACGGCTATTTCGGACGCCGGAACGTCGACTTCTGCTGTGATAGACGCTCTCGTAGAAGCAGTACCCGAAATTCCCCCAGCGCCGGCTGTCGTGGTTCCGGAGAGCAAAACAGAACCGAAAGCTGATGTTGTCCCGTCCGATGCCGTCGCGGCTGATAAGCCCTGCTTTGACGGCTACGTTGCCATTGCAGCGACTGAAGAGGTTCCCGCGTTTTGTATTCAAGCCTACGAATTTCCCGGAAAGGGATCGAAACCCAAACGGCGTGTCAGTTATCGGCAGGCGTCCGATCTCTGTGTCGAAGAGGGCGCGCGTCTATGTACCTACGAGGAATTTCAAAGCTCCTGTGGGGACAAATACCCCTATGGCCCGCGCTTTATCCGGAGTAAATGCAATGTGATGGGGGACTTCTACGACGAACAGCCCGTCCGCCGAACCGGGAAAAGAAAACGTTGTGTGAGCCCGTCCGGGGTATACGATTTGTCAGGAAATGTGGCGGAGTGGGTCCATGGAGGACGTGTGCTCGGCGGTTCGAGTCGCCAGGACGGCAACAAAGTGGCATGTAGCTACGCTCGAAAAGTCCGCCTCACCATCCGTTCTTCAACCATTGGTTTTCGCTGCTGTATGGAAGTTGGTGCACCATGATCGAACGATATTCACGCATTGAGATGCAGGAACTCTGGAGCCTTCAAGCCAAGTTTGAACATTGGCTTGAAATCGAATGTCTGCTCATTGAACATTTTGAACAGACCGGTAAGGCTCCCCAGGGAACGGCCGACCTGATCCGTACATCGGTGCAGTTGGACCCAGATAGAATCGCCGAAATTGAGTCGGTCACACATCACGATGTGATTGCCTTCCTGACCCATGTGGAAGAGCAGGTTGGGGAACCCAGTCGCTACATTCATCTGGGGTTGACGAGTTCCGATGTTGTGGACACCAGTTTCAGTCTGCAGATGACGAAGGCGTTCGATTTGATCCTCGATGAATTGGAGACGTTGCGCCAGATCGTTTCGAAGGGGGCGCGGACCTATGCCCATACACCTATGATAGGGCGTACCCATGGCATCCATGCGGAACCCATGACATTTGGTCTGGTCTGGGGCATGTGGAAGGCCCAGATCGACCGCGATAAGGAGCGCCTCTCCAAGGCCCGCGATCAGATCGCCATCGGTAAGTTGAGTGGGGCCGTGGGAACCTACGCGCATCTGGACCCGGCCTGCGAAGCCTTTGTTCTGGAGCGCCTCGGCTTGAAACCAGAACCAGTCGCTACCCAGGTGGTGCAACGAGACCGACACGCGGAAGCCTTTACGAGTCTTGCCCTGTTCGCGGCTACTCTTGAGAAGATATCCGTTGAGATCCGCCACCTGCAACGCACGGAAGTCGGGGAAGCGGAGGAACCCTTCCGAAAAGGTCAGAAGGGATCTTCAGCCATGCCCCATAAGCGGAATCCTATCCGAACCGAGAATGTATCGGGCCTGGCGCGCCTGGTGCGATCGAACGCCAATGCGGCGATGGAGAACATCGCCTTATGGCATGAGCGCGACATCTCTCATTCCTCGGTGGAACGGGTTATCGGGGCGGATAGCACGACCCTGGTTCACTTTATGTGTGGTCGAATTGCCAGCGTTCTGGAAGGGCTCAATGTCTATCCGGATCGAATGATGGCGAATCTTGAGCAGACCCGCGGATTTCCCTTCAGCCAGACGGTCTTGTTGGCGCTGGTGGACAAGGGCCTTGTACGGCAGCGCGCCTACGAAATGGTTCAATCGGTTGCCATGGCGTGTTTTTCAAGCGGTGGCGACTTGAAGGAAGCTCTTAAGGCGGATGCGGACATTTCGGAACATCTATCGTCTGAGGAATTGGACCGTTGTTTCGATCTGGACCATATGTTTCGACACGTGGATACGATTCTGGATCGAGTTCTCGATTAATGGCGCGGATAGAGCAGAGATATGCGTGACGTACTGGTCGCAATTTTGGGGACAGAAGGCTCTACCGAGCGTTGTTGGGGCTTGGTGGATCAGGTATTGGGTCCCGGTAAGTACAAGATCTGGTCACAACCCATTCCGCGCCATTACGCACCACATCCGTGGGAGATTCGAAAACTGGCCCTCGGAGTCAACGAAGATTTCAGTCTATTTCGACCAGAGTCCGGCTTTGAGCCGATGAGCTTTGCTCTGGATCTGTCCAGTGTTCAAAAAGGGAGAGCCGTTCTGCTATTTATGTCCGCTGAGGTGGATACTCTTCCTGGGGTGGGCTCGGTTCAGCGGCCAGGTGGGGGCGCCATCTTCAAGATGTATTTGAACGGGCGGCCCGTATTCAAGATCGGCGTTGGAGACGATGTGGAGGTGCCCTATCGAATGCCTTCTCTACGTAGCGAACGCATCCCTATGGTTGTGAGCGAATTGGAAGCATCTCTGGGTGACTATCTGGAACCATTTCGAACCACGCTGGATTCGGATCTTGCACAGAACACCCTCAGTCCGATATCGATGCTTCAGGTGTTTGGTCTTGATCCCCAGATGGGGATCGCTTGGGAGTCGCGCTGCCTTTTGCATGTGGCTTCTCCCCTGGCGCAGAATTCACCGGATGGTGGGGGATGATGGACAAGAGTCTAAAACACGAATGTGGTGTCTTCGGTGTCTTTGGGCATGAGGAAGCCAGTAATCTGACCTATCTCGGATTACACGCGCTTCAGCATCGTGGCCAGGAGAGCGCTGGTATTGCTGCGGTCGATAAGAGCACCATGCGGGTTCACCGCCAGATGGGCTATGTGGCGGATATTTTCGACGCAGGAGTTCTGGACGCTCTGGTCGGTTCCACCGCCATTGGGCATGTACGCTACAGCACGGCCGGAGGCAGTGTTTTAAAGAACGCCCAACCCTTCACCGTAGAAACCCGTCGTGGCAACCTGGCTGTGGCCCATAACGGTAATCTGGTCAATGCGGAACGACTGCGCCAGGACCTCGAGGATAAGGGCGATCTGTTCTATACAAATGCGGACACCGAAGTGATCGCCCATGTTCTGGCGCGTCATAAGAAAGGTACCCTCGTAGAACGTGTTGGCCGTGTGATGCGCCGTATCAAAGGGGCATATTCGTTTGTATTACTCGCGGGCGAGAAGTTGTTGGCAGCTCGCGATCCACAGGGATATCGTCCCCTGGTGCTTGGGCGGTTGGGCGACGCCTATATCATCAGCAGTGAGACCTGCGCCTTGAACCTTATCGGCGCCCGCTTTGAACGGGAGATTGAACCCGGTGAGGTGGTTTGCATCTCGGATAATGGGATCACCAGTTCTTTTCCTCTAGGAAGGACCAGTAAAAAGAACGTCCAACAATGCATTTTTGAGCTGATTTATTTTGCGCGTCCGGACAGCAATATCTTTGATCGGTCGGTATATTCCATTCGAAAGCAGTTTGGCGTGCGTTTGGCGCAGGAGGCGAATGTGCCAGGGGCCGATTGCGTGATCCCCGTGCCCGATAGTGGAGTCGTCGCAGCCATGGGCTTCGCGGAGACGGCACAGATCCCCTACGAGATGGGCTTGATCCGCAATCATTATGTGGGCCGGACCTTCATCGAGCCGTCCCAGCAGATTCGACATTTCGGCGTTCGCCTGAAGTTGAATCCGGTCGAGGAATTAATATCCGGGCGGTCTATTGTGGTGGTCGACGACTCAATCGTGCGTGCCACCACCAGCCGTAAAATTGTTTCAATGTTGCGGGCCGCGGGAGCCAAGGAGGTCCATATGCGGATCTCGGCCCCACCGATTCTATGGCCCTGCTATTACGGTATTGATACGCCTGAACGTACACAGCTCATCGCATCCTCCCATTCCGTCGACGAGATCTGTAAGTATATCGAAGCCGATTCGTTGGCCTTTCTGTCACACGAGGGAATGATGGAAACGGCCAGGGGCACCGACGGTGGATTCTGCGATGCCTGTTTTACGGGAGACTACTTCATACCACCGGATGAGATCACTGCGCCGGCAGAGGTCTCTTTATATGAAAACTGAGGAAGAAATGACGTCGGCTATTCTTGAAACGAAGATTGATGCGTTACCGCTGGTGGCGCGTGGCAAGGTTCGAGATATCTACGCGGTTGAGGACGATAAATTATTGATCGTTGCTACCGATCGTTTGAGTGCATTTGATGTGGTGATGCCAAAGGGGATTCCCGGAAAGGGGCGTATTCTTACCGAACTATCCATTTTCTGGTTTGATCTTTTATCCGATCTGGTCCCCAACCATCTTATCGCTACCGAGATCTCCGACTACCCGTCTTTCCTGGCTAGTTACGCCGACCAGCTGGAGGGCCGATCCATGCTGGTGCATAGAGCACCAACGCTTCCAGTGGAATGTATTGCCCGTGGATATCTGACCGGTTCGGGACTCAAGGATTACCGCGCGACGGGAGCCGTCTGTGGACATGTCCTTCCGCCTGGACTTCCCGAAGCCGCTCGGTTGGAGCCCCCACTCTTTACGCCGAGTACGAAGGCAGAACAGGGAGATCATGACGAGAATATCGACTTTGATCAGGCGGCGGCCGTGGTGGGGCTGGATACGGCCAACTGGCTTCGCGATATGACCTTGAAGGTCTATTCTCTCGCTCGTGAACATGCGGAAGCCCGCGGTATCCTGATTGCAGACACCAAGATGGAATTCGGCCGCCTACCCAGTGGGGAGATCATCTTGATTGATGAGGTGCTTACGCCGGACGCCAGCCGATTCTGGAATAAGGATGAATGGGGCCACGGGGTAACTCCGGCGTCCTATGACAAGCAGGTGGTACGAAACTACCTGGAGAACCTGGATTGGGGGAAGACGGCACCGGGACCTGATCTGCCGGATTCCATCATCATGCAGGCCCTCGAACGGTACGAAGAGATCGCCGAACGACTTATGGGTTGAGAGCGGGGATCAGAGCCTGCCCGTAGCCGTGTAATGGGCTTTGATACTCTCAAATAGGCGCCCCTCTTCCGGTAGGAAGGCCGATGACGGTTTCGCTCGGTTCTTGGCCATCATAGCAGCTACCTTTTCCTTGATCTGCTCGATCCGGTCCTGGGTTTGCTCGGTGGGTTCGCAAAGGCGAACTCCCAGGGCAGCACGATGAACGGAGAGGGCGAGGTGAAGTCGGTGACCTGTAGCGATACTCTGTAGCAGGAGGTCGTTTAGTTGGCGGGCCTGTGCGAGATGACCTTCCGTATGTAGTTTCTCTACCAATCGCATCGAGGTGACTTTATTCTCTATCGACATCTTCCCACCCCCGCGCAGCTGTTCGAGCCGGGTCGCCAGTTTCGTCAGGTTGGCAGAATCTGCGGATGCATTCCGACTCCACACCATACGCTCGAATTCGCAGAGTTGGGTTGTCGGATCGGGAACCGTTGCCCCAAGGGAACGATAGTATTGCACGATGCGTCGCAGGTTCTCGTCGGTCTGCTCGTTTCGGACCAGATAGACCTCGGCCCGGGGATCGCGATGGACCATCACAAAGACTGTGCGGTTATGAATGGTATGGCGGAATACCGGATTGGCCAGGAGCAGAAGATCCACCGGATACGATTCCAGGCTCGCCCGAATGAAATCGTGTTGCAAGACCTTTCGGTTACCCACGGTCGGGGCCGTATCATTGGAAAGATCGATATATCGCGCCGTTTTTGCGTCGATATTATGGCGTCCATCGACGGCTACTCGAAGTCGCGATCCGGTTGGGCCTCGACTCGTATATAAAAGATATCCGCCCCAACCGGTCTGGTTTAATACACGCCCTTCCAGCTCTGCATCGGCCAGGAAATGGGCGGCCTGTTCAGGAAATAAGCCGGGTTCGATATTGATGGACATATGATCCATATGGTCCATCGGCCCGTCGCGCGTTACCCAGAGAAAGTGATGCGCAAAGGCCAGGCCCAGGAATGCCGTAAGGGCCCAGATGGCAGATCGGGTGATGGAGGTTCGTGGCCATGTCTCCGGCCAGAGAGGCAAGAAGAGGGGAATGAACGCCACCAGATAGAGGAAGCGTGCATGTCGAATTGCCAGATATGTCAGGAATCCCGCGACCAGTGCTTCGGGCAGGGCTCGCTGACGGATCCCCGCCAGAATAATCAGGATAAGGGCTACCCAGGGCAGTAGACCCTGGGCCCATGCCAGGAGCACGAAGCGATCCGCCATCGAGTCGGTCAGATAGACCCACGAAGGGGCCCATTCGGGTACCATGGCCAGAGTCGCTGGATTATGGGTTTCCATGGCATGGAGAATGCCCGGCAGGAAACCCGGGCTCAGGGCCATGAACAGGGCGGTGAAGAGTCCCGCGCGTATCAGGGGCCAGCTCGTTCGTGGGCTCTGAATGAGCACTCCCAGGGTAAAGAGAAAAATGGGTATTGGAACCAGAACCGCCGCTCCGCCCGCGTGCAGGTTTGCCCATAGGGTAGCCAGGCCCACAAGGGGGAGATCGATATGTCGCCAACCGTCGTGCCAGGGACGGCCGGCGCTCGTGGCCGTAGCGCGCCAGCCCTGGACCCGCACGAACCACCAGCACAATCCGACCATACCCAAGAGGTTGAACACATGAGGGCGGACCCGTAATCGGTCCATATAGGCGATCAAGAAGACACCCACCAACAGGGCTGCCGTACCTTTTCGTTGGATTCGAGCCAGCCGTATAAAAAGAGCGAGGGCGAGGGCATGTAGAGCGATATGGAACCAACGGACGAGGCTGAGCCCCCCCAGATCGTCGAGGGCCGAGACCAGGACCTGGTATCCCCATTGAAAGGATCGCCACGCCCCATCCGGTGTGAAGGCGCTGAACAGATCCCGATCGGGCAGGGCCCCTGCGCTGCGGATCCAATCCCCCACGGCGATATGCCAGTATACGTCGATGCCGTACATCGGCCGGATCGAACAAAACACAAAGATGGCAAATAATACGCCGAGCCCCCAGCCTTCTATGCGACCCATGGCATTCCCGGCCGGGATCGGCACAGGTTCCGTGTTAGATACTTGGGGTTCGGGGGAGTCCATGCTCCGTTTTTATCCCAGGAGAGCCAAACGTGCACGTTTGAATAAAACATGCAAAGCTAGCCACCGGCTGTCGCATGAGGTTCTACATGACCAGGCCAGTTGCCGTGGTTTTTCGCCCATTCTTTGGACTGCTCTTGATCGGGCTGGTTGGCCTGGGTTGTCTTGGGGCCGGTAGCAACGCCTTTGCCGGCAATATGACCGGGGCGCGTCTGCTCCCGCAATATGGCCAATCGGTGCGCGTGATGATGGGCTTTCCCGATGTGGAGGTCGCCTATCATATGCCCTGGGATCAGAAATTCGAGTTGATTCCACGAGCACAGTTGTCCTACGGGCGTGGGCTGGATACGCGCTTCCGATTCCTCACTGCGGGTGTGGATGCCCGCGTATCTCTGCCGCGACCCACCTGGGGTGGAAAATGGCGTAAGAAGATCCATTGGGCGATTCTTCTTCGGCTTTCGATGTTATGGGAGACAGCGCCCTCTCGGCAGACGGCGGTGGGGTTGGGCTGCCCTGGGATCATCGTCAGTTATGTTGTGAGCGAGAAGCTGGATATCAATGTGGGTGCTCGTCTACTCGATTATCTCTTTCTCACCGGTGATGTGGGCGTAGAAACGACGTTGAGTGTATCCCTTGGAGCCGAATATATGTTCAGCAAGACCTGGCGTGGCATATTTCTTTTTGATGCCGGCCCGGCTCTAGGTGTAGATAATCGGGTGAAGGCAAGTGTTCGAGCCGTGTTTGGAATCGGTTATAACCTCTGATGTGCAGGGCCTTAGTTCGCGGTTGACCCGGAGCCGGTAGTGGGATTATCTCACTCGGTATGAAGGCTTTAGGCGATTTCATCGGCGGACAATTTCTCCTGCCGACAGGAGACCGACTGGTGTCGGTCAACCCGGCTCGGGACGGGGAACCTGTTTTTGAGACCTGTTGGACCGTTGACAGGGTCGCTGAGGCCGTCGCTGCGGCCCAACAAGCACAGCCTGAGTGGGCGGCGAAAACCCTGGATGAACGTTTCGAGATCCTCAGTCGTTTTCGTGATGCACTCGCCGAGCGGGTGGATCAGATTGCGGACGCGATCGTGCTTGAGAATGGAAAAATCCGTTCGGAAGCGCTGGCGGAAGCCCGTTCCCTGGCGTCTCGTTTCGACGGTACGCTCCAGCATGTCCGCCGCGATCTGGTCGATGGGCCGGTGGCTGGGCACCCCCACGAGGTGCAACGCTTCCTACCCCACGGTGTTGTCGGTGTAATCGGGCCCTATAACTACCCGTTGCATCTCTGCAATGTTCATGTGGCCCCTGCGCTCCTATTGGGGAATACGGTGGTGATGAAGCCCACGTCGATCACGCCTCTATGTGGTCAGCGCTATGCCGAAGCCGCCCATGCGGCCGGTCTACCGCCCGGCATCTTCAATCTGGTGCAGGGACGTGGTGCCATTGGTTCGGCCCTGGTGGCCCATCCCGACGTTCGTGCGCTCTGTTTCACTGGTTCCTACCCTACGGGACTTCGAATTATGACCCAGGCCCTGGATCGGCCAGAGCTTCTTCTGGCCCTTGAAATGGGTGGGAAGAACGCGGCCGTGGTGCTGGACGATGCGGACGTACGGCAGGCGGCGCACGAAATCGTGATTGGCGGGTATCTGAGTTCAGGGCAACGCTGTACCTGCACCGAGCGGGTATTCGTGCATCGATCGCTATGGGATCGGTTGATTCCTATTTTACGAGAGTTGGTGTCGAGTCTTCGGTTTGGCGATCCAGACGATCCCTCCAGCTTTGCGGGTCCGTTGACCACCGCTGGAGCAAGAGAAAGCTTTGAAACATGCATCGAGGCGGCTCTGGCGGGCGGGGCCGAAGCCCTGGTCCCCGGAGGACGACTCCCCGGTGGATACTATGCAAAACCCTCCCTTCACGCTCTTCCTGATGGAAAGCCGGCCATTGAAGGCTATACGGATACAGAACTCTTCGGGCCCGACCTCTCCATTCAGGTCTTTGATGACGACGACGAGGCGATCGCCCTGGTCAATCAGAGCGTATATGGTCTGGCCAATAGTGTGTTTACACGCTCTCGCGCCCGCTATGAACGGTTTCTACTGGGAACCCGTGCGGGGATCCTGAACTGGAACCGCACGACCAATAAGGCCAGTCCTCGACTACCATTTGGCGGCGTGGGAATGAGCGGGAACTTCCGGCCAGCGGGTTCCTATGCACCGCGGAATGTGGTGATTCCGGTGGCCATTCAGGAAAATGATTTTGGCGTCATCGATCCGCATCCTATGCTGGCGGCGGCTCTGCCCGGACCGGATCTGGACGGTCTGGCCCAGCGACATGCAGAGGAAGAAGCGTACGAAGCGCAGCGACATCTTCTCGATACGCCACGGCCCATGGGTGTGCGTCTACCCGAACAAGGTCGTTTGCCCCGCTCGGAACACTACCGAAGTCGTTTATATGCCGGTGAGCGAATGGCCAGGGAGAAAAAACCCGGGGTATTTGACCACCTTCGTTCGGTCGGGCCCTGGATGGTCTCGGTGGATGATGAGCCATTGGCGGTACTCGACGGGATGAGCCAGACAGCCACCCAGGTCGCCGGTTTCGCACCGGATGCTGTCGTTCGTGCCTATTTTGATGGAGCCTTTGGTGACACCCTGGTGCGGTCACCGGATAGCAGCTGGGGCAGCCATTCGGCGGTGGACGCCTATGCCGACACCCTGCGAGGGATTTTGCCCGAGTTGCCCCACATCAGTTTTACCAATAGCGGTGCGGAAGCCAATGAGAAGGCTCTGGCCCTTTGCCGGCTACATGCCGCTCGGCCGGACGCGAACCGAATACTGGCCTTCCAGGGTAGCTTTCATGGGCGAACTCTTCTGGCGCTCCATGCCACCTGGAACCCGAAGAAGCGTGGACCGTTCGAGATCCCCGGATACGAAGTGGCCTTTGCTCCCTTTCCGGCCCGGACCGACGACCGGACCCAGGAGCCCCCTGCGCCGGACGGCTATCTGGCGGCGGCGGCCGAGGGCGATATAGAAACACTACTCGCTCTACCGGCGGCCAAGACCGATGCGCTTGTGGGCCAGGAGGTCGAAGCCCTACAGGTGGTGGATGAGCACCTCCGATCGGGAAACATCTTCGTATGCATGGTCGAGCCCATGCAGAGCGAAGGTGGGGACCGCTATGCGACTGCTCGCTTCTACCAGGCGTTGCGTCTTCTAACGCGCCACCATCAGGTATCGATGCTCATGGATGAAGTGCAGACTGGCTATGGACTGGGAGGTCCGTTCAGTTGGGCTTCGAGCTTTGGTCTGGTCGACAAAGATGGCAATCCCGATTCCCCGGACGCCATAGTCTGGGCGAAACGAGCGCAGGTCGGAGTATGCACCAGCCGCTTCCCCGATCCGGAGCCTACCAGCGTGCAGTTGGCATCTCTGGTGCGTGGTCGGATTCACGCCGAGCTTCTTGACGAGACCGATACAGCCCAACGAATTCAGGCCTGGGTCCAGCCGCGTTTGGCCGATATGGCGAATCGCTATCCCCAATTGGTTGGCGATCCGCGGGGGCAGGGCTTTGCCTTCGCCTTTGATCTTCCCAGCTCGGACCATCTCAAAGCCTATCTGGGACAACGTTTCTGGCGTGGTGCTGTGGTGTTCGGGGCAGGTAGCCTGACGGTTCGATACCGGCTCTCCAAAGCCTATACCGAGCGCGAAATCGACAAGCTGTTCACCATGATCCGGCGGACTCTATCCTGGTTGGATGCCAATCCGGGCAAGCAACCTCCCGGCTGGGAGGACGCGGCCGAATCGACCCGGAAAGACCCGGGCCCCTATGCCATTCGCACGGCCGCGCCTGACGAGGTCGACACCCTTGTTCCCGCGATTATGGCTCTTGAGGAACGCGTGTTTGAGCCCAGTCGTCGCGATACGGCCGAAACCCTGCGCAAGGGTTTTGAAGATGCCGATGGTGTCGCCGTCGTGGCGGAATCCTCCGACGATGGACGTCTGCTCGGCTATGCCCTGGGTGCTCCATTGGAGCGCTTCGACCATGTAGAAGGGCCGGCGGAAGATCCGAATCTGGGGCAGGGCAATACCATGTATTCCATTGCCATCAGTGTCGATCCCGATATGCACGGTAGTGGACTGGGCCGCGCATTGAAGGGAGCACAGCTACGGGCTGCTCGCGCCATGAAGGGACCGAATGGTCCTCGCTATGATTATAGTACGGGCCGCAACCGGCAGGGTCTGGCGGCGGCCATGACCAATTTGAATCGTGCCTATGGTGCCTATGTGGTGAACCAACTGGCCAACCAGTATGAGGGCCAGGGTGGGCAGGCGATCTACTATCGCATTCCCCTTCGGGCGTATGGTCCGGCGGTCTCGGATGCATCGTCGTCTATCAATCTGTCGGATGGTATCTCCCAACCGCTGGCCTCTCCGCCCGAAAGCCTACTCGAGGCGCAGAGCGCGGGGCTTTTATATGGTCCGGCCGTATCGAAAGTAACCATCTGCAACTATGTGACACCGGCCATCGTACGGGCGGTGGAATGGGTATCGGCCCTTACGCCGAACCATCCCCATCTATATTTGACCTCAAGCCGGGACGAGACCTTTGATAAATGCCTGCGAGTCCTGCGTTGGAATCGAAAGGACGCCGTCGTGGCTGTGGGATTCGAAGGCGGTTATGTGGGCCATACCACCGCAGCGGCCCGCTCTCTCTCCGATCCGTCCATCCATCGCCAGGGCCCTCCCCATTTTGATTGGCCACGGCTCCCACATCCTGCGGTCGTTGGCTCCGAAGCGACTATCGCCGCCTTCGAAGACCTGGTCAGCCGCGAGGGAGCCGATCGTCTGCTGGGACTGATTCTGGAGCCGGTCCAGGAGCGTACGGGCTTATGCATCCCGGCCGATTTCTGGCTGCTTCTGGAACGATTCCGCACGGCCCATAATCTGCCGGTCGTTTTTGTGGAGACCGCGTCCGCCAGTTACCGGACCGGTGCCGGCCCCTTTGCGGCTTCAAGCATTCCCTTTGTACCCGATATGATCACCTGGTGGTGTGGCGGGCATCTGGGGCTTGTTCATGTACGTACGCCGCTCTTTGTTTCGACTCCTCTGACGATGGTGTCGACCTGGGACGGGGACGAACTGAGCTTGATCCGCACCCATCATACTCTTCGGGCGTTGCGTAGCTATGATCACCAGGCGTCAATCGAACGGCTTAACCAGGCCCTGGAACCATTGCGCGACAGGGGCTTGAAGGTCGAGGGACGTGGTCTTTATCGTGTTGTTGATCTGGGCTCGTCGTCGACGGATATCCAGGCTGCCCTGGCCCAACAGTCGATGCAGTTGCGCCTCTTCAGTCATGGACCGGCGGTATTTGCGCCCAGCTTTGATTTTTCCGACTCGGCGGCTGCAAAGCTCCGCGAGATCCTGGGTTGAACCAGGGGGTAGAGAGCGGCTCGTGAACCAACCATCCACAGAATACCCCTTCTTTTTTACCTGGAGCGCCCAGAAGGGGCATCAGCCTCTGGACATCCGTGGGGGCCAGGGTATTCATTTCGATACGGCGGCTGGCGATCGCTGGACGGATATGGCGAGCCTCGTCTACCAGGCGAATCTGGGACATGGACATCCACGTCTCATCCAGGCGATTCGGGACCAGGCGGCCGATCTCTGCTTGACTCTGCCCAACGCCATCTACGAGGCGAAGCAACGGTTGGCGGAGGAGCTGTTGGCTCTGGCCCCGGACGGCTTTGGAAAGGTGTTCTTTACCCTGGGCGGAGCCGAAGCGATCGAGAACGCTCTTAAGATTGCGCGCCTGGTTACCGGTCGTACCAAGTTCTTGAGCCGTTATCGGTCCTATCATGGGGCCACCATGGGGGCGTTGAGTTTGACCGGCGATTATCGTCGTCTTCCCTTCGAGCCCGGCATCCCCGGCGTGAGCCATTTCTATGCCCCCTATTGCGAACGCCTGGCCGGTGAATCGGTCCCCTGCGTACAGCAGGCCGAATACCGGGACGACGTCGCCGACAGGCTGGCCTACGAGGGCAAGGACAAGGTCGCCGCTCTATTTATCGAATCCGTGACCGGCGCCAACGGCGTATTGGTCCCGCCCGACGGATATCTCAACTATCTGCGCGATCTTTGCCATGACAATGGCGTGCTGCTGGTTTGCGACGAGGTTCTCACCGGCTTTGGTCGTACCGGCAAATGGTTTGCCTACCAGCACTTCGACATCGTTCCCGACATGATCACCGTGGGAAAGGCCCTGACCGGTGGCTACGGAACCCTCGGGGCCGTTCTTGTCCACGACCGGATTGCGGCCCATTTTGACGAAAACGTCCTATATGCGGGCCTCACCCATTATGCCCATCCACTGGGTTGTGCCGCAGCGCTCGAGGCCATCTCGGTGTATCGGGACGAAGGGCTTGTCGATAACTCGGCCAGGCTGGGGCCTGTTCTTCGATCGGAAATGGAGCGCATCCAGGACGCCCGCCCGGACCGCATCCGCGCGGTTCGCTCCATTGGGTTATTCGGTGGCTTTGTCCTGAACGCGAACGAATCGGAATTGGGCGCTCTGGCTGCGGAGCTTGACCGGCGTCATGTGCTGGTCCATCTCCGTACCGCGAATAAGATGCTGATTTTGTCGCCGCCCTTATGTATTTCCGAGGCCGAACTGCGGGAAGGACTTGCAATCGTGGCCGAAGCGATCGATACGAGTATTCCGAAAACCGGACCTTGAGCCGGAGTCCACAGCAATTGGGAGAACAAAGATGACGTCTCCACAGACACACGGAAGACATCGGAACAAGGTGCACGATAGCGTGATGAGCGCTTTGAGCACGGTCAAAAGCGGCTCCAGCATCATGGTTGGAGGCTTTGGCCTATGTGGAAACCCGGAAGGGTTGATCGCCGGTGTATTGGAGCTGGGTGTGTCGGATTTGACCATCATCAGCAATAACTCTGGCAACCTGGGCAAAGGGCTCGCCACCTGGCTGAAAGCCGGCGTTGTAAGCCGCGTCATCTGCAGCTACATCGGAAATAATGAGGATCTGCATCGCCTGAAGGCCGAAGGGGCCGTGGATGTGCAGATCAATCCCCAGGGAACATTGGTGGAGCGGATTCGTTCGGCCGGGGCCGGCATTCCGGCTTTCTACACGCCCACCGGTGTGGGCACGGTGGTGGCCGAAGGCAAAGAAGTTAAGAACATCAACGGCCGCGACTATCTTCTGGAGCATGCGTTATCGGCTGACTTTGCGTTTATTCGCGGGGTTCAGGGCGACACCTTTGGCAATCTTCGTTTCTGGCGAACGGCGCGCAATTATTCGCCGGTGATGGCTACCGCGGCACGTACGACCATCGCCGAAGTTGATTCCCTGGTGGATGTGGGTGCGATCGATCCCGACGATGTGCATCTACCCGGCATCTTTGTGCATCGGGTTGTGGAAGTGACCGAGCACGAGAACCCCTTTGAGTATCGGACGGTTCGGTCCCGCGACTGAGTTGGTCTTTACCACCCCTGCACACGAGAACATCATGGCATTCAGTCGAGACGAAATAGCGGCACGGGCCGCCCTGGAAATAACCGCAGGTAGTATCGTGAATCTGGGGATTGGCCTTCCCACATTGGTGGCTGGTCATATTCCAGAGGGCAGCGATGTGTGGTTCCACAGCGAAAATGGTCTGCTCGGAATGGGGCCGTTCCCGTACGACGGCGAAGAGGACCCCCAGATCATCAACGCGGGCAAACAGACGGTCACGGTGGTTCCCGGGGGCTCGACCTTTGATTCCGCTTCGTCCTTCTCGATGATTCGGGGGGGTCATGTGGATATCGCCATTCTGGGGGCGATGCAGGTATCGCAAACCGGCGATCTGGCCAACTGGTCGATTCCAGGGGGTAGAACCATGGGGATCGGTGGAGCGATGGATCTGTCGTCGGGTGCCAAACGGACCCTGGTTCTGATGACCCATACATCAAAGAAAGGAGAGCCGAAGCTGTTGGACCGTTGTACCTTTCCATTGACGGCGCAAGGAGTGGTCAGTCGTGTATTCACCGATCTTGCGGTGCTCGATACGAGCCCCGATGGCTTCCGCCTGGTGGAATGTGCTCCGGGCGTAAGTCTGGACGATGTTCGGGCGGCTACGGCCGGTACGGTGCACGGGGATTAGGGGCCGGGGCGGTTTTCAGGCAGAGCTTGTGAACGGCTCGAAATAAAGGGAAAGCGCACAAAATCATTGACCTTTGGGCGGTTTTTTCGGTAAACCCGGCTACTCTCTGTTGAATTGAGGCGATTATGGCACGAGTCACCATCGAAGATTGTCTGGATCATTCACCGAGCCGGTTTGCGCTGGCAATGCTCGCGGGGCGTCGCGCCTACGATCTGGTACATGGCGCACGGCCATTGGTTCGATCCGACAACAAAGAATGTGTTGTGGCCCTTCGTGAGGTCGCCGCTGCGAAGCTCGACTTCGACAAAGAGTTGCCGTCGTATAACCTTCGCCCAAAACTGGCCGTCAAACCCGCCGAATCTGCCGAATCCGACGAATCCGACGAATAGTCGTTGAACGCGTGTGGCGAGTTTAATAAGGGGGTTCTGGTCTTCGGGCTTTGCCTCTTCGTTTGTTGCTGTTCAGCATATTCGGGACCTGTGGATGTCCAATGGGGTCCGGAGTCCGGCAAATCCCTTCTGGGTGTCGTGGCCAATCCCCTGATGGAGCAGGCCGGGATCTCCGGCGAAGCGCACGTTACGACGGAAATCGACGGCAGTCTTCGTAAAGGCCGCATCTTCTTTGCGGTACGACCGGAGGACTCACTGCTTGTAGAGGCGGTCACACCCTCCGACGATACCATCGCTCTTTTGGCCATGCATAAGGGCCGATTCATGACCTATGAACGTGGGGAAGCGGCCTGTCGCGTAGGACCACCCTGCCGGGCCAATGTGATGCGGGTATTGCCGGTGTATATGAACGGCGCCGAGGTCGTGCAGATGTTCTTCGGCCGGCCGCCGCTGATCAAGGGGACGCTGAAGCCACTCGTCCTCGACAAGAAGACCCGTCGGCGCGTATTGGAGCTCAGTTCGACCGATGGCAGCCGTCAACGCCTGGAATTTTCTGCGTCCAGGCGGCGTTTGTTCCGGTCGCAGATATGGTTCGGAGATACTCTGATCAGTGAAATCCGCTACGACCGGTTTCGACGTGGCCCCCAGGGCCAGCAGTTGCCTGGTCGCGTGCAGATCCGTCGCCCAGACGCCAAAACCCGGATCACGATTCGCCTTCTGGACGTGGACGCCCTGGAGGAAAATCCGCACACCTTCTCGACCGATTGTCCAGCGGGTACGACGGCCGTCGAACAGCCGTGTGTGATTGAGCCGTAGTGGAACCGGAAAGCCGTTGACGCCATGTCTTCGGCTGCGGTATCCCAACTAGAGTCTGCGGTGTGGTTGGTTTTCGCCAACCCAGGGAAGTCCGGTGAGAGTCCGGCGCGGTCCCGCCACTGTAAGCGGTGAGTTCATTACAAAGCCACTGGGCAACTGGGAAGGCGTAATGGGCGTGGATAGTCCGACACCGTGAGCCAGGATACCGACTGCAGACGATCAGTTCACCTCTTCGGTTGAAAGAGAACCCTGAGAATACTTTGTCGAAATATACTCCTTTTGAGCGCAGTCCTGTGGAATGCAGCCCTGGCGTACGCCGGACCCGGGCCCCGGATCACCACCGACCCGATCTACGTGGAGGCCGATGTCCAACCAGCCCCGGGCGAAGCAGCCTCGGAGGAGCGTACAATCGACGAGACCGACCGGACGGCACCGACGGTGGATTCCTGGTTTGAAGGAATACCCGGCGTCCAGGTACAGCACTCTGGTGCTCCGGCCCAGCATAGCAATCTGTCCATCCGGGGGGCGGATGGCCAGCAGACTCTGGTCCTCTTCGACGGGGTGCCCATCGGTGGGCTTCTGGGTGGAGGGGCCGATCTATCCCTGCTTCCGACCCTGGGTATCGACAATATTCGTATCTTACGCGGTGGCTTGTCCGACCAGGCCGGCTCCGACGCTCTGGGCGGTCTTGTGTTGATTGATCCCGGGCCCATCGGCCAACGTCGACAGAGTGTGCTCAGTCTTCGAGGCGGATCCTTCGGTTCCCGGGGCCTGGACGCACTTTTATCCGGTCGCCCGGCGGATCTGGGTGTGCGCGGCGTATTCAGCTACTTCTCCACGGACGGAGATTTCCCCTTCCTCGATGACCAGCAACGGACCCGGCAGCAACAAAATAGCGACGCCCAGATGTTTCGTGGACTGCTCCAGGCCGATCTCCAAACGAAAGGGAGAGGACGCTGGCGTTTGAGCCATCTGTCCAGCTATGTGGAGCGGGGTATCCCCGGCCCGTCGGAGTTTCCCAGCCCCCAGGCACGCCAGGACGGCCTATATCTTCTGACGGTCCTGCACCATGAAGGGCTCGTCGGGGAGACGGGGATCATTCGTTCCTTTGTTGCCCATCGGATGGAACGGAGTCTTTTCCACGATCCCGAGCCACTCTTTTCACCGCCGGTAGAACAGCCCGCATTAATACACGCAGGCTTTGTCGGGGTGGATGGCCGTTGGTTTCCCAACGCCCAACATGAAGTCGGCTTGAATCTACGTGGGCAGCTGGACCGAGGCCGGATCGCCGATTCCACCGGGGCGATTGAGACGATCTTCGAAGGCCGGGGATCGGTAGCGATCAGTGATCGCTGGCATCATGGATCCTTGTCCCTCTACGGCGGACTTCGAGCGGAAATGTGGCAGTCCGAAGCTCCTGTTCTGGCACCGCGTCTGGGGCTTGGTTGGCGACCCGATAGTCGTCGCGATCTGCGTATCCGCCTGGGTGTGGGCCGGGCCTATCGCATCCCATCCATTGCAGAGCGGTTGCTGAATTGGGGGGCTCTTCGAGGCAACCCTGATCTTCAGCCTGAGGTGGGCTGGTCGGCGGATCTCTCCCTGGAGTGGAGCCGTCCAAAGATCGAATTCCGACTGACTCCCTTTGCCAGCCGCTACGAGCGAACGATCATTTTTCTGCCCGCGAGCCTATATGTGATCCAGGCCCAGAACGCCCGCAATATAACCGTCCTTGGAGTGGAAAACCAGCTCGCTATTGGCCCCTTCTCCGGGCACCGACTGTCGGCCTCCTACACCTACACCCGGGGGCGTTTTGATGCCTCCGATGTGGCGCTTCCTGGTCGGCCCGATCATAGCGGGCAGGTGGCCTGGTCCTATGAACGAGGGATGGTATTCCTCCAGTTGATGGCGCGGGCTCGTGACGCGATCACCCTCGATCGCTATGGCGCCCTGCGCGAGGAGGGCCACGTCTTCGTGTCCGGTTCGGTGGGGGTCGAGTTTTCGGCCTTTCGACTGACGGTGCGGGCCGAGAACCTCCTCGATGATCAAACGGCAGTGGACCATTTGCAACTCGCGCTTCCCGGCCGTGCGGTGTATGCCGTATTGACAGCGTCCGAGGGTAGACCATGAGATTCCTTGTCATCGTACTGATGATCTTGTCCTGTTCCCTGCCGGGCACCGATCCGGCTGGAGACGGGATCGATCCGGAGCTCTCCCCCTTTTCGAGGCCCAGCGGTCTCTGGGTCGACGCGGACTACCTCTACGTTACGAATCCAGATTTCGTGGCGACGTCCAAGGGTGTGGTCTTTGGCGAGGGCTTTGTGGAGGTGCGCGATCGCTCCGATCTGGGATCTGTGGCCCGTTGGCTGATGCCCCTGCCCAATCCGACCCGGATAATGACCGTCGATGATGATGTCTGGGTGCTCTGTTCGGGCTCGCTGGTGCAATCCGACGAGGGGCTCTTTCAGACGGATCAGCCGGGGGGTCTGGTACGCATTTCCGGTGGGCTGGAAGCCGATTCGGAGCCGCAGATCACCAGCTTCCCGCTGGAACCCGATGGGGCGCCCGGTTCGTGGGTCTATTCACCCGAGTCCCAGCGTTTTGTGTTGGGGTCGTCTATCGAGTCGGAGTTGTATATCTTTGATCTGGCCAGCGCGGCCTATGTGCATAACGGCGACAATCCGGTCGCCATGCCCGCGGTCCAATCCAACGAGACCCTTGGCCTGGGACGGCATCCCGACGGTTCGATAGCCGTCTTGTCCTTTGCCCGAAATAGCGCGTTCCTTCTCGACCCGGACACCCTTGTAGCCATACCGGAGACGGAGACGGTTGTAGCGGGAACCGGCGAGCTTGAGGGGCCCCTCGATGTGGTCTTCCTTCCGGGTGTAGAGCCCGCCACGGCGCTGATTGTATTGACCCTCTCCAATCATCTGGCTCGCTGGCAACCCTCCGATCCGGCCACGGTACAAACCCGCTGGCAGGCCGTAGGGTTGAGCCCCAATGTGGTCCGCGTTCACGGCGATCGCGTCTTTGTTGTGGAGTCCGGAGCCAATACGGTGGGGGTCTATGATGTGGAGGGTGGGGAACTGAATCGCGTGGTCTTCCCCGTCGGTAGTAATCCCTACGATCTGGTCGTGGACCCCACCGGTGGTTTCGCCTATGTGAGTGCTCTTATAACCAATCGCATTCATATGGTTGATCTCAACACCTTCGAGATCGTGGAGACCGTGCCCTGATGCGACGCCTGGCAACCATAGCCACCATGCTGGTGCTGCTTGCGGTCTTTCGGATCGGAATGGCACAGGCTGCCGATCCGGCTGCACGCATTGTGAGCCTGGCGCCCAATACGACGGCCATTCTGAAGGATCTGGGGCTGGCCCAGCAGATCGTGGGTGTGAGCCAGTTCGACAAAGCCTTCGCCAAAGAGCGGGGTATTTCTCTGGTGGGGGGAATCGTCGATCCCAGTGTAGAGGCGATCGTCGGCCTGAAGCCGACCTGGGTTGTGGGCCATTTCGATGGACCGGCTCCACCCTATGTGGCCCATCTGACCAATGCCGGGATCCAGGTCGAGCTTTGCTCTATCCCCGATCTGGCCCATCTGAAGACCTGTATTGAGATCCTGGGTACAAAGCTTGGGGCCGAGGACGAGGCCGCTCGACTCCTGATCCGGATGGCGGCCCTGTTCGAGGCTCCGGGGGAGGCCTGGAAGAGCGGACCCCGGACGGTGCTGCTGGTGGGGGATTCCCCGTTGATGGCAACGACCCGGAACAGCTTCACGGCCGAGGTGGCGCGTCTGGCCGGGCTGCGGCCGGTTCCCGAGGGACGGGGCCCGGATTACGCCACCCTCTCGCCAGAGGCCATCGCCGAGCTGGAGCCCGACATTATCGTCAGCCTGGTCCATTCGAAAGGAGGGGGAAGCCAACATCTGGAAGACTCGCTTCGGGTCGCGTCGGCGGACTTTGGCTGGGTGGCGCTGTCTCCCGACGATCTCCTACAACCCGGGCCACGGCTTCTGCGCGGCTTTGACCAACTGAAGAAAGCCGTCGCGGATTTGAAGTCTGCAACGGGACCGCTCCTATCAACCCCGTCCAATATCCCGGTACTGGCCTTCTACGGCCTTCTGCTGCTGATCAGCTTTCTTTGTGTATGGCGTGCTCTAAGGGCATCGGTGTTATCCGAGCGACGTTTCTGGGCCGCTCTGGCGCTTGGCTTTTTCCTGCTTGAGTTCCTGGTCTTGATGGCCTTTGCGGTGGCGCCCGACCGGATCGGGATCTGGGCGGTGCTGGGACGGGCCGACCCCGACGCGACCCGGTTCGTGGTAGAGAGCACATTCCCGCGGATCCTGTTGGCTATCCTCGTGGGGGGTGGTCTGGGTGTCTGCGGAGCCGCCTTGCAGGGATTGCTCAAGAACCCACTGGCCGATCCCTATGTGTTGGGGATCTCCGGTGGTGCGGCCGCCGGTGGAATGGTGGCGACCTACCTGGCGCTCTGGCTCGGACTGGCGGACTTATCCTCGTATGGAGTCCGGGCAATCGGTGCGTTGAGTGGTTCCCTGCTGGTTACGGCGGTGTTGGTGTGGGCCATCCTACGGCGAGGGGTCCGGCAGCCCGAACGCATCATCCTGCTTGGGGTGGCCCTCAATATCCTGGCGGCGGCTGTGATCACGGTGGTCCACGCGGTGGTCAATCCCATGGACAGCAAGATCCTTCTACTCTGGTTGATGGGTGCCTTGACCTATCTGCCGCCCGGTCTGCTCCTGCCCTGCCTGGCGTTGGTATTTATGACTCTATGCATTGTGATCGTATGCCGACAGGCGCGAGCCCTCAACCTGCTGGCTCTGGGCGAGGAAGGAGCGATGGGGGCCGGCCTGGACCCACGACGACTTCTATGGACCATCTTGATTTGCTGCGCCCTGATGACTTCGGTCTGCGGTGCTCTGGCCGGCCTGGTCGGTTTTGTAGGGCTGATAGGCCCGCATATCGTGCGCCTGGTGGCCGGAACGGATAATCGGCTGGTTCTGCCCCTGTCGGGGGTCTTTGGCGCCAGCCTGCTGCTTATCTGCGATATTCTGACCCGTATCCTTCGCGGTCCGCTCGGCACCGAGCTGCCGGTCGGAGCGGTCATGGCGGTGGTGGGTGCGCCTGTCCTTGTGATTTTGTTGATACGTCTGGGGAGGGATGATGCCTTCTGAATCTCCATTGATCGGCAGGGCGCTCCAGCTGGAGTACCCCGACGGTGCGACCGCCCTCAACGGCGTAGACATCGAGTTGCAGCCCGGGACGATGACCCTTCTTCTGGGGCCCAATGGAAGTGGGAAAAGCACCCTGTTACGGATTCTGGCTGGGCTGCTGGCCCCGACCGGAGGGCAGGTGGAGACGGCACAAGGCCGGGATCCAACCGATCTGAACTCCCAGGAGCGTGCCCGACAGTTGGCGTATCTTCCCCAGAATATGCCAGCGGCCAGTCCCTTTACGGTGGAGCAGACGGTCATGCTGGGGCGCCATATTCATGCCGGAGGCCGCTGGTTCGAGTCCCAGGGGGACCGCGACAGCTGCCGCCAGGCCCTACAGACCATGGACCTGTTGGATATGGCCGACCGCTCCTTTTCGCATCTGTCCGGTGGAGAGAAGCAGCGTGTTCATCTGGCGCGGATCCTATGCCAGGAAGCCCCGGTATATCTTCTGGACGAACCCGTAGCGGGTCTCGATCCGGGCCATCAGTTTGAAGTCCTTGAGCTGCTCGTCGATCTGGTGAAAAGCCAGAACCTGGCGGCCCTCGTCTCGGTCCACGACCCCAATCTAGCGGCTCGTTTTGCCGACGAGGTGGTCTTTCTGCTCGATGGGCGGGTGGTAGAAGCCGGCCCGGTCTCGGACATCATGACCCCGGAGTTGCTCGAACAAATCTACGGTCTGGAGTACGTTATTGGCGTCCATCCCAAAGACGGGTCAAAATACGTATTGCCCAGCCAATCTCCCAAATAAGACGGAACCATCCAATGCCCCTGCTCCTCGACGCGAACATCCAGCCCATACACTGGGCCATCGCCGGTGCGGCCATGGGGGCTTTTGTGGTCTTGCTCCAGTTTTTCGCCAATCGCTCCTTTGGGATCTCCACCGGCTTCGAGAATCTATGCGCTCTATTCAGTCGGCAACCGTATTTTCAGCGCAAACGTTTGCAACGGCGTTGGCGCCTTCCCTTCTTTCTCGGACTTCTTCTGGGTGGCGTGCTATCGGCGGCTCTGGCGGGGGGAATCGAGACCAGTTGGGCCCTCGGCCGATTCGACGAGTTCATTGACCGGGGTCGTGGCTTCAAGGTCGGCTGGATGCTCATCGGCGGCTTTCTGGTGGGCTTTGGGACCCGTCTGGCGGGGGGCTGTACCAGCGGCCACGGGATCTTCGGATTGGCCAACTTTGAGAAGGCGAGCCTTGTCACCGTCCTATGTTTTATGGCGGCCGGAGTTGGCTCTACGCATCTGATCTACCGGGTCTTTGCAGGATAATATGTCGTGATATTTTTCGTTTCCATGATGAGTGCAGGTACGGTCTTCGGCCTCTTATTGAGCCGAAGCGGAGCCGCCGATTACGACTATATCCAGGCGATGTTCCTATTCGAGAACGAGCAACTCTACGGGATTCTATGTGTCGCCGTCGCTGTCGCGGCGCTGGGACTCTGGCTTATAAAAAGGAGCGGTCGGACCGCCTCGGGCCAGCCCCTGGATTGTCGGCGTAAGCCCTCCCATTCGGGAAATATCTATGGTGGGCTCCTCTTTGGGGTGGGCTGGTCGATGACCGGAATGTGCCCTGGACCCATTCTTGTCAATATCGGTGAAGGTAAGCTCTACGCCATCAGCGCCTTCGCCGGGGCCGTGGCCGGGGTCTATACCTTTGGGGCACTCTACCCGCGGCTACAGCGCTGGTTGCATCTTCCCTCCATAGAAGAAGGCCCAGGCCAGGGCTGAGGTGCCCGAAACCTGGGTAATAGGCCACCCCCCGGGTCTATAAAGACCCCAGTTTCGGGTCGGATATAAGAGACGGGTGTGCCCAGGTAAAGCCAATAAAAAACAATGGCTTACGTGCGTTTTTCGGTGGCCGATCCAAAATCGCCGATCCTGGCATAAAGACTGCAATATAACGGGATACATGTAAGTCACGTGGACGCGAAAGTCTCTGCCCAAATCCCCTCCTCATTCGCGGCTCACGTGATTTACGTGTGTTTTTGGGGTGGGGGATAGACCGGCGAGGGGCGGTGGCAAAACCAGGTTCTCATTGGCTCCGGGCCCCTTCTTCGATATAGGGGAGGCTGTAACTTCAGGTACAGGACCTTGGCAGCCCAATCCAATCCAGAATTCGTAGCGGTGATCCTCGCGGGTGGACATGGCACCCGGATGAAGAGTCGTACGCCCAAAGCCCTACATCGGGTTCTGGGTCGGCCGATGGTCGCGCATGTGATCCGTGCGGCCGCCCAGAGCGGTTGTAGCCGAGCTGTGGTGGTGGAGAAGGATGGAGCCATATCCAACGTCATGGGGACATCTGTAGACGGCTTTCCTGTGACCTATGCAGCCCAGGATGTGCCGCTCGGAACCGGCGATGCCGTACGCTGTACGCTGCCCCATCTTCGAGCCGAGGATGTGGTGGTTATTCTCAACGCCGATTTGCCCTGCATTACCGCAGACGCAATCCGACGGCTGATGCAGGCCCATATTCCCCAGAGTCTGGTGGTGGCCACCAGCCGATGTGATGATCCGGGCGGTTACGGTCGGATTGTCCGGTCCGAGAACCGGGTCGTCGCCATTGTTGAGGCCAAAGACGCCACCGACGAACAGCTGGCGATCCAGGAGGTCAACCAGGGATTGTATGTCGTGGGGGGCGATGTTCTGGCCGAATTGATTCCTCAGTTGGGGAATAGCAACGCCCAGGGTGAGTTTTATTTAACCGATCTGGTCCACCTTCTGGCCCAGTCTGGTCGGCCAGCCGATGGAATCGAATTTGATAATTCGGGTGAACTTATGGGAGTCAACGATCGTGTCCAACTCGCTGAGGCGGACGCGAGCCTGAGAGGTCGTGTTTTGAAACATCATATGGAACAAGGTGTCACCATCGAAGATCCGGCGCGTACCGTGGTGGAAGATTCGGTCGAGATCGGCGCCGATACAGTCCTGGAAGTAGACGTGACTTTGCGTGGTGCGACTCGCATCGGCCGTGGCTGCCATATTGGACAGGGCAGCATTCTGACCAACGCGGTGGTGGGCAACAACGTCACCGTATTGCCATACAGCATCATGGACGATGCGGTGGTGGACGATGGTGCCCGAGTGGGCCCCTTTGCCCGTTTGCGCCCCGGAAGTCATCTCTGTGCCGGGAGTCGGGTGGGCAACTTCGTAGAGTTGAAGAAGACCCGTCTTGGGGCGGGCAGCAAAGCCAACCATTTGAGCTATCTCGGTGATGCCGAGATCGGCGAAGGGGTGAACGTGGGAGCGGGAACGATTACCTGCAACTACGACGGCACCCATAAGTATAAGACCGTGATGGAAGATGGCGTCTTCATTGGCAGTGATACCCAGATTGTGGCTCCGGTTACCGTAGGCAAGGGGGCATATGTCGGAGCCGGGACAACGGTCACCGAGGATGTACCGGCGGGCGCTCTTGCGATCAGCCGAACGCCCCAGGTAAACAAAGAAGGCTGGGTCGAACGTAAGACTCGTGATTCCGGCGAGAAGGAGTCCTGAGCCGTGTGTGGAATTATTGGCATTGTTGGGCGTGATCCTTGCCTAAGCGGTCTTCTGGAGGGGCTGTCGCGGCTGGACTATCGCGGCTATGATTCCGCCGGGGTGTTCCTATACGACCCGTCCAAAGGCGCCCAGATGGTCAAGAGCGAGGGACGAATCTCGCTCTTGCGTGGCCGGACCCATGGAATGGAGGGCCATATAGGGATCGCCCATACGCGCTGGGCCACCCATGGTCGGCCCAACGAGACCAACGCCCACCCCCACCGAACGGGAAAGCTGGTATTGGTACATAACGGTATCATTGAGAACTTTCTCGACCTGAAGAGTGAGCTGCAGGGGCAGGGGATTGCGCTGGTATCCGAGACGGATACCGAGGTGCTCGGGCATCTGCTCGATCGAGAGGTCTCGTCCGCCGGCGATATCGCCACGGGTATTCGAAACGCTCTTGCCTTGGTGGAAGGCTCCTACGCGCTCTCGCTCTGGTTTGATGAGGATACCGAGGGTATCTGGTTTGCACGAAACGCCAGCCCTCTCGTGGTCGGTCTGGCGGACGATCATAATGTGGTGGCCAGCGATACCCTGGCTCTCGTGCGCCATACCGACAAGGTGGTCTATGTGGACGATGGAGTCTATGGACGGGCCACGGCCGACGAGGTCGAGTTCTACCAGGTCGCCGACGGGGAAGCTGTGCAGCCCGAGGTTCAGACCCTCACCTGGTCGGGAGTCGAGGTGGATAAGGGGCCCTTCAAGCATTATATGATCAAAGAGATCTATGAGCAGCCCGACGCCGTTCTGGCCACAATGGATCATCTGCTCGGAAAGACCGACGATGGGCCGCCGTCTGATCTTATGAATCTGACCGAGGACTTCGCCCGGAGTATTGAGTTCGTAGAGCTGCTCGCCTGCGGGACTTCGCTCCATGCGGCCAAGGTGGCGCGCTACTATTTCGAACGACTGGCGGGGATCCCATCGAGTACCGATCAGGCCGGCGAGTGGACCTCGTTGGGTCTACCGACCCGGCCGGGAACGTTTACCTTAAGCTTGTCGCAGTCGGGCGAGACGGCCGACACCTTAACCGCCCTGCGACGGGTAAAAGGGGCCAACGGGACTCTGGGGAGTGTGGTGAATGTGCAGGGCTCGTCCATCGCTCGGATGTCGGATTATGTCTTTCATACGATGGCCGGTCCCGAGGTGAGTGTGGCCAGCACCAAGGCCTTTACCACCCAGCTGGCGGCCACCTATCTTCTGGCGGCTCGCCTTGGCTATCTGCGCAATCATCTGGACGAGACGCAATATAAGGATGCCATCAGTGGGCTTCGTCATGCGGTGGTGTTGATGCGCGGGATCCTGGTGCAGGAAGCCCGGGCCCGGGAGCTTGCTCTGCAGCTGACCCATTATCAACAAGCTCTCTTCCTCGGTCGGGGGATCTTATATCCCATCGCCCTGGAGGGAGCGTTGAAGCTCAAAGAGATCTCCTATCTTCACGCAGAAGGCTATTCGGCGGCCGAGATGAAGCACGGCCCTATCGCGTTGATCGACGAACATATGGCTACGGTGATGCTGGTTCCTCGTGGACCGGATTACAGCAAGGCCCTGGGGAATCTGCAGGAGATCAAAGCCCGCGACGGCTTTGTGCTGGCGGTGGTGACCGAGGGGGACGACGAGCGGCTGACCTACCATACGAATGGAATGTTCCCGGTGCCGGAGGCCCCGGAGCTGCTACAACCCTTGATAGCGGTGATGCCTTTGCAGCTTATCGCCTACCATGTGGCCGACTACCGGGGTACCGACATCGACAAGCCTCGTAATCTGGCGAAGAGCGTTACCGTCGAGTAGATCCGGAAAGGCTAGTCACAACCCGCGCTTGGGACCTTCCCATTCAGATGTCCGCAGCAGGATTTGTTGGCGTTACTGTCGGAATTTGTCTCGTCCGGGCAGGTTGTATTCTCCCAGGTTATTCCGCTCAGGTTCGCGCCTGTTAGGTTTGCGCCGGCCAGGTTCGCGTCTTTAAGATTCGCGAAGGAAAGGTCCGCGGGTTGCAGGCTCACGTTTTCCAGGTTCGCGCCAGTAAGGTTCGCGAGTCTCAGGTTCACTTTATTCAGGTTCGTTCTGTTCAGGAACGCGCCACTCAGGTCCGCTTTGTAAAGGTTCGTGCTGTTCAGGTCCGCGCCTGTCAGGTTCGCGCTGTTCAGGTCTGCGCCTTCCAGGTTCGCATTGAACAGGTGCGCGTTTTGCAGGTCCGCGCCAGGTCCGATGAGATATCCCTTCACAAGCATCCAGGGGGCAGACAGTCGTGGTGTACCATCAATACCACCGGACTTCACGCTCCGCAGGTTCGCGCCTGTCAGGTTCGCGTCTGTCAGTTTCGCGTCTGTCAGTTTCGCGTCTGTCAGTTTCGCGCCTTGCAGGATCGCGCCACTCAGGTCCGCTTTGTAAAGGTTCGCTCCAGTCAGGTTCGCGAATGGCAGGATCGTGCCTTTCAGGTTCGCGCGTTCCAGCTTCGCGCCTTCCAGGTTCGCGTCTTGCAGGTCCCTGCCTTTCAGGTTCGCGCCTTTCAGATTCGCGCCTTTCAGGTTCGCCCCCGACAGGTTCGCCCCCGACAGGTCCACGCCTTCCAGGTCCGCGTTTGTCAGGTTCGCGACAGTCAGGTCAGCGTCTTCCAGTTTCGCGTTTTTCAGGTCCGCGTTTTGCAGGTCCGCGTTTTGCAAATCTTTACAACCGCGTTTTGCCTTCTCTACCCAGTTGTCTCCTGTGCATGGATCTTTCTTCCCACCACCATAGGCACTCAACCCTCCCA
This sequence comes from Myxococcales bacterium, assembly GCA_963578775.1. Classification (GTDB taxonomy): domain Bacteria; phylum Myxococcota_A; class UBA9042; order UBA3505; family UBA3505; genus UBA3505. The sequence goes on from CAUZEG010000022.1 coordinate 28,407, forward strand.
TCGCGACGATGAGAAGAGCAGAAAGCAGCAAAGAATAGATACGAGACATCACAGTCCCCCAAAGGTTCGGCCAGAGAATACTACCGGGTGCGATGCAGGGCAATGAGCTGCGGTCCGGCGCCCCGAGTATGCAAGGCTGTTCCTCTGTGGCAAGATACAGGCTCCGGTAGAGGAGGATGCCATGGATATGACAAAAGTGTTTCTAGCCTTAGCAGTGATCAGTGGCGTTCTGACGATGGTATTCATTGACGATAAAACAGCTGTCGCCAATGCGCCCGTTGCCATGGGCTTAGTCTCTATGGGGTTTAGCATTGCTGCTGGGCTGAGTAGCAAAAAGTCGTAACCCCCGGGGCAATGGGGGCTAGTCACAACCCGCGCTTGGAATAGCCTCGTTGAGATGTCCACAGCAGGTGTCACCGTGGTCCTCGGAATTGGTTCCGTCCGGGCAGGGGGTAAACCCCCACTGTATTCCGGTCAGATTTGCGTTTTGCAGATTCGCCTCTGTCAGGTTTGTGTAGACGACCTTTGTGTTGGTCAGATTCGCGTCGGTTAGATTCGCCCCGTAAATATCTGCTTCGCTCAGATCTGCGTTTGTCAGATTCGCATTGGTCAGGTTCGCCTCTTGCAGCTCCGCGGCGACCAGGTTCGCGTCCGTCAGGTCCGCGTTTGTCAGGTTCGCGCCTTCCAGGTCCGCGTGCCACAAATACGCGCCAACCAGCTCCGCCCCTTCCAGGTCCTTACAGCCCGCGACGGCTTTTTCCAGCCAGGTGGGTAAATCGCATGCCGCCAGCGTGTCTGGGGCGTCTGTTGTGGTGGTGTCCGCTGTCGTCGAGTCTGAGGAGATCACATCATTCGTAGTGTTGTTGGGCTCGGGTATGCAGAGGTCTTCCATAGTGCAAAAACACGCGTACTCTTCACAACAAGGGTTTTCCTCTGTATCCCCATGCAGGTCGCAACCAAAGGGGCAATCGAACAGTTTCTTCAGGCCATCATCGCAGTCGCTTATACCGTCTCCCCAGATGCCATATTCATAGACGGCACCATCGATACACTCCAGATGGTGCGTCACTGGGTCGCAGTGTGGTTCGGGCTGGGTTTCTCCCGTCGTGTCGGTTGGCCCGTCGCTATTGCCACCACACCCGCCAATGGCGAAGAGAAGAAGAGCAGAAAGCAGCAAAGAATAGATACGAGACATCACAGTCCCCCAAATGTTCGGCCAGGGAATACTACCATGGATCATGCGGGGCAATGGCGGCTAGTCGCAGCCCGCGTACGGGACGGCACCATCGAAGTGCCCGCAGCATGTGTTGCCGTTGGTATCACTATTGATTAGGTCCGGGCAGGTTGTGTTCTGCCAGATTACTCCGGTCAGGTTCGCGTCGGTCAGGTCCGCCTCTTCCAGGTTCGCGCCAGTCAGGTCCGCATTGGTCAGGTCCGCCTCTTCCAGGATCGCGCCAGTCAGGTCCGCATTGGTCAGGTCCGCGCCCTCCAGGTTCGCGATGAACAGGTCCGCGCCAGTCAGGTCCGCATTGGTCAGGTCCGCGTCCTCCAGGTACGCGAGGTACAGGTTCGCGCCGGTCAGGTTCGCGCCGGTCAGGATCGCGTCCTGCAGATTCGCGACGTACAGTCCCGCATTGGTCAGGTTCGCGTCGGTCAGGTTCGCGCCGGTCAGGTCCGCATGTCCCAGGACCGCATTGGTCAGGTTCGCGTCGGTCAGGTTCGCGCCGGTCAGGTCCGCGGCTGTCAGGTTCGCGCCAGCCAGCTCTTTACAGCCACCGAGGGCCTTTTCAAGGTCGGTCTCCAACTCGCAGGGATCGGGGCCTGAGTCACAACCCGCGGCAGGGACAGC
>CAUZEG010000023.1:0-29227 GCA_963578775.1 Myxococcales bacterium
ATATTGGTTTAACTTTTTCTGCATGCCCCTATCCTGTCACGAGCCGGCGCGGGTCGCATATTTCTGGAGTTTTTCCGCGTCTTCCATGTGTCTCGTCGATCTGATATGAGATGCATTCCGTGCAGCCAATCGGGGTGCATGACATGGAAATCACGGAGCTGACAAATGAATGAAGGCGGTAGATTTCTTATCCTTGGTGGTGCTGGCCTGGTGGGTATTCAGGTCTGCCGTACGGTAGCCCGTGATTTTTCACCAGGTGCGATTGTTGTCGCAAGTCTTACGCGCAGCGAGGCGGAAGCCGCCTGTTCCGAATTAGTCGAAGAGTTTCCCGAAGTGGAGTTTGTCCCTGAGCATGGGAATCTGTTCGTGCCGGAGGATCTGGCAGCAGCCCCGCGAAGTGCACTTCGTGACGAGCCGTCCAACCGTGCGCGGATTCTGCAGCATACATTTGGTGACTTCGAGACCGAATACAAGACCAATAAACTCGCCGGCACCATTCGAAAACATCGTCCCCAGGTCATCGTGGATGCTGTCAATACGGCCACAGGTTTCTCCTATCAGGATGTATTTGGGACCACGGTCCGGGTAGCAGAGCTTCTGAAGGACCCGGCCACGGACCAGCATGAAGCGCTACAGCGCGAAGTCGAAGTGCTCATGATGAGCCAGGGAGCCCCCCAGCTTATTCGTCATATCCGGTTCTTGTACCGGGCGACGGTGGAAGTGGGTACGCGGGTCTATGTAAAAGTCGGTACCACGGGAACCGGTGGAATGGGTCTGAATATCCCCTATACGCATAGCGAAGACCGCCCAAGCAGTCAGTTGTTGAATAAGACCGAGGTAGCCTTTGGGCATACAGGCCTTTTGTTCTTGATGGCGCGAACTCCAGATGCGCCGATCGTCAAAGAGATCAAACCGGCCGCCATGATCGGCTATCGAGCCGTGCAATATACGGAGATCCGCGGCCGAGATGGTCGTCCCCAGCATGTATTTGAACCCAAGGTCGTCGATCTCCAGTCGGGGTCCATGTTGAGGCTCCGTGAAGACCAGGCCCAGTATACGGACCATGGTCCCTTGCAAACGACCGTAGTCAACACCGGAGAAAACGGTGTGTTTACACGGGGTGAGTTCGGGGCCATCACAGCCATTGGGCAGATGGAATTTGTGACGCCTGAGGAGATCGCACGAACCGTGGCTCTGGAAATCCGGGGTGCGACCACCGGTCGAGATATTATCAGTGCCCTCGACGGCGCGGTCATGGAGCCCTCCTATCGGGCCGGTATGATCCGTAATGTGGCCCAGGAGGACCTGGCGGCCCTGGAAGCTCGAATGGAGGATCATTCCGTGGCCCTGGGGCAGCTTGGCCCGCCCGAGTTGAGTAAACTTCTTTTTGAAGCACATCTCATCAAAGAGACGTTTGGCGCCGAAAGAGACGGTATTTTGTATGAGGATGGTGACCGCTCCAGGCCTCGCGATCCGGCGGATGCGGCGCAGGCGATCGCGGAGATTTGTAGTAACCATGCGGTACGCCAGACGGCCACGAGCGTGGGGATCCCTATTCTCTTTCCGGATGGGCGAACCCTGTATCGTGGTCCGCGCATCAACGTTCCAGAGGTCAGGGGGCGCGATCAGCGGGTCTCTGTCGATGATACGGCCATAGTAGAGGCGTATATCCGTAAGGGCTGGGTCGATCTTCGACCGGCCAATGTGGCCTGCTGGCAGAATCGATTCCGCCGGATGATCGAGGCTCGTGAACACGTCGCGACCAAGGGGTCAGCGGCCTTCACTCTGGCTACATATCTCGGTCAGGATATCGAAATCGGTGAGGTTGTCGCCTGGGTTCTGAACAACGAGATGGGTGGCTCTCGACTATTCTGAGGGCCCGTCTTTTGCGCGGATCTCGTCTATCCAGTCCACGGTTCGTTGAAGCCCTTCCGGCCCGGTGCGTCCAATAGGTGTACCGGCCAGGCGTAGTCGTGCCTGGTCGGGTTGCGCCAGAAACGCATCCACATGCTTGCGCAGAGGGGCCTCCCCCAGATTGCGCGGATAAAAGTCGTTCAGAGTCGTCATCGGACTCTTCCGATTAAAAGGGCATACATCCTGGCATAGGTCGCAGCCGAATAGATGCGGTGACAGGCCTGGGCCCTGATCGGTTGGAAGTACGTCCTCGCGCGTTTCGATCGTTCGATAGGAGATACAACGAGTGGCGTCGAGAACGTAGGGTTCTACAAAGGCGTCCGTCGGACAGACGTCCAGGCAGGCTGTACAGCTGCCGCAATGGTCGGCGACTTCGCCTGTGGGTTGGAGGTCGAGGCTGGTCAGGATAACCCCCAGAAAAAACCAGGAGCCCACCAGTGGATTGACTACCAGGGTATTCTTCGCCATCCATCCCAGTCCTGCATGCGTGGCCAGCACCTTTTCCATAAGGGGGCCGGTATCCACCCATTGTCGAAAATCGTGGTCGGGTCCGAAGGCTTCTTTGAGCTGGCGTACGAGTTTCCGGTTCATGCGTGTCAGCACGTGGTGGTAGTCACGGCCCCAGGCGTAGCGGCTGATCCACAAACGCTCGTCGGCATCCGGGTAGGCCTGGTCGGATTCGGGATCGAGCAGGGCATCCGTATGGGGAAAGGGGGTGTCGTAGATCAGGCCCACCACCAGGGCGCTTCGAGCCCAGGACGAAACCTCCCGGGGGTCCATTCGCTTCTCTGCCGTCTTACGAAGATAGTCCATGGTGCCGGCGTATCCACGGTCCAGAAATTCCTTCAAATGGACATGTTCGGAATGGGGGCCGATTTCACCAATACCCGCAAGACTATAGCCCTGTTGAAAGGCGAGGGTGCGCACCCGATCCGCATCGCGTTCCGGAGTGGTGGCGTGTCCGGGCTGTAGGGGATCACTGTCCACTGACAAAGATATTGCGGCCTGGCCTCTGAGGTTATCGGTGTTCAATAGGCTGACTCGTGGTCCAATGATAGAACGGTCTTACCATTCAAATGCCGGGAGAAGAAGCCAGATGTTGCGTTGCGGCGCGGTTCCGGTTAAATCTTTGCCTCAAGAATGAGTGACTGGAGACGTTTCGATGCCACAGCGAATTAAGAATATAACCCATCTGCTCCAAGAGTTTTCTCTACCGCTTATCGCCGGCGTTGTTGTTTCGCTGATCTACGCCAATGTAGATCTGCATCAGTACGAAGCGATTATTCATTACCAATTCGGGGCTGCGACACTTCTTGGTCATAAACTCACTGTTCATTATCTGATTAACGATATCTTCATGGTGCTTTTCTTTGGGATAGCAGCCAAGGAGATCACCGAGAGCGTGCTTCCCGGCGGGGATCTCAACCCACCATCACGAGCCGTTAACCCGTTATTAGGAACATTGGGCGGGGTATTCGGGCCGGTAGGGGTGTATCTTCTGCTGGTGCACCTGGTCTATTCGGGTCATGCAGACATGGGTATTATCCGTCATGGCTGGGGCGTGCCGACGGCCACAGATATTGCTCTGGCCTGGTTGGTGGCGCGGTTGATATTTGGAGCCCGGCACGCGGCTGTCAGCTTTCTTTTATTGCTGGCGGTGGCGGATGACGCGATCGGCCTGGGTATTATTGCCGTTGTGTATCCCAAGAGTTCGCCGGAGATTTTATACCTCCTGTATTTCACTATCCCGGGAATGATCCTGGCATATGCATTACGAAAACGAGGCGTACGGGCCTGGCTCCCGTATGTGGCCTTTGCGGGCGTCTTGAGCTGGGTTGGCTTTTCCATGGCACATCTCCATCCAGCGTTGGCGTTGGTTCCCATTGTGCCGTTTATGCCGGGTCCGAGCCGAGATACGGGCCTTTATGTAGGTCATGACGAGGTGGATGAGGAACATGCCGCCCAGGCCGCGGGACAATCGGTCCAAGATCATCATGACCACAGCACGCTTCATGAATTCGAACATAATCTGAAGCTTCCAGTAGACCTCGGATTGTTCTTTTTCGGCTTTGCCAACGCGGGGGTGCCCTTCACATCCATTAATTCTGTGACATGGATTGTTCTGGCATCGCTCATTTTCGGCAAGATGGTGGGAATCACCGCATTCTCCTGGTTCGGTACAAAGATCGGGTTCCCGCTTCCCGAGGGTATGTCCATACGACATCTCGTAGTCGCCGGAATCGTGGCTGGCCTCGGTCTTACAGTGGCTCTCTTTGTCGCCGGAGAGGCTTTTAAGACACCGGAAGCTGCTGCCTTCCTGGGGCCTGCAAAAATGGGTGCCGTCTTCAGTGCGGGTGCGGCGCTGTTAGCCTTTGTGGTTGCGCGAGCGTGGGGGATTCGTCCCGAAAGCGACGACTCCTGATCTGATGGCGATGGTATGAATTCCGAGCGGTTCGAAAAACTTCGCAATACTCTGTTCCGTCGGCAACTTGATTTGACGGTTTTGACCGACCAGGTCCACAAACCCCACAATATCTCCGCGATTATTCGAAGTTGCGATGCCGTGGGTGTCCATCGGATACATACGGTATGGGACGAGAAGGGCTTTCCCACCTTCCATCTAACCTCAGGCGGGAGCCGGAAATGGGTACAGGTTCAACCGCATCCGTCCATTGATGTGGCGGTTTCGGAATTGAAGGGTGCTGGAATGCGGGTTCTGGCGGCGCACCCCTGTCCTGCGGCCGTGGATTTTCGTTCGATCGATTTTACCCAACCGACGGCGATTTTGATGGGCTCAGAACTCGAGGGTCTGGGGGCCGAGGCTCTCCGTCATGCCGATCAGTTTATTGTGATCCCCATGATGGGATTGGTCCAATCCTTGAATGTTTCGGTCGCAGCGGCCATCATCTTATTTGAGGCGGCCCGCCAGCGACAGGCTGCAGGATTTTACGAGCGACAACAGATGGCAGAGGACGAGTATAATAAGACCCTGTTTGAATGGGCGTATCCGGAGCTGGCGGAGTATTGTAAACGTCATGAGTTGATCTATCCGCGCCTGGACGAGGACGGAGAGCTATTGGACGAAATCCCCCACTGAGGGGACGTGAACGTTGGCTATGGTGCAAGACGAAAAACGATGTGAAGTTCGGGGAATGACGCCGGCTGGCCTCGGTATCGGTGTGACGAATAGCGGCGACCGGGTCCACGTGGTCGGGGGAATCGCCGGCGAAGTGTTGACGGTCCGCGTGGCCGGGGTTGCGGATGGGATTCCCTACGGTGTTCCTACTGCATTTGAACGCTCCCACTCCGCTCGGGTGGAACCCTTCTGTCCGGCCTTCGAACGATGTATGAAATGCCCGTGGATGCCCTATCCCCTCGAAATACAGGAATCCCTGATTCGTCGGCTTGTGGAGCGGTTTCTGGTTCGTTTACAGTCCAGTTCTGGGATCAAACTTCCGGATATGACCTGGATTTCTCCAGAACTTCCGGAGAGATGGTCTGGGCGCATACGATATCGCTATCGAGTCCATGGTCCGGGCAACGCCGAGGTGGGATTTTACCGGCCCGACCGGGTGACCATTGAATCCATCGAAGACTGCGCGGTGGCCGCCCATCCCCTGGGCGATATTCTGCCCACCCTGCGGGCAGCCCTTGCGGAATTCTCGCTTGCCGGTACAGGGCAGATAGTGGTGTCTCTCGACGACAGCCCGGACGCCACCGAGGCCGTCGTCTGCATTCGAGCCGACGATGGTCATTTTCCCGATCCGGACTGGTGCGATACACTGGCGCGTAGCGGTTGGCCGGTTCGTGGAATGATACTGCAGGACCGGGAATATCGAGAGCGATTTCGCTGGGGTGATCCCACCTATCTGCCTTTGGCGGAAGCCCGCACGGATCGTGCGGTACGGGCAACAGCTGGTTTGCCATTCGAGGACGGACCGGAAGTCATGCGTGTAGTGCGCGACACGGTGATTGGTTGGTTGGATGAAACGGACAGAAAGACGCGTGTCCTGGAGCTTTTCTCCAGCGTGGGTGTGTTTACATCTGCGCTCTATGAACGTTGTGATTTCGTCGACGCGGTGACTACGCCCGCCTGGGCTATTGACGATCTGCACGCCAACTTCGACACCGTAAGCAAAGACCGGGTACGGCGAAGTTACGCCTCGATGGCCCGTGGTCTGGCCCGCCCGTATCGGAAGCCGGGTGATTACGATATGATCTGTGCCTGGGCTCCTCGTCGTGGGGCGATCGGTTTATGGCCCACCTTGAAGGATATAGAAGCCCCCGTTTTGATTACGAGTCACGCCGATCTCCTGTCCAATGGGCCGGATCTGAAGCGGATTGTTGCGGCCGGCTATCAGCCTACGAAAGGACAGCTTATCTACGCCGAGCCCCATCGGGGTCGTGCCGAGCTTGTATTGTGGTGGGAGCGTAGCTAGATTGGCGCGGACCGCCGAGGGGCCCCGATTGACAGGGCCCTTTCGGGGTGGTGATGATGTTGTTCCGTTGGAGGGAATTTATGGCGCATATATTTCCAAGTGAACCCTGGGTTTTGGCCTATTGCGATGCGATCAATGCCAGCAGTAAATACCAGGCTGCAGCCAGTGAATGGGACCAGGGTCCCGTGGCGATGGTATGTCAGGCCCGCCCCGACCTTGGGCTCGATGATGACGTCGGTATGTGGCTCGATCTTCATAAGGGCGTCTGCCGTGAGGCGTTTATAGTCGATGTAGAACATGCTCGTACGGCCCCCTATTGTATTTCTGGCCCCTATGATCGTTGGAAGCAGGTGATCCGTGGGCGTCTCGATCCGATCACCGCCATTATGCAGGGGAAATTCCGCATGAAGGGGAACCTGGCGGATCTGGTGCGCTACGTGGATGCAAGCCGCTGTCTGGTGGTATGCGCCTGTGACGTAGAGACCGAGTTTCCGGACGATTGACGCTTTTAAAACCGTGCCCTGACAGGGAAGGATAATTCTATGTACGGCTCCGATCTCTCATTCAACTTTTTTTCCCCGACCAAGATTGTCTTCGGCAACGGAACACTCGAAGAGCTGCCCATGGAGTTGGAGGCCCTGAACGCCAGCCGGACGCTTCTCGTTACGGACCAGACCCTGAAAGAGCACACCTCTATCGTGGATCGGGCGGAGAAGGTTTTACGGCAGCGTCATGTGGGTACATATTGTGACGTTACCCCCGACGCCGAAGTCTCCTGCATCGAACGGGGCGTCTCCATGGCGCGTGAACTGGAGGCCGATAGCATCGTGTCGGTTGGTGGTGGCAGTGTCATGGATGCGGGCAAAGGCATAGCCCTTCTTCTGGCGCATGGTGGACAGCTGATGGACCATCAGGGCTTTCAGAATCTGCCGGGAAAGATCGCACCGCATATAGCCGTTCCGACAACGGCGGGAACCGGTAGCGAGGTGTCCTATGTCTTTGTGACCAAAGAAGCCAAGAAGAAAGTGCTGTTCTGTGATTTCCACCTGATTCCGCCCTGCACGATCCTCGATCCCGAGGTTACGGTGGATTTACCAGCCGGTCTTACGGCGGCTACAGCCATCGACGCTCTGACCCACGCCATTGAGGCGATGCACTCCAACCAGCGCCAACCCTTTGCGGACGCGATGGCCAAGGAAGCGATTCATCTGATTCGGACCTATCTGCCCCAGGCCCTCGCCGACGGGCAGGATCTAACGGCGCGAGGTCAGCTGCTCGGTGCGGCGACGATGGCGGGGATTGCGTTTAGCAACGCCCAGGTGGGCCTTGTGCATGCCATGGCCCATTCGGTGGGAGCCCGCCATGGTGTACATCATGGTACGGCCAACGCCATATGTCTGCCCCATGTGATCCGATTCAATACAGAAGCCTGCGCCGACGTATACGCGGCGGCGGCTCGTGCCTTTGGTCTGGCCCCAAGTGGACAGGGGGACGTGGCGGATACCATGGCATTCGCGGACGCCATCGCGGAATTTGTGGCCGATTGTGGGCTTCCGACACGCCTGTCGGAGGTTGGGCTTAGCGAAGACGATCTGGCCGGTTGCGCAGCGGCTTCCCTGAACGACGGCAGTATCGTCTACAACCCCCGCTTCGCCATGGATGTAAATCTGCTCTTACCGGTCTTCCAGCAGGCATATTGAGATTCTGTTGGTTCATGAACGTATCTGGGAGTCCAAAATGACGTGCCGCTACCTGGTCATCAACGTCATCTTGAGTGTCCTGGTTCTTGCCTGTAGTGATGTTACCGTTCCGGGGGATGTCGACTCGGGGAATGTTTCACCGGATGAGATAACCGAGACGATTACGACCGAATGTACGGATGATAGCGATTGTTCGGATGTCGTGCTCGGGCCATGCCAGGTTGCGGCATGCCAAGATGGCGACTGTAATGCCGTAGCCGTGGAGGACGGAACAACCTGCGATGATGCGAATGCCTGTTCCATTGAAACCATTTGTCTGGATGGTGTCTGTGGTTCTGGTGACAACCTATGTGACTGCACTACCGATGAGGATTGCGCAGCGCAGAGTGACCCCTGTCTGGGGTCGTATATCTGTACAGATGATGGCGCAGGCCTATTCAGATGTACCCTCGATGAGGCTACGGTGGTGATCTGTGAGTCGAGTGGGGATGACGCCTGCAACAGTGCGAATTGTGAGGCCGGCGAATGCGTTGTCGACTATCTCGACGGCTCCCCCTGTGACGACCAGAATGCATGCACACAGGTGGATGCATGTGATGACGCCGGCGTATGTATTGGGTCGGATCCGGTCGTCTGTGACACCAGTTTGGACACGCAATGTTCCGTGACGACCTGTGTTGGCAATACCGGTATGTGTACCCAGTCCTATCTGACCGGATCCGATTGCGACGATGATGAGAGTTGTACCGTGGATGACCTCTGCACTGGTACCGGCGAATGTGTAGGCGAGACGGTCGGTGATTTTGAGGACTGTGACGGAGGTGATTTCTGCTTCTCCGGGAGCTGTCTTTCCCCTACCGAAGTTCAGTTCAATCCCCTGACCTGCACGGCCGAGGCCCCGGGCTGTTGTCCGAACTCCCAGGACGTTTTCGGTTTTATTGGACTCTACGAATCGGACGGTACAGTTTTCGCCACCCAGTCGTTCAAGAACCCGATTGGTCTTGTCAGCTGCCCGGCGGACTGCAGCGCCGATTATGATGTTACCTCCGTATGTGCTGTTGCATCCGATGGATCGACATCGATGGCCGGGCTTGCGCTTCTGCAGAAAGCGAACCGGGTGCGGGGCTCGAATATTGTGGGGGATCAGATTCCCCTCTTTGGAGAGATAAGTGGCTCCGAAGGAACCGTTGACTTTGATCCGGACATCCGGACGGCCATTCAGGACATTGCGGAATACACGGTTATCGATCTCCATGATCTGGCTTTCGAGACCATTCAGTCTGCCAGTTTGACGACCTACCGCCTGGTGGGAGGTTGGCAGGAGAACGAGGTGCGTTGGTTCACCGATACCTATCCCTATATCGCCCTATGTTATAATATTCTATTCGGCAGCTGGGGCTGTAATGATGTCTGGATTTCGGGTAATGAGGGAGTGGTAAAGGGTGTGAATCTGTATACGTCGGGCGATACCCATCTTGGTGCCTGGATTGTGGCTCAGAATCGCAGCTTTCACGATGATTCAAATCAACTTCGTATCTATCATACCCCGGATCTTGGAGATGCGGGGCCGGACGACTTTTCTACCTTCTACACCCAGAATGACGCACCCAGTCTCAATGGTGTGGCAGAGATCAGTGACAACGGTATTCTTGCGTACGGTGAGAATGGTCTGCTTGTGGCCTGTGTGCCGCCGGACGGTGATGGAGGATCGGGAGATTGTACCTCCCTTTCGCCCTTTGGGGATCAGGACGACATCCGTTTTACCGATGCTGTCGGCTACAGCGGTGGCACGGTCCTGATCGGTACAGCGCCGTCCCAGACGGCAAACATAGGCTACGATCTGTTTCATGTCCCGGCGGATCTAAGCCCCGATAATCTGAACCAGCTGAACAGCTGGACGCGCCGGACCATAGATGTGAACATCGTGACGCAGGGCGGATTTGTACCAACGAAGATTCTGGTGGGTGATGAGGGGGTAACCATCGGTGGGTCCCAGCACGGGTCACTATTTGGTAATATAGCGCCGGAACCAAAGGTCCGGATGTATCGCTGATCAGCGGTCCCCGATCCGACTAGATCCGCAACTGGCCGAGATAGGCTTGGATTCGTTCCGTGAGCTGGTCACGGCAGCGCCGAAATGCCGTCACGCGCTCCTCCCAGGGGACGGAAGCCGGTTTGGCTGGATCGTCGAGCGGCCAATGCAGCCGTACGGGATCTCCCGGAAACCAGGGACAGACCTCTTCTGCACATAGGGTGATTACCGTGTCGATCTGTTCCTGCGGAATGGTGTCGATGGTCTTGCTACTATGGGAGGAGATATCAATGCCGAGCTCCCCCAATACATATATGGCTTCCGGTCGCACCTGGGTAGGGGCGCTACCCGCACTCCAGACCTGAACCTTGTCCGCACCCAGATGACGGGCAAGTCCCTCCGCCATCTGACTTCGGGCAGAGTTTGCGACGCACAGGAACAAGATGTTCATGACTAGAATCTATATTGCGCCGTGATGCGGAGTTCTTGTTCCCGTACCTGGGGATCATCGACCTTGATCGGGTCGGCGGTCCGGTCGGTATATAGGATGGAGGCGACCCCGATGTTCTGCCAGAAGTAATAGTGCATTGCGACGCGCCATTGGGTCTCATTACGCTCTTTCCGCAGATCGGTTTGTTCCTGGACTGGTTCGATCTCTCGCTCACCGGCGTAATATCGTCCGTAGTCGGCCGCCAGGAGCAGTTTCTTGCTCCATAGCAAATAGCCAATCTGTAGGTTGTAGGCGGTTTGCCAGGAACGGAACTCCAGTTCACGCTTGGTGTAATTCTCGGCCAGGAGCACCAGGCGATTCCATCGAAGGGCCACAGAGATATTGGCCGCGGGATATCTTTCCTGCGCCCGCTGATCGTATTTGGCACCCGCGGCGATGGCGAATGTCAGCGGCACCGGAGTGTATAGGAAGGGGGTGTCCCAGCGGCTATACATTCCGATGATGTTGAAGTGGAGTTGGCCACCGACGGACCAGGTATAATTCGCGTTATCATACGTGAAATAACGGCCTCCGAGGTTTCCGGCCCAGCGCCCACTACCACCGGCTGCGAAGGTGCGGTAACGAATTTTATTATTTGCGGTGACGGGACCGCCGACTTCAAGCGCTGCGCCGTTTCCCTGTTCAAAGGCAGAGTATAGATAGTAGGCGGGGTCGAGCAGCAGTTGCTTGGAGCTGGAGATAACCAATGCATTGGAGAGACCGCCACCACCACTATTGATATTCATATAGTGTCCGCCCCCGATGGGGATCTGGAACATGGCGAATGTGAATCGAGGTGTCTTTTCGGCTCGCATGCTGACCAGATAGAAGGAATTCTGGATGGGGTAAATGGGCCCGAAGGACCGTAACTGCAGCTTGGAAAAGCGCGTGTCGAGCGCCTCCTGGGTGTTTTCGGCCTGGAAGTCGTAACTCTGAGCGATGGACGCCACGATAGAGAATCGCATTCCCGGATTTCCATGACAGACCGTGACCGACGGGTCGAAGCGGCAGCCATAATCGGCGCAATCCGTCGCGCCGTCGCCATCGTTGTCGATACCGTCAGTACAGAGCATATCGTTGCGTTCCCCATCCTTATCGGTGCCGGTACCAATCAGATCCACGTAGCTCAAACCTTTCTTCAGATCAGTCTTCGGTGCGGATGTATTGGTCGAGCTCTTAATGGGGCTACGCCAGGATCCCTGGCAGATGGTGATAGACGTCGCCTGGCATTCCATATCGTCACAGTCGAGGGAGCCGTCCTTATCATTGTCGACCCAGTCGCTACAGCGGGCGTTGGTGTTTTCAGGCCCCCCATCCGGCTGACAGGCGGCGTCCTTGAAACAGTCCGCATCGGCGCAATCGACCATGCTGTCTTTATCGTTATCCGCCCGATCCGTGCAGGAACTCTCGGTGGCCGGCTTGCTCTTGACGTCGTTGCTCTGGGCATAAACCCCGATCGGGAGCAGGAAAAAAATACAAAATAGAATGCTTGAAGTCTTCATGACATTGTCCATCAGTTGCAGATCTTTTCTTCACATACAGTGACCACTGGATTGTAGGAGCAGTCCCAGTCCATACAGTCCACAAAGCCGTCGTTATCGTTATCCTCTTTGTCCGAACATCGTTCGTTGGCCTGGTTTACCGTGGAGCCGAGGCTCTCCTGACATACCCGGACGACGTCCAGGTCGTCCGATTGGGTGCAGGACCAGTCTCCACAGTCGGCATAGCCGTTATTGTCGTTGTCGATACCGTCACTACAGGTTTCAACGGTGTCTTCTTTGGGCTGCGCCGCGCAATGGTCGATGATCGCCTGGTCTTCCGATTTTGAGCAGCTGTAATCGTTGCAATCGACATAGCCGTTATTATTGTTGTCGATGCCATCAGTGCAGGTCTCCAGACTGTCTTCACTTGGCAGGGACGCGCAATGATCCAGGATCTCCTGAAGCTCGGATTGGGAGCAGGAGTAGTCGCTGCAGTCGGTATAGCCGTTATCGTCGTTGTCGATCCCGTCGCTGCAGGTCTCCAGGCTGTCTTCGGTGGGCACGGCCGCACAATAATCGAGGATTTCCTGGATTTCCGATTGGGAGCAGGAGAAGTCGTTGCAGTCTTTGTAGCCGTTGCTGTCGTTGTCGATGCCATCACTGCAGGTCTCGAGAGTCTCTTCGGGACCAAGGCAGGCCGCGAAGGTGGCGCAGGTGGGATCGGCGCAGTCGGTCCGGCCGTCGTTATTATCGTCGATCCCGTTGTCGCAATCGGCTTCAATGCAGGCCGTGACCCCGGAACAATCGTCGTCAGCGCAGTCTGTATCTCCGTCGGCGTCGTTGTCTTTGCCATCGGCACAGGTCTGATCGGTGCCTTCGTCACAGGCGGTGATCAAGGGTTCCCGCTCGCTGGCCTCAAAGGCCCATAGCTTGATGAAGATATTCTGACTGCAGCTGAAGTCTTCGCAGTCTACGAAGCCGTTCTGGTCGTTATCGATTCCATCCGAGCAGGCCGCGTCGGTATTTTCGATGGTGCAACAGTTTTCCTGGAGTTCACGGCATTTGGGGTCGCCGCAGTCGAACTGCCCGTTGTCGTCGTTATCGATTTGATCATGACAGAGCTCGAATGTGCTCTCTTCTTCGTAGAAGGGGGGGGACGGAACGATCTCTCCGCATACGTGGGAGGTATAGATACAATCCGGATCCAGGCAATCCACAAGACCGTCGTTGTCGTTGTCCAGCCCATCCGTACAGGCCGGATCATGGGTCTCGTAGCCGTAGATCGGTTGCGTAGGCGACCGATAGTCACAGGCCCAGAAGGACAGACTGGTCACGAAGAACCAGGCAAATAGACGGCAACTCTTCATTTGAGACATTTCGCCTTGGTGGTGCCAAATCGGCGCCGGTAGTCTACGTACACCACACAGGCTCCGGTTTCGTGGCATACTTTCTGACACTCCGTATATCGATTCCCATGTTTCCATTTCTTGGAGTGCCCGTCCTGGGAGGAAACAAGCCGATTGTAGGTCTGGGACTGACCCGGGCGTTCCTCAATGGAATGTAGAGATGTCAGAATATATTCTGGGACACCGTGGGCCCACATGCCGCGGCGATTATCTATAGCCTCTCTCTGTGCGCTCAACAGAACGGCAGAGGCGGGATCCGACGTGACGGTCATCGCGTGCGCCAGACCTTTCTTTATCTGATCCACGGAGAGATCCGGGCAGTCCCACAGGATACGGCCATAGGTGTCGCGGTCCATCTTTGACGTGCAATTCCACACACCGTTGCGGGCATTCAGGGTCGCCAGCTTGGCGTTTACATATAACTCTCGAGCGTGCCAATCACCCCAGCTGTGGACGGCACCATAACTCTCCAGGGAGTTGAAACCCTGTAGACGGGCCTTACTTCCGGCGAGGGGGCCGGCCAGGACACGAAAACTGTCGCCATCGTTGAAGAAGACGGGGGTGGCTTTACCGTTCAGGTAGACGAGAGTTGCGGGCTCAGCCTGCGCGCTAGCAGAGATGAGCAGCAATAGGAGGGTGAAAATCACCGGAGTCATTCGACGCATAGGAGTTCTCGGTATCTTTTAATGGGGGGGGCTCGACGGGCGCTCTTTGTAGGAACAAAGGGTACTGCCTGTCAACTTCGCAGCGGGTCGGGCCCGGCACATCAGGGCTTGCCGTAGCCACCGCCTCCCGGGGTTTCGATCTGAAGACGATCTCCAGGCTCGAGCTGGACTGGTTTACCGTCCCAGGAGTTTGAAGTTCCGGCCTGGATAATGGTGTCCTGACCAGGCTGTCCGGCTTTGCCGTTCTTGATCCCTGCAGGCCCCTGGTCTCGTCGCGTCGCGAGGAGGGTCGCCTCTCCCCGGATTACCATCTCCAGCTCTCGAACGAGTCCATCTCCACCGGGGTGATGACCCGGGCCACCCGAACCGTGACGAATCGCGAAGCGACGTACTCGCAGGGGGTAGCGTGTTTCCAGGACCTCGATATCGGTGGCTCGGGTATTGGTCATATGGGTTTGACGCCCGCTGGGGCCATCCGAATTTGCTGTGGCGCCGGTACCACCACCAATGGTCTCGTATAGGGACCAGGCCTCCCCGTTGGCGTCGTTCCCTCCCAGGGTCAGATTGTTCATAGTTCCCTGCGATCCCGCGCGTATACCGGCCGCGCGTAGAAAGAGATCGACCAGACGTTGGGATGTCTCCACGTTTCCACCGGCTACGGCGGCGTCGGCGGGAGGGCTCAGAATGGAGGGGTCGGGTATGATGAGCCGGACCGGTCGCAAGGTGCCCTCGTTCAATGGGATGTCTTCGTGAATGAGCGTTCGAAGGGAGTAGAGCAGGGCCGCCCGAACCACGGCCTGGGGTGCGTTGAGGTTACCGGCATGGGGTCCGCCCGTTCCGCGGAAGTCTACAAGAAGGGTCGATCCCTCTTTACGTATGGTCAACTGCAGAGGAATACCATCGACTTCATCCCGAGCGGATCCATCGGGGAGCTGTTGAATCAACCGCTCCACCGATTCACTGGCTACATCCTGCAGATGTTTCATCCAGGTTGCGATCAGCTCGGGTGGTCCCAGCTCCTGAAGTTGGCGGGCCGCATATTGGTTTGCCGCGATCTGGGCCGCCAGATCTGCCAGGACCGTTTCGGGCTGTCGTGACGCTTTGACCAGGGACGAAAGGTCGCGTAGCCGTTCGCCGTCCAATAGAGGGATATGACGTGCAACAAAGCCCTCGTCGGCCAGGGTTTTCGAGTTGGCCGGCATGGAGCCGGGGCTGATTCCGCCTACGTCGACATGATGGGCCCGGCTGGCCACAAAGAAGCGTTGATCGCCAGCCATTACGGGGGTGACGACCGTGAGATCGGGAAGATGAGACCCCCCGGCCGCCGGATCGTTACAGAGGTAGGCCTGACCGGATTCGGGTTGGGGATTGTGGATGAGCAGGTCTCGTACAGTAGCCCCCATGGCTCCCAGATGAACGGGGATATGGGGTGCATTGGCTACAAGCTGTCCGGCGCCATCAAAAACAGCACACGAAAAGTCCAGCCGTTCCCGGACGTTGACCGAACGGGCCAACCGTCGCAGCACTTCTCCGGCTTGTTCTGCCACGGCCATAAAACGCGATCCCCATAGTTCGACCGCCCAGGGGGTCCGCTCCACCGGGGCCGGTTGCGGGCGTGGAGTCGTCGGTTTCAAGGTAAGAAGTCCCGCCTGACGGGCAGCCACCCAGCCATCAGGCACCCAGATGGATGTGGTCGGTGTGCTGATAAGATGCGGCCCTTCCACCGTTCGGTCCTGGATATTCCAGGGGTCGTCTTCCACCCGGGCGGCGTCTGGTGCTTTGGCGGCGACACGAACCCGTAGGTTCACCACTTCGATAGAGAGCTCCGGTCGGGCGAAGCCGAAATGTCGGGTATGTTGGTCCTCGAACAGGCTCTGCATTTGTTCCAGATCCGGTGCGAAGGCAACACCAATACTGTGCTCGGTCCCCTGGTAGCGAAGGTCGACGATCCATTGGGACTCGTCGAGTTGGGGTAGACTTGCTTCCAGCTCTTCACAGCCGGCCTGCAGCGAGTCAAAACATTGTCGCAATGGTTTCCAGAGGGCACGCACCGCTTCATGTTCCGGCCGAGCCAGGGAAAGGCCCCAGGCGGATAAGACGGAGGCGCATGGGTGCACTAGAACCGTACCGATACCAAGTCTTTCGGCCACAGCAGCAGCATGTTGGCCGGCGGCACCTCCGTAGGCGACGAGGGCGTGGTCCGACAGGTCGATCCCCCGGCTCGTGGCAATGCGGTGAACGGCCTGGGCCATGGCCTCTCGTGCAATATCCAGGAACTCGGCCGCCTGGCCTGGGAGCTCTACAAGATCTGTCTGTAGGGCAGGAGTAAACTGCAGAGGGTCCACCAGTCCCGCAGCGAGAGCTGCGTCCGTCAGGGTAGGGGGGCCACCGCGTCCGTAGCATTGGGGACCGGGATCGGCCCCAGCCGATGCAGGCCCAACCCGCAGGCGGATTCCGTCGTTGTATAGAATCGAACCGCCGCCGGCCGCGATGGTCTCGACTTCGAGCATTGGGCGCTGCAGGCGAACGCCGGCTACCCGGGTATTCCCCTTACGCCGAGGAAGCGAGCCCTGATCCACGC
The DNA here is from genome assembly GCA_963578775.1 of Myxococcales bacterium. Classification (GTDB taxonomy): domain Bacteria; phylum Myxococcota_A; class UBA9042; order UBA3505; family UBA3505; genus UBA3505. Next base: position 16,709 of record CAUZEG010000023.1, read on the forward strand.
GGCAGACATCGGTGCTGGTGCCACCCATGTCCAGGCCAACTGCCCGTGCAAAGCCCGCCTGTTCGGCGATCGTTGCCACAGCGAGAACGCCTCCGGCCGGCCCGGAGAGCACAGCGTCCGGGGCGCGCAGAGCGCTGGCATCACAAAGGCTACCATCGGATTGCATGGCCTGGGCGCTGTCGGGGATCTGGTCGCGCTCGAGTGCCTGGTTGAGGTGTGGAGTGATCGCGGCGTCTACGAGTGTTGTCTCCAGTCGTGCGAGAAACCCCACTTCTGCGGAGCATTCATGGCCCATGACGATGAATGGTGGCGCGTCCATTTGCTGTAGAAGCGCCTTGATGGCTCGTTCGTGGGCGGGGTTACGGTGGCTGTGCAGCAATACAATCGCCACGGCTTCGTAGCCAGCGACGTCCAGCTCAGTGACCTGTAGAGGTTCCAGCTCGTGGCCGTCTTGATCAAGGCGTCCGTCCACTTCCAGGACACCATCGCATAGAGGGGCCGGCCAGGCTCCATCGGGATCAAACAGATCCGGACGGGTCATATCTCCAATCCAGGGTAGGTCTCCCAGGCCCCGGTTGGTGATGAGCAGCGTTCGAACCCCCTTTTGTTCGAGCAGGGCATTGGTGGCCACGGTTGTCCCAAAGACCAGAGGACCTGCCGCGAGTTTCCCCACGATGGCTTCGTCCGAGCGGATCTTCTCTATCTGTACCTGGCCGTGGTCGCTGATATGCACCACATCGGTAAAGGTTCCACCGCGGTCGACGTAGGTCTTCATGATGCGCCGTTTCTGCTCCGGACCAGGACTGAGGGTTCGATGCAACGGGGTTTTGTATGGCCTAGTCCACGCCAAAACGCAATCCCGGGGCAGTGAGATTGCGATATATGAGTTGGATTGGAGTTCATGCGAAAACGGCCGCGTTAGACGAATCTAACGCGGCCGTCTGGGCCTTGCGGAGCCATACGAATATTTGGATTAGAAACTCCAGCCGATCTCTACATTCGGGGTCATGGTATCCAATAAGGCGGGCACCAATTCGTCCGAGTCGGGCATGTCGTCGGTGCGTACGTTTACGTCCAGACCGGCACCAATCGTAAAGCCGTTGCGGGCAATCCACTGGACGCCAGTCGTCAGTACGCCGTAGCTGATCTTATCGGTCGTTTCGAACTTCTTGGAGAAGAACGAAGAGCTGGAGCCCGACGACGAGCCGTAACTCGAGGAAGAACTGTACGAATCTTCGCTCGATGAAAAGTCGCCACATCCGTAGCTCTTATCCATCTTGATTGTCAGCTCACGGGTACCGACACCGACATATCCAGTCAGTTGATTGCGGGTGAGGTAGGTACGGATTTCCGTCCGAATGGCTCGGAGCTGGGTATTATCACCCGTGTCAAACATCGGGTTTTCTACGCCAATCCGCAACTCAGCGAAGCCGTTGAATAGCCGATAGCCGAGGGTCCCTGTCGCGTAGCCATTGTCAGCAAGATTAAGCTGGCTGGTAGAAGATATTACCAGCGGCCGATCCGCTCGTACGGATTGCGTGCTTGGTGCGGCCTGTGCCGACGCGGCCGTGAGAGTTAAACCAGAAGCAAGAACACATAATATTGTCATAATCCGTTTCATCATACATCTCCCAGATTTTGATTTCGCCACCCCTTATTACAAGGCCTGTGCCAAGACCGTAACAGTCGGTAAATATGTGGGTTTATTGTTTTTCGGACTTTTCCTTTCCATTGCGATAGGGGTAGTTGAACTCCGAAAGTGGAGTGTGTCTGCTCCATATTGGGGCACGGACGGATCGAGTTCGTCTCTGGTGGTTATTTTCAGGGTTTTCCACGGCCAATATGTGGACAAAAAACGCGATCTTGATAGCTCCGTTTCTTCGATGTTACTTCGCTTTTTAATGACCTGTTTCGTCGTCGGTCCGTTGTCTTTGACACGGGGGGGCCCGGGAGGATCGGGAGCAGGGGTGGCTCTCTATGACCTGGGAATTTGGGAGATTTGATAATGGCGAAACTCTATTTTTATTATGCAGCGATGAACGCGGGGAAGAGCACAACCCTGCTTCAATCGGACTACAACTACCGTGAACGGGGTATGCGCACCCTGCTTTTCACCCCGACTATCGATGAGCGATTTGGGACCGGAAAGGTCACATCTCGGCTCGGGATCCAGACCGAAGCGATTCCGTTCACACCGGACGATGATCTATTTGTGCATGTGCGTCAGGAGCATAGGGCCAATACGATCGACTGCGTCTTCATTGATGAGGCCCAGTTTCTCAGCAAGAAACAAGTCCTCCAGCTGACCCTGGTATGTGACCACCTGGGGATTCCGGTTCTCTGCTATGGCCTTCGAACCGATTTCCAGGGTGAACCCTTTGAGGGCAGTATGTATCTTCTTTCATGGGCTGAAGAGCTTTGTGAAATCAAGACCGTCTGTCGTTCTGGAAAAAAAGCGACCATGAACGCACGCCTCGATGAAAATGGAAACCAGGTTCTTGAGGGGGCCCAGGTTGATATCGGGCATCATTATGTTGCGATGGCTCGTAAGCTCTTCCACCTCGAAAAGGTGTCCCCGATTGGCTATGAGATCCCCCCAGAGGACGCCGCCGCCAAGAACGACGACCACGAGACAAGAACCAACGTTGCTTGATTGGTAGGTCCCGAGTAGCCTTTCGTTGACGCTGAGTACTGGACGTGGCACATGAACGCCACACCTGGTGAAGGAGTGTTCATGGGCACCCGAATCGATGGAAAGTCCTTGGCGGCGAAGATGTGTGCGTCGCTCCAGGTGGTTGTGGGCTCCCTGTCCAAAGATGGTCCACCACCGGGGCTTCAAGTGATTCTTGTGGGTGATGATCCCGCCAGCCGGGTGTACGTGTCGAGTAAGGCGCGGAAGGCGGAGAGTATCGGGATCCGGTCGGATCTGACGGTTCTACCCACTGGAACGACATATGCTGCGCTTGCGGAACGTATTGCCACTTTGAACGCAGATGAAGCGGTGGATGGGATTCTGGTGCAATTACCGCTGCCCGAACTACCGACCCGGGATGTTCTTGATCTGGTGGCGCCGGAAAAAGATGTGGATGGATTCCATCCCATCAACGCGGGCTTGTTGCTCCAGAAGCGACCACGCTTCGTCGCCTGTACACCACTCGGTGTATTGGCGATGCTCGACGCCTATGGAGTCGAGACCACGGGGAAGAGGGCTCTGGTTATCGGTCGCTCGGACATCGTGGGCAAACCCATGGCTGCGCTTCTAACCCACCGAAACGCCACCGTTACGGTCGCCCATTCGCGGACCGCCGACCTGGAACAGCGGGTTGGGGAAGCCGATATATTGGTGGTGGCGATGGGGCGAATGCGGTCGATACCGGCCAGTTGGATCCGGCCCCGTGCGACGGTCATCGACGTAGGTATTCACCGTATGCAGGATAAGAAGCTTACCGGGGATGTACATCCGGACGGCCTGGAGGATCGTGCTGCGTTCTATACGCCGGTCCCCGGAGGTGTCGGTCCGATGACCATTGCCATGCTGATGGTGAACACAACCCTGGCGGCAATTCTCCGACGGGGTGCCGATCCGTCCCTTCTCTCCGATTTGATTCCGCCCGTTTAGGTCAGGGGTCTCGCATTCGAAGTATGCGTGCCGGGTTTCCAGCGGCGATAGCGTAGGCAGGGACATCGTTTGTCACGACGGCGCCCGCGCCGATCTGGGCACCGCGCCCGATGGTGACGCCGGGCAGGATAAGGGCGCCGACACCAATATCTGCATCATCCTCGATATGTATAGCCGCAAACTGAAGAGGCCCTTCGAGTATAGCAACATCTCGGCCCGGCAATTCATGGGTGGAGGTCAGCATTTTAACAAAGGGGCCGATACCCACCTTGCAACCGATGGTGATTCCCCCGGCTCCGTGCATGAAGACAGCCTGGCCGATCCAGGTGTCGTTCTGAATCACGATTTGTCCGGAAGGATGGCCCTTGATCATGGCATCATGGCCGAGATAGACGTTGCTACCGATGCGTACCGTTTCGGGGTGCCAGATACGTATACCGTCTTCGAACACCACCGCCTCACCCAGGCCTGCCAGATCTGTGGGAACAAAGTTTCCGTCACCATGTGATTGGAATTGTCTCATGCCTTCATCCTGGCATGGGCGTACAGCGCACGCAATCCCGGTCCGGTGGCGGTTCCATCCAATACGGCCACCGGCCTTGCGAAGATTCGCACTAATTCGTCTTAGTTGTTCTGGGCGTGAGGCAAGGCAAAGCGTAGGTAGATTCCCGGGCTGACTGTCGTCGACCCTTCGGTTCGCCAAACGATAGCAAAGCGCCCATCGCCGAGGCCCATAATGGCTGGCTCGGTCTGATCACCATCCGTTTCAGGGTTGAGTCGGATATCCGCTCCACCGTCTGTGAGGAAGTTTGTGGCAAGGGTCGCGCCTGACCATGCTTCACGGCGGGCCCATAGATCAAATCCGACGCCATCCACGTGGATTGCAGCCCAGGCCAATACTACCTGGCTGAGACCGTTCCGGCTGATTACGGGACCTCCGACGATCTCACCTTGCACCTGCTTCAATCCCACACTCACGCCGAGGGCCGCTCCGAGTGAATTATAGAGCTTTCGCTTTACCACCGTACTAGACCCGTCGTTTGAACGGTGGGTGTAGGCAATCAGAAACTCACCCGAGGGCAGAGAATGCGCTGTCGGAGAACCCAGCTCGCCTTCGGGTATCGTAGCCACCAGGGTCGGCTGGATGTCGGCGGATGCATTGACGAGATCTTTTACGGCAAATCGAATGCGGCTCTCGCCGGGAAGGAGTTCCGACCAGACGAATAGAACACGGCTGGGTGATAAGCCGACGACATCTACATGGGTAATCTGCGCTTCGGGGGTATGGCTGATTACGATGGAATCCTGGGGGCTCGATAGTCCGCCTGGAATGCTGAGGAAATTGGCGGATACCTGGCTTTGAGGATCGTCGTCGGGGTTGTCGGTCCAATCATCGATCCAGGCGATGGCTATGGTGCTTCCATCCAGACGGGCCATCCGTGGTTTTCTATGTATGCCGTCGACTGCGGTATCCGTATAGGGGCTGAACACGGATTCTCCCAGGATGGGATTTCCATCTTCTTCATAGATGCGCATAAAAATTTGATGGTCGTCGCCAATCGACTCCCAGGCGAGAGCAAATACCGTATCGGTAATACCCAGGACATTCGGGGCAATATGCCCGTGACTGTCGAGGGAACTTGTAACCGGACTTATGGGCTCTTCTGCGTACGTATTCGGGTTGGTTAAATGGAACCAGACATCTGAATCTCCGTTCTGATCCAGGGCCGACCAGGCTATGATTGCGCTGGAGTTCTGGCCTCCGACCAGCAAACTCAGAGACGGCAGGTCATACGTCGTTGCGTCGTCTGTATGTATCGCAATTTCAGTACCCACGCAGTCCGTGCAGAGTTGTGGGGTTTCGGGGGCGCCCAGATCACATTCCTCGGTGCCCTCGATTACGTCGTTGCCGCAAAACGCCTCTCCCCCGGCATGGAAATCCAGGGCGATTCGATTACGGAGCCGGTCTGGACTCGCTCCATCACGAACCTCAAGGTAGACGGTGTAGGTACCTGGGATCGGGTTCTGGAAGGTGAGCTTTACGCCGACATCGCCATTCTCATTTTGGACCAGGGGTTGGAATATATAGGGGGCCGGCGATCCATCGGCCTGTGGCGGAGTCAGATCCTCGAAGAACAGGGTATCCGTTCCATCTGGGTCGATAACCGGTATGAAGTGCTCGCTTGTGGTAAAGGCCGGCATGACAATATCTGTAGTATCCGGATTGAAAGCTGGCGGATTGCCGGTGGCTACGACCACATTGTAGATGGTGACATGGCCGCCCGGAGGAACAACAGAAAGTTGGGAGGTAAGAGCAAGTTGGAATTGGGTGAATTCCGGGATGGCCGATATCTGAAATGAGGTAAGTGGGAGCACAACCTGGTTGATTTCCTCGGGCGGAAGCTGACCGAGATCGATCCACTCCAGTGTTCCGAGTTGGCGGATCTGAAGGTGGGGCACCGCCCCGGTGATCTGGCCATCGTGCTCAACCTGAATCCAGATGGGATCGGACGAACACTGGGCGGAAACAAAGAAGTTCGGGCCGAACAGGGCGGCGTCTTCACCCACCTGTCCGTTTACCTGGTTGAATCGTGCACGGGCCGGGTTGGTCAGGAATTGCCATAGATCGTTGTTGCCGGTATCCGGTTGTTCGGTGGACCATGCCGTTGTTGTTTGTGGTTTGGCAGATTTGGCACAACCGGAAGTCGAACTGAGAATACGGCGGCATTCCCCGGTGAGTGGTGACTCTTCGCAAATGTCCTGGAGGCAGGTGGCGGTACTGCAGGAACCGGGTAGGTCTTCGCAGTCGGACAATTCCTGGCAGCAGCCGAGAGGCCCGCATTCCAGAGTATCGGTGCAGTCAGTCTCTTCACAAATATCGGAAGGTTGGATCTCCGGGTTTCCCTCACAGGACCCGGAATCGGGGTTACAGATCTCTCCCGGTCCGCAGCTGATTGGGGTTAGAACCTTTTGGTTTAATTCGGGACGGCACTCCAGGCAGAAGTTGTTGGTGGGGTGGGCGAGCTTGGTGAAACAGGTACCATCTACGAGACAGCGGTCGGCCGGTATTGTGACGGCACAAATCCCCTGGGTATCGCAGAATGGGTCGGCACAACCCCCCTTCAAGCTGTCGCAGTCGTCGTTCGTATTACAGGTTTTGATATTTGATGTGTCCAGGCCGGACGTGTCGGTTCTAGGACGGAAATCTGTACAGGATGCGAAACAGAAAAAGCTGACCACAATTAAGGGCAACGACGATTGAATATGTTCCCGGAGAACGATTCCAGACCTCTTATGACCAACTTCCTGGTAAAGGTGTATCAGAAGGTTGTCTGATACGCTACATGTTCAGGATTTGCTATAGCACAAGATTTCGGCCCGTTGGTGTCCGCAAATACCAGGGAACAACTGTCTCCACGTAACGGAGCCCGCCAAACCTGGTGGTAGCGCTTTTCGGGTTGTCAATGATGGAGCGTTCTCCTAGGATACGCGCCTTAAAGAATACAATATTAATTGGCTACGAAACGAGCCGCTGCAGTGGTCTTTCTATGACCTCGGTGGAGTTTTTGACGTGAACATCCGAGTTTCTTCTAATTTGCCGATTTTCTATATGTTTGTTCTGGCTACGGCATTGGCTTGTGGTAGCGGCTCCTCCAATGGTAATGCGCCAGTACAGGACACGGGTTCGGGCTCCGATGTCACGATTGGATTTGGGGATGGCACCACAACCTACGATGTGCCTGCTGTCACGGATATCAGCTTTGGTGATACGACGCAGGGCGGGGATGGAGCGAATGGTGTTGATACGACGGGTGCCCAGTCCATCCCTTCGGCCGAGATGGTACTTAAGATCGTCACACCTACGGCGCATTCCTTTGGTACCTTTGCATCGACGACCGGATTTCTGACAGGCATCATTACCGGTGTTCCGCAGAGCATTACCTGGCAGACCCAGACAGGGGCTACCGGTACGGCCGAGGGACTTCCGTTCTGGAAAACGAGTGCGATTCCGTTGAATATCGGTGACAACCTCATCACGGTTACCGCCGTGCGTGGTAGCGAGGTTCAGACCGATTCGATCACGTTGACCGTTAATCCCGGATTCAAGTTTGGCTCGTCGTTGCGCGCCAAGCCCGATGTTCTATTTGTGGGACAGACCGTAAACGTCGTTTTCGCCATCAATGCCGATCTATATCTCAACTACGTTGAAAATTCCCTCGAACTCATTGAAGTGGATGCCAATGGGAATGCCTTATCGCCCGGGATAGCCATGGCGGATAATGGCGATATCGGTAGTGGAGATGAGATTGCTGGTGATGCCATCTACGGTGCCCAACTTACATTGACGGGGGATCTACCAGGTCGTCGCTTTTTCCGAGTTCGAATCCAGGTTATGAACGGTCCAGGTGTCGTGATATCCTATTCTGAGATTCTGCCGATCGATGTCTTTCACACGGTTCCTGTCAGTGAATGCCAACAGATCGTCGAATTGCATGCCCAGGCGCGAAATGCATATGTGAGTACCGTCGATGCGAGTGGGCAGTCCGGTGCGGTACAACAGGCCCTGGCGGTAATTCAGGGCTCTCCTAATGTTGCCGAATCCGGCTTATCGGTGAATGGGCACGGTGTGTGGGTTCGATATCATTCGGGTTTACTTGGAGCACTTGCGCTCAGTCCAGCGGGATACCGCGGTGGCGGATCCGCTAATTCTGAGGATGGGGACATTGAACAGGTCTCCGGCGGGTTGGTGAACAAAATACATGTGGGTAGCCGTAATGCCCTCCTTCTGAGCCCCTATTCATCTGAGTTCGGGGCGCAGGACGAGAATAATGCCATCGCTCAGCTCTTTGCCGAGGTGGATTGCCCGCCCTATATTGTGGATGGACCTCTACAGGATGGTGCAGCCAACCTGAATCGTTTCCAGGACATGTCCAGCTATGGCGTCGTATCGATTGCATCGCACGGTGATACGTATTTTGGTGCGTTGAGCACGGAAGCGAAGAATGATTATAATTGGTTCCACAAGGGCTCACAAGAGCTCATCTGGACCGGTGAGCCCGTCGATTGCCAGGCATTCAATAAACAGGTGGGAGACACCTGCACCACGGATGAGTCTTGCGGACCGGGAAGCCGTTGCTCCATTCAATCACTGGCATCTGGTGAGCCTCAGGGCGTTTGCGTGGACTATACGCAAGCCGATTTACGAGCCGGCCGCGTGGTATTTGGCGTTGATCGATATGGAATTCTGCCCACCTTTGTACGCTATCATGCTCGAAACCCCTACCCGACGAGTGTTGTGTATCTGGGCAGCTGTCGATCAATCTGGAATGGATCTATGGCTGCCGCCTTCTTTGGGGCGGGCGCGCGAACCATTGTGGGATACTCCAATTACATCTCCAATGAATTTGCCGCGACACGCGGTGCGGAGTTCTTTGACCGGTTGATCCGACCGTCGGAGCAGACCGGAAAGACCATGTTAAGTGGTCAGGCTCATCTTGAATTGCCAGATCCCCAGAATGCAGATTCATTCTTCCGGCTCGTCGGGGCCGAGAACCTGGATGCATCCCGATCGGACCTCATTAATCCATCCTTTGAACTCGGCTCGTCTTCGGGTTGGTTCCGGCAAGGAGACGGTCGAATCATCTCCAAACTTGGTGATGCTGTGCCAGTCTCTGGGAAGTTTATGGGCATATTGTCCACGGGGCTTGGCTATACCAAGGACACCGGTGAACTTGCGCAGGCTTTCTGTATTCCCGCTGGACGTACCAAGATGACCATCTGGTGGCGTTTTTATAGTGAGGAATTTCTGGAGTGGTGCGGAACACAGTTCCAGGACACCTTCCAGGTGGATCTGGAAACCATAAACGGTAATCTGAAGACTATCGACGTTGCGGTCGACGATCTCTGTCCTCAGGCGCAATGCCTTCAATGTCAGGGACTGTATCCGCTTGAGTTGTCGGATGTTCATTTTGAAGAAGGTGAAGTCTGGCGAATGCAGCACTGGGCGAGAACCGAGCTGAGTCTGGTGGGAACCGGACTGCCCGGTGGACCGCCCGTGACGCTCCGCCTGTACGCCACTGACGTCGGTGATAGCATCTACGATAGCGCGATTCTCGTTGACGACATTAAGATCGAGTAGGCTGAGGGCGGCACGAGTTACCACCCAAAAATGGGGTGGAACGTTTATCCACTTCTGGACAGAGCGGAGTACCCGTTGTCCAGATTGGCGAATCGATGGATAAGGCGTACCCCGATTTTTCGGGATGCTAACGCGGCCCAAAACACGTAAAGCATTGATATTAAACAATAAAGTGTTTTTCGCGTAGGTTGGCCCAGTTGTTGCTTTGGGTGCGGGTAGAAACGCAAGTATGTGAGTCGCCCCGTGTTTGAAACCGTATTATTCTTATCCCGCCATGAGGCGGCGAGTGCTGGACAACCAATTTTGGGGATCCGGCGTCTTGGACGGATTGTACGCCGTCTCGAGAATGCGGAAGGGAGCCGGGTTACGGTTGTTGGTAACCTCCCAGGGGCAGAATTACAGACGTCCTTGTCGGGATATCCGAAGCGGGCCAATCTGAACGTTGAGAACACGTTGACCAACGGGGTGCAATGCGAACCAGGAACCCGTGTGGTTCTGTTCTGGGACCCGAATTTGATCGCCAGAAAGGGCTTTGTGGAAGAGCTGGTGCAAGCCTGTCGGAAATCCGGTCAGGTTCTTTCGGCGGCCGATGGCGGGGCCCTGGCTGTACCCGTGGAGCTTTTGCGGACAACCTGCGATTGGCGATCCTGTACCTCGATTGACGACGTGGGTCGCGTATTGGTGGATGGTGGCGCCCAATTTCGGGACATCGAAATAGACGGTTTCCATTGCAAGACTACGGAGCGGGCCGCTCGTAAACAACTGGAAACACACCTTCTGGACGAACTTCGTAAACCGATGGACGTGGATGGTGCGATTGCCGTTATTTTGTACCGTCCCATCTCGCTGCGGATTACTCGTCTTATTGGCAATCTGAATATTCGACCCAATCACGCCACTGGTGCTGCTCTTATTCTCGGATTAATGGCAGCTGGTTCCATGGCGAGCGGTACACCGACGGGATTTGTGTTGGGAGCTCTATTATTGCAGGTTGGGGCGATCATTGATTGTGTGGACGGTGAGTTGGCACGCTTGAAGGACCTGGGCAGCCTATCTGGTGCCTGGTTTGATACCGTTACGGACGATATCGTCAACAACAGCTTTATTCTTGCGACGGGCATCGGGCTGGCGCGGTACTATGGGACTATCTGGCCCCTGGCACTAGCGCTGCTGACCGTTGCGTTGATTCTCCCTGGGTTGGCCTATATGTATCGCGATATTCGTCGAATGGGGTCGGGGGACCTTTGTGACTTCAATTGGAGCTTTGAGACCGATTCGGCCGCGACCAGCGTGGGCTTTTTGCCTCGGCTTCAATCCGTTCTGAAATATGCCGTGAAACGTGATGTATACGTTTTGTTCTTTCTGCTTGTGATCGTATGTGGGGCACCATCCCTGGTGTTATTTACAGCATTCCTGGGAGCTCTGGGATTTGAGCTGTCTCTACTTCGTGAACTTGTCTATCGGAATCGCTTTGCTCGCGAACAGGCTGGCCGACATGTGGCCGCGGGCATGATCCGGCCTATTAAATAACGCATCTCATTTTGATGATGTCCGTTTGCTCCGTCCGGTCCTGTTTTTGTGGTTCTACAGGCTTTGAATGGGAGTCGCGGTTTTTCGTTCACCAACCGGCTATAAGTGGCCCGTTGGTCGTTTCTGCAGGCCTGGATTTTTGCGGACCGGAAGATGATAGGGCAAAAAACACCCGGAGAGACGAAGATTCCCGAAACAAAACACGCCTTTGTACGGCAGCCTCTAGTGCTCTTTCAGGTTGACATCCACGTGGAAGTAATTATCATGCGCCGCCATTCGTCTGGATCTTTCGTTTTGTCTTAGGCACGTAGCTCAGTGGGAGAGCACTACCTTGACACGGTAGGGGTCGGCGGTTCAATCCCGCCCGTGCCTACCATCGATGAAAGTTGAGAGAGTCAGTACTTTTTTTTACACCAATAAGTTGATTCAGCAGGAGGTCCATGGGCCGAAGATTCTACAGGCAATCCGCCCCGACATTTGATGGTCCCCGTGTAAATGATCGTATCCGTGTTCCTATGGTGCGAGTTATCGACGCGGAGGGAGGGCAGGCCGGAATACTCGAAACGCAGGTAGCGATTGATATGGCCCGCGAGGGTGGATTAGATCTCGTGGAGGTAGCACCCCAGGCCGATCCGCCGGTATGCCGCATCATGGATTTTGGACGCTATAAGTACGAAGCGAAGAAAAGGCAGGTCCAGGCGAAGAAGAAGCAGACGGTAGTTGAAGTAAAAGAAATCAAGATTCGACCCAAGACGGATGTACACGACATTGAGTTCAAGTTTCGCCAAGCACGTAAATTTCTGGAGTCAGGTAATAAAGTAAAACTCACGGTACGTTTTCGCGGCCGTGAAATTATGTATGCGAATGACGAGGCGAAACGACTCGTTGCTTTGATCAAAACCCTTGAGGATATAGGAGAAGCCGAATCCTACCCACAACGAGAGGGACGGCAGATCGTCGTAATCGTAGCTCCGGTAAAGCGAAAGAAAAGTGGAGAAAAAGCAGGCCGGAAACCCAAAACACCAAAGCCGCAAGCAGAAACAACTGAAAAGATGAGCACCGAAGAAGAAAGTACCGGCGAAGAAGAAAGCACCGGCGAAGAAGAAAGCACCGGCGAAGAAGAAAGCACCGGCGAAGAAGAAAGCACCGACGAAGAAGAAAGCACCGACGAAGAAGAAAGCACCGACGAAGAAGAAAGCACCGACGAAGAAGAAAGCACCGACGAAGAAGA
>CAUZEG010000024.1:0-29030 GCA_963578775.1 Myxococcales bacterium
ATTATGGGTTGGCGGCGCGAGAAATTCTCTCTGAGACCCCAACGGAGCTTCATTCCCAGGAAATTGCGGTGTAGTTTTGTATGAACCCGAGCGAGGGATTCCGTCTCACTACGGGTAAATAAAATCCGGTCGAATAATACCCGCTCCGCTGCCTTTGATTCCTCACCCAGGCTCTCCTGCCTGCGTATTAGAAGACTAGATAGAGCACCGCTGGTGTCATCCTGTTCAATCAGCACCTTCTGCTGGTGGGCAAGGGAGATTAGCGTCGCAGAATAGAGTCGCTTGCAAATACCGCCGTAGCAGATCGCGGCCGCAGAAGAGGCGTCCATGCCGGCAGGCGCCTTAGCCAAAGGCTCCACCGACGCCATCTGCTCAGTCCGTGCCCGACCATAAATCACAGTTCGAATAACAAGAAACAGTAGAAACACAAACGGTATGACGAACCACAGATTTGGAAGCATAAAGCCAACAAAATCAAATAGGATGAATTCTTCTCCTCCCAGGGGTAGTTCAGCGACCATAACATCATGAATTTTCAGCTGAATCTTTGAGCCGAAGCTTTGGCCATAACGTTTCAAAACCACAGCGTCGGGACTTTCCTCGTCGTCCATGGAATGGCGCTGGCCTTTGGCGTCAATAATCGAGGCTGAACTTCCGTCGGCTAAAAACAACTCGCCCTTTCCAGCCGACTCCTCCTCCAGGGAAACACTTACACCGTATACCGGTCCTGGAAGCTCGTCCTGATCAAAGAAATCACCGCGGTACGCAGTACCCCGAAACCCGTTTTTTAGAATATACCCGACTGAAATTGTATTGGACTCTGATTCCCTCAACTGCACAATCAGGTCGCTGATCTCGACACGAATACCATTGGTTGTCTTGGTGGACGTAAACACCAATGGGTATTCATCGGTGTCCGAGTAGACGTAAACCCCTTCCAACCCAAGGCCTTCATAAAAGAAACCAGGTCGTTCCGTTCCCCGGATCCATATTGACAACTCGTCCGGTACGGGACTGCCGTCCATGACATTGTATGTCTGGGTTACCTTGATCGCACCGGATGGCGACACCAGCAGAACCAGGTCCAGCTCAAAGCGCACCTCAGTGGAGCTCTCCTTTTCGTCGGCACGAGCCAGCCCCAACGGCATCATCCACAAGGCGGCAAACATCCCCAATAGCATGCAGCCCATACGGATTCGCACTGTCGGAGATTCGAAAGCCATCACAGCCATCTATCGAAAACATGTGCGGATGACAAGATATGCCCAATCGGGATTATTTCCTGATTCGGTTACAACCCGTACGAACTGCTTGCATTGGCGGCATCGTTCCCATTTGATATGCACGAAGTTCTGTCTTCGCGAAAACCTCTCTGGTTGCAACCATCCGGTTCACACCTGGAGATGCAAGCCACCTTTCCCCTGGATGAATACATGGACACCAAGAATCTCGAAGTCAACGAGCGGACCCAGGCGATCCGAACCCAGCTTTCTCAGACCATCGAGCGAATGCGGCGGGTATTGGAGGCCGACCTTCGGGCCTTCCCGTCGAGAGAAGGAAAACGCTGTTTTGTGGAAGCTGGCGACGATGCCCAGCATATGGATGACGAAAGCCTGCGGTCCCTCAAGGACGAACTCGCGGAACTCGCCTCCGTCCATGTCGACTCCATCATGGCCAGACTCCAAGACGACAATCAATGGCTCAATATTGACCAGGAAATCCCCGACCCGGTTCCCAAAACCCTGGTCTTAAACTCCACGATCATGACCATTCTTGAGGATATCGCGAGACAAACGCGCGCTGTTTTACAGGCCAAAGATTTGCCGGATGACGTTCTCGACTTCAGCTACAAAACCCCTACATGGTTCATTGACCACGAATATATGCCCGGACTAATTGAACAATACTGGGAACTTCTCGTAGCACTGCGGGAAGCCAATCGCGAAGCACGTACGGAACAAGCCGATCAAGACACCCAGGACCGAACCAAACGCTGGGACGAAATCTGAGAGCACATACTTTGGAACGGAACGATCAAAAGATACCTTCGGACCCATCCGAACTCAGTACCGCCATCATAGATCTATGGGTCGAGTGGGTTACTAAGAACAATCTGCGTATCCATCCGGGGCAGATCCGCCAACTCGAAGCCGCAATCCGGACCAATGTAGCCCACGCCTACCGTGGCCAACGGGTTCCGCATATACCCACAGGAATACGTACATTGTCCCCCTATGCGGCCGGACAAACCATCGCCGCGGCGCGACAAGCGTCAGGTCTGGAACACATCACCAAGATGAGTTCCAACGAACATGCTCACGGGCCCTCACCACGAGTACAAGAGACGGTGACCCAACTGCTCAGCGAGCTCCATCGCTACCCGGAAGTCCAACACGTCGATCTGCATGGGGCCCTCGCCAACCACCATGGTCTGAAGAAAAACCAGTTCTTTATCGGTAATGGTTCGAACGAGGCTATCGATGTCCTGACCCGTGTCCATCAGCCCCCCGGAGCGGTAGGCGTCGTATCACGCTCTTCATTCAGTATGTACCGCCACTTCCTACGGTCCAATGGGATAACCTGCGTCGAAATCGCGCTACAGGGCCTATGCCAGGATCTCACGGCACTGGCTGAAGCGAGCCGACGCGAGGGGGCGGCGTTTCTATTTCTTACCAGCCCCCATAATCCAACCGGCGAGATCCTCTCGGAACGTGATCTATTGAAACTGATGTCCGAGGTTGAACCGGGAACCCTGGTGGTCATGGATGAAGCGTACGGAGAGTACGCGGAGCCTCATCCGGAATTCCGTGCGGCCAAAGACCTCATCGAACGCTTCGATAATCTTGTGGTATTGCGCACCTTCTCGAAGGCTTTCGGTCTAGCCGGACTTCGAATCGGGTATGCCATGTCCAATTCGACCATCATTCAGGCGATGGACCAGACCCGGCAACCCTTCAATTTGAATCGATTGGCGTTGGCCGTGGCTCTGGCAGCCCTCGAAGATGTGGAACATCTGAAACAAACCATTGAAACAAACCACACCGAACGGACCCGTCTACGCACAGAGCTGATGGATCTTGGATTCCAGGTACCCGACAGCGGAGCAAACTTCCTTCTCATACACCTGGGGACACCGGCCAACACGATCACTACTTCTTTATCCGAACACGGGATCCTTGTCCGCGATCTGGCCTGCTACGGATTCCCCGAAGCCATCCGACTTACCCTGGGGACACCGGATCAGAATACGCGCTTTCTAGAGCAGATCCACGCAATCCTGGAGGATGGTCAATGACCCAGGCAAGGCCAGATTTTGAGCGGGTACGAATCGCAGGCCTTGGTAAATCGGCCCTGTGGGTCGCACAAAGGGCTCAGGCTATGGGAGTCATCGCCAATTTCCAGATGCAGGAGGACGATCTTCATGCGGCGGACTTGATCCTCATCGACGACAGCCCCGAGTCTACCCGTTCCTGGCTCCGTAACGTGAGCGAACAAGCAAAGGCGGGAACGCTGGTAATGGATTTTTCCTCCACTAAAGAGCCCATCACCGACTTCGCGGACGATATGATCCCGCTGACCCTTCATTATCTATCTGTGAGCATCATTGATAGCGGAGAATCGGTTTCACCCACGTCTGGCGCACAGCCGTCGGTGGCCTTCACCCCTTCTATGGCGACTCGGCCCGAGGCCCTGGAACGCGCCCAGGAGTTCTGGGAACGCCTGGGCTTTTCCGTTTTCCAGTGGTTGGCTCACGAGCATGATATTATGGTCGCCGGCCTTCGAGATGGCCCCCGCTTATTGGCTGCCGCGTACCTGCAGACGCTGCATCACCTATATCCCGATCTGGGGGAACTCCGTCGACTAGATGCCCCCCTTATGCGTCAACTTCGTCAAATGGCGAGTAGCATGGACAACCCGGACGCCAGCACCGAGAACGCCCAGAACGTCTGCACCATTCTAGAGGGCGTGATCCGCGAACTTCGCCAACTCCAGAGTGCGATCGAAGCCGCGCCCCGGGATCCGTCCACCCTCCAACAAAACCATCGCGAGGTGCAGTCCATAGGCGTGCATCTTGGCCAGGATGATGCCTCGTGAAGTTTCGTATTGTAGGAGATCAGAAGCCCATAACAGGCCATATTAGTATGCCTGGGGACAAATCGATTGCCCACCGGGGTACTCTTTTCAGTGCGCTGGCCAAGGGAAAAACGACCCTCCATAATTTTCCGACGGGAATCGATAATCTGACCAGCCTGGCCATGGTGGAATCCCTCGGAGTAGGCCTGATGCCACAGCCCAAAGGAGTGTTGAAGCTACGGAGCCCGGGTTCGGGCCGACTTACGCCCTCAACGCAGACATTCGACTGTCTCAATAGTGGTACCACAGCTCGGATTCTCGGCGGTCTTCTGGTTGGTCAACAACTCCAGGGGATAATCGTCGGCGACTCATCTCTATCGCAACGCCCCATGGACCGGATCGCAACCCCCCTACAAGACATGGGTGCCCTCATTCGGGCCGAAGGTCGCAACGGCACATTGCCGCTGCGGGTAGAAAACGCCGACCTTGTTGGCACCGAGCTGCGGCTCGAGGTAGCCAGTGCACAGGTAAAAACCGCCGTTCTACTGGCAGGGCTTGGTGCCCAGGGAATAACCCGCGTAAGTGAGCCAGGCCAATCCCGTGACCATAGCGAACGAATGCTCCGAGAGATGGGTGCGCCTATCCGCTTTGGGCCTGGATACGCCGAGGTAACAGGACCGTTCCATAATTTCCGTCCTCTGACTCTCCATATCCCCGGAGATCCTTCCTCGGCAGCCTTCTTTGCGGTCCTGGCCGCGCTTCGCCCGGAAAGTGACCTCTTCATCGAAAACATCCTCTTGAGCCCAACACGAGCTGGCTACCTACGTGTACTCCAACGAATGGGTGCACAGATCGAGGTGCGAAACGCTCGCACGCAATCGGGAGAGCAAATCGGAGACATCCGAGTGCAGGGCTCCAGGCTCCAGGCAACAGAGATTACTCCGGATGAGATCCCCGGACTGATCGACGAACTACCCATCCTCGCAGTAGCTATGTCCCTTGCACAGGGCACAAGCGCTGTGCACGGCGCGAAAGAACTACGGTATAAGGAAAGTGATCGAATCAAGGCCGTCGTGAAGGGGCTTCGGGACTTCGGGGTGAAAGCCGATGAGGCGATGGATGGATATGTCATCGAAGGCTCGGAGAGCCTGCAATCGGCCGAACCCGATCCTCAGAAAGATCATCGACTGGTCATGGCCTTCACGATCGCGGCCGCCCTGGCCAGAGGTGCCAGTCTCATTCAGCATGCGGATGCGGCGGGGATCTCCTATCCTGATTTTTCCGACGACCTCGCCAACCTGGGCATTGCTATTCGTATCTATCAGGGGAACTAAGCGCTATTCGCCGTGCTGGTCGAAGCCGGTGGTGGATCGACCAGATTCTCCCGAACAATGGCCGTAATGTCGCCGGAACCCGCCTCAGAGATGATTTTCTGGGCTACAGCTCTACGTTGCAAAAGGTTTTGCGCGCCCTCCAGATCTTCCTTTGCTGCGAAGGCAGAGCGAAGGTCTTCGAAAGCTTTTTTCGCCAACTCCATATCCGACAGTTCATCGTCAGGATCCGCCTCAACGCCCTCCACATGCTCGGTCATCTTCTCGGTCCTGAGGTCTACGGCGGCCTTTAGATCCTTGCGGCGGTGGTCCAACCCAGCGATCTTTTCATAGTCTGCGGCCGACCACCCCACCCGAGCCAGCGCAATCTGCTTACCGACAATCGCACCGATCAGGAGCAATCCCAACACCATAAGCACAAGAAACCCCATGCCAAGGCCGCTCCATAGACCGACAATCAATCCCCCGAATGACAGACAGGAGATCCATTGAACCTGGCTGGTATTGACCTCCGCCAACGAACTTTCCCAGTCGTTGGGTTCATAACCCTCGGTCCCGTAATCATCCGGGAGAACGGAACCATCACGCAACTGTACTAATTCCTCGAATTTCTGGCGTCCAACAAGCCAGCGCGCTTCATAGTTCTTGATCTGTAGCGTAGCCGCTACCTCGATCATGATCTGGCCATATTGCGGCTTACGATATTTGAGAAGAATCTCATTGGTCTTCTCCAAAATCCGCGACAGGGACTTCACGTAAGCCTGAGCTGGTTTCGCGAAGCGGCCAAGCCGGGGAGCGGCGCCCGGACTCATTTCGAGCCCCGAGCCGCTGGCTGAGGGCTGAAAGGAGATTCCCTTACCAAGCTTCCGGTTCAGAAGTTCGGCCATTTCGGACCCCAGACCTGCCTTGATGATATCGGAATGAAACCGTAGTTCTTCAAAGAAAACACCATCGTTGTCGTACATGCGAAGGAATTGCACCGCCCTCCGGAAGCGCTCATGATATACGACCCCAGTCGCTTGATAGACCTCGACCAATCTTTCGGAGGGTGTCTTGTCTTCCTTCACAATGGCCTGGGCAAAACTCCAAGCCGCATACCCGGGATACAAGTGAGCACATTCATGGGCTGGGAACGAACGTCGCCATTGTTGTACTTCAAGCTTTAAGAGAACTTCGTCGTTGCCACGCGGCAGATAGGTCGCGATGAAACGTTTCCAGCGAGGCAGGTAGTCAATCGGACCGTCGTTCCTGGCCCCATCACCGCCGCCTGTCTCTCCAGGCTCCGATCCTTCCGTCGACATCGTATCGACGGCCGCGTCCGCCTGCTGTTTCTTCTTATATTCGCCCATACAGGTCCGGGAGCAGAAGAACTTATCTTCTACTTCTACTCCCTTATGCACAGGCTGTGCGTTATCACACCAGACGCAAATCATCGCGGCTAATCCCATCGCTGAGACCAGAAGTTCAACTGCTCGAATCCCTGCAAAGATTTTATCACGGATCTATATTTTGTAGAAGCCGTTTCAAAGGCCCCGAATAAACGTCTGACTACAATCGATTGGAAATCTTACAAAGACGCCCGTATCGCCCATAGATCCGGAAAAACAGAGCGGAACAAGGTACGCCGAAGATACTCGGCTCCATCCGAACCGCCTGTGCCGATCTTTGTGCCGATGGTCCGTTCTACCATCTTCACATGCCGGTAGCGCCATTCCTGTAGACCTTCGTCCAGATCCACCATTCGCTCACAGATCTGCGCCACACCCGGCCGGTTTTTATAAACGTCGATGAGAATCTCCTGGAGTCCTTTCGACGGTACGGGGGTCTTGCTCCGATCACGCTGCAACACATCAGCCGGAATCGTGTAGCCCAGACGCCCAAGATAGTTGATGAACGTATCGTATATGGAAGGACTCTGCAGGCCGGCTTCTAAGCGCTCCCGCCACATGCTGCCCTCGGCATAGTTTTTCAATTTGTCCGCGTCTCGATGGCCCAATAGAAATTCGAGTTCCCGGAATTGGGCACTCTGAAAACCGCTGGCCTTATCCAGCCGGGCCCGGAAGGACAGAAAAGACAATGGTGTCATCGTCTCCAGAATATCGACCTGACCCACCAATGTCTTAAAAATCGTAAGAACCCGCTTCAAGGTGTGCAACGACCCATAGACGTCATCCGCGTCTATCTTCTCTTGTAGCTTGTTCATCTCGTGAATCACCTGTTTGAACCATAGTTCGTAGACCTGGTGAATCACGATAAACAACATTTCATCATGCTCTGGCCCATCCGACAGGGGCTTTTGAAGCCCTAGCAGCTCGTCCATCTGCAGATAGCGGTTGTAGGTGAGCGGCACGATCGTCCCTCGCTGTGAAACCGTTAAGGACCGTACAGGAGTCGCACACATACGGTCAATTCGTTCCTGGGAAGCCAACAAATAGAGCCATCCATGTTTCTGAGCTTGCAGCTGGCCATCGCGATGCGTTATGGAATGACCTCACTGCGGCTCGACGGAAGGAGAGATCCGCCATGCAATACGATATATTCTTCTCCATCAGCCAGACTCCTGTGGACGGATTCATGCCGTCCGAGTCGGAAATGTTCGGGAATTTCTTTGAGCAGGTACAGGCCGCAGATGAGCTTGGATACCGTGTGGGATGGATTGCCGAGTCCCATCTTTCCAGCGAAGTCCAGAAGACCAATCGGCAACCCGTAGTCCCCCATTGGAAGGGCGAAGTCGGGCTGAACGTCGATTTCCTTCAGTTGGCACATCAAGTCTACCAACGAACCAGCCGAATTGAAGTCGGGTCCGCGATCATGAATATCCTCTGTATGGGTGGCCCGGTCACCCATGCAGAACGTGTAGCCGCCTTTTGCGGCCTTCATGGACTCAATCCGGATGAACAGCGACGAATTCACGTGGGATTTGCCGCCGGCCGTTTCGATTTCATGAACCGGGCCACCGGTGTTGTCCCCCGAAACGCGACCGAGAACGCCGCGGGACGCGTCTTCAAGAATAAGATCTTCAGCGAAGCCGCCGAGATCTTTTTGCGTCTTTTAAAAGGGGAATCTCTTTGCAGCGACGACATTGCAACCCGGTATTTTTGCCGTGCTGATTTCCGGAGTGACGAGGACTGGCAGCGCGTACAGACCGCTGCGGAAACCACAGCAGAACAGATTGAGATCGCCCCCCAATGGAATTTTGAGCAGCTGAAGATCATCCCCCAGGAATGGCGACGGGAGCTCCTTCAACTGGTCATCGGCAGCCATGATCCCCGTCAGCAGGAGGTCGTCAACGAGCTCCTGCCGGTTCAGGTTTTTAATCTGTCCATCACCCGGACGGACGTGATCGAAGCGACCCACGCTAGAATGCGGGACGCCTACCATCCGGACGGTGGACCATGGCAAAGAAGCTATATGCCCCGTACCGTCATGGTCTTCGTCAACGAACAAGCCGGGCTCAGCCCAAGCGAACGTTCGAGCTATGCCCACCAGGAAGCAGAAAACGCCCTATCGGCCTACTGGACCGCGCTGGAAGGCACCCTGGATACAGAGAAGGTCAAAAAAGCCGCCAACAACGCCATCATCGGAAATGCCTCGGAGGTAGCGGACCAGATCATTGAACGCTTTCACCCCGACGACCGACTGATGTTATGGTTCGATTTCTTCAACCATAACAGTGCACGGGTCATCGAGAATATGACCACCTTCAAAACCCGGGTCGAGCCCCTGGTTCAGGAGCGATTGAATCTATGACCAAGCTGAAGGGACCATCCTCGGTGTCCGGCACACGACCGGGTAGCACCATCTACCCGGAGAGCCCGCTAGGCTCAAAGGTCGAAGGCATCGCCACAGGTCGCGATGTAGAGTGGGAACCGCTGGTGGACTACCGCCGCAACGGCGTGAGCGAGAACACCATCCACGGAGCCGTCGCCTGGGCCAGTGGCAAATCGATCGTACATTCCTTCGGAGGGAACGTTCTCTGCTACGGCCGAAGCATGATGAAACCCATCACCATGAAGGTATTCGCGGACGACCTCGCCGACGTCTTAAGCTGGGAGCAGAAAGCCGTCTGCCTGGCCAGCCACAACGGTGACACCGAACATATCCGCGCCGCCCAATCGATTCTCACCGAATCGGAATGGGGCCTGATGCAAACCCCCCTGGATGTACCGCTCATTCAATTCGGTCGCCAGGTTCGCAGAGCTCGCCGTTGGTACCATTGCTGTTCCGGAGAACACGCAGCGATTCTTCGTGGATGCCATATTCGTGGCTGGAATCGAGCCGGATACACCCTGCCCCAGCACGAGTTTTTCCAAGATTTCCTCGCTGTCATTCGCTCCTATCTGGGCGAAGATTGGGAGCCACTACGTGTAGCCAAGGACGGCTGTGGACTACCAACGATCTCCAATACAGTTTCTGAACTGGCATTGCTTTTTGCCGGTCTTGCCCTGGAAAAGGATAAGGATTGGATCTGGGAAGCGATGATCCGTAATCCGGATCTCGTAGGCGGTTTCAACCGATTGGATAGCACCATACTCAAGTCGAGCGGCGGACAGGTCATCGCCAAAGAAGGCGCCGACGGACTTCTTGGACTCGCCATTCAACATCCCGACTTCCCCGACGGACTGGGCGTCGTCATCAAGATCGCGCACGGGTGGAATGACCAGGCCACATGGTATGTGGCACGGTCCATTCTTGGGGTTCTGGGCTTCGAGCTACGAAACCCCTACCCTCTACATCGTCAGAAGGCCTTTGTTGTTCCTGGAGTCGTGCCGGCCTCGTACGTAAATCGCCTGGACGATGTTCCTACCTGGGACGAATGGGATCCGGATCAGGATCGCTGGTACTACGATTGGAAAAGCCATCGAGACGAATCAACACGAGGTCGATCTTGAGTCCGACACTGACAAATTGGATCGACGGGCAAGCGCTGACCGCCACCACCGGAAGGACTCTGGACAATATTTGTCCGGCTACCAACACCTGTATTTCCACAATCCCTCGAAGCGGGGCCGTCGATGTGGACAGCGCCGTAGCCGCCGCCCGCAAAGCATTGCAAGGCCCCTGGAGTACTTCCACAACAGCCCAACGTGCGGATTATCTGGATGCGATTGCGAACAAAATTGAGGCACGGCTGGAAGAGTTCGCCCTGGCCGAATCACGGGACACAGGAAAACCCGTTGGCCTCGCCCGGAGCGTAGATATTCCCCGTGCAGTGGCAAACTTTCGATTCTTCGCGGGTGCTATACGGCATGATGAAACCGGCTGTCATAGCATGCCCAACGCGATTAATTATACGGTCCGTAAACCCGTCGGAATCGTCGGGCTCATCACTCCTTGGAATCTTCCACTCTATCTTTTGACCTGGAAGACCGCACCGGCCCTCGCCATGGGTAATACGATCATCGCCAAGCCGAGTGAACTCACCCCCACAACCGCCACCCTTCTGGCGGAAATCATCCATGAAGCGGGGGTTCCGGCCGGGGTCTTCAATCTGGTCCATGGCTTAGGCCCGGAAGTGGGACAGGCCATTGTCGAACACCCAGCCATTCGCGGCGTTTCGTTCACCGGTGGGACCACCACCGGGGCCCGGGTCGCTGCATCTGCCGCCCCCCACTTCAAGAAATTGAGTCTGGAACTCGGGGGGAAAAACGCCACTCTTGTCTTCGATGACTGCGACCTGGACAAGGCCGTCAGCGGTTCCCTACGAGCGGCCTTCGCAAACCAGGGTCAAATCTGTCTCTGCGGTTCCCGGATACTGGTACAGGAAGGTATCTACGACGCCTTTGTGGAGCAATTCGCCAGCCAGGCGCAGGAACTC
The DNA here is from genome assembly GCA_963578775.1 of Myxococcales bacterium. GTDB lineage: Bacteria > Myxococcota_A > UBA9042 > UBA3505 > UBA3505 > UBA3505. The sequence goes on from CAUZEG010000024.1 coordinate 11,224, forward strand.
ACCGTTGGCGATCCTATGGCCCCGTCCACAAAGATTGGAGCCGTTATTTCCCGGGCTCATCGCGACAAAGTGGAGCAATATGTAGCCGTTGCGAAGGAGGAAGGCGGAACGGTGGTGGCGGGAGGAAAACGTCCGGACCTGACTGGTTCCTTCGCGGATGGAGCTTTTTTCGAACCGACCGTAATTACCGATGTGGACGAGACATGCAGGATTACGCAAGAGGAGGTCTTCGGACCACTTGTTACAATCCAACGATTCTCGGACGCCGACGATGCCGTACGTTTGACCAACACAGTCCGATATGGTCTGAGCGCCTCGGTCTGGACGGGAAATCTCGAGACGGCCCATAAGGTCAGCGCCCGCCTCGACACCGGCATGGTCTGGGTGAACACCTGGCTACTCCGTGATCTTCGAGTCCCATTCGGCGGGGTGAAAGACAGCGGAGTGGGCCGTGAGGGCGGGACCTGGTCATTGGAATTCTTTAGTGAAGCACAAAATATCTGTGTCTATCTGGGAGACAATTGATGAGCGAGAAAGGACGAATTGTAGCGGCAGCGCTTGCGCCACATCCACCGCATCTGGTGTATGCGGAAAACCCACCGCAAAATGAGCCAAGCGCGGAATGTGGCTGGGAACAGCTCCGCTGGGGCTACGAAAAACTACGTCGCGACCTGGCTGGAATTGATTTCGACACAATCGTGGTCCTATCGCCCCACTGGCAAACCTATGTAGGTACCCATTTTCTGGGGGTGCCTCATTTTAAATCCCTATCCGTGGATCCGGTTTTCCCGAACCTGTTTCGCTTTCACTACGAGCTGGATGTAGACGTCGAGCTTGCCCGCATGATGCACGACGAGGCGGCCGATAAGGGGCTGGTGGTCAAGATGATGGAGAACCCGGATTTCCGGGTCGACTACGGAACCATCGTATCCTGCCATCTCTCGAATCCGGACTGGAACAAACCCATCGTCGGGATCTCGTCCAACCGGTCGACCGCCTACTACAGCGTGGAGGTCATGCAGGAACAGGCCAAAGAGCTCGGTCGCATCACACGCAAAGCGATCGAGAAGAGCGGTCGACGCGTGCTTCTCCTGGCAAGCAATTCTCTATCACATCGGCACTTCACCACGGAGGCCTCCGTACCGGAAGATATGAGCCATGAACATATCTACAACCACCATCAGTATCTGTGGGATATGCGCATTATTGAGATGCTACGCTCCGGAAAGACGCAGGAAGTGGTGGATGTGATGCCCGAGTTCATTGAGCAGGCCGTATCCGAATCCGACGCCGGTAGCTTTACCTGGCTTCTCTCGGCCCTTGATTACCCAAAGTACGATCCAGAGTTCTACGCCTACGGAACCGTCATTGGGACGGGAAACGCCATATTCGGCTGGTATCCTGAACCTGCAGAAGGAGGGACTCCGGCATGAGCGGCATTGTAAAAGGCATTGTGGTACCGGGTATTCCCCATCCGCTGCTGGCCCCGGAACAGAATGAAGGCTGGCAGCGGCTCCGTGATGGCTTCGAAGAGGCACGCCAGGAACTGCAGGCCAGCGGCGCGGATCTGATCCTCGTATACAGCACGATGTGGCCCAGCGTAATCGGTCACCAGATCCAGGCGCGTGCCGAACCCGAATGGGTACATGTCGACGACGTCTTTCACGATCTCGGCTCCATACCCTACAAATTCAAGATGGACACCGACTTCGCCCACACCCTGTTGGAGTGCTCCAAGGAACGCGGATTATACGCCCGGACCATTGATTACCACGGCTTCCCCATCGACACCGGCTCCGTTGTCGCCCTGAAACTTCTGAACCCCAACAACGAGATCCCGGCCTGTATCGTCTCAAGCAATGTCTACGCAGACCGTGCAGAGAGTGTGGTCTTCGGAAAAGCGGCCCGTGATGCCATCGAACGCCAGGGCAAGAAAGCGGCGATTGTGACGGTTATGACCCTCTCCAATCGCCTGTTCACGGAGTTCATTGACCCCGCCGACGATGCCATTCATTCACCCAAGGACGAGGAGTGGAACCAGAAGCTCCTCGAATTCCTCGGCCAGGGCCGCCTGGAGGATGTGGCACAGCTCTCTCGCGAGGTGCACAGACAGATCCGCGTGAAGAAGGTGGTGAACTTCAAACCCATGTGGTGGATGTCCGCTGTGATGGGACAGAACAACAACTACGACGGCAATGTACACGCCTATGCACCCCTATACGGAACCGGTGGTGCGGTGATCTCGTTAACTCCAACTCCCAGCGGGTTTGGCGATAAGGAGTTCGACGAGGACGATGTTGACAGTTTTGGCGGTGACCGGAACGTGGTGGACAGTGGAGACGATTCCGCTCCCGAACCCGCTCCCGAACCCGCTCCCGAACCGAAATCCGACACGATACATACCGACGCGGCCCCCAAGCCGGTGGGTTCCTATCCACATGCGCGCCGCGTCGGGGATCTGCTGTATCTCTCCGGTGTCGGCCCGCGCCAGTCCAAGACCAACGATATTCCCGGGGGGCCTATCCATGATGAAAAGGGTGCCCCGCGCAACTACGATATCGAGGCACAGACCCGGGCCGTTATAGAAAACATCCGAATCATCCTGGAAGCGAGCGGCTCTTCCCTCGATCAGGTTGTGGACATAACCGCCTTTCTGGTGGATATGGACCGGGATTTTGCTGGCTACAACAAAGTCTACAACGAGACCTTCGGCACAATCCAACCCACACGAACGACCCTCGCTATTAAGGCATTACCCACGCCAATAGCCGTAGAATTCAAGGTCGTCGCCCAGCCCGGGGGCTAAGTCGTAATGAGCCCTCGAATCCTCGACATCTCCCCTCCCATTACCGAAAAGATCGGTGTATGGCCCGGTGACAGCCCATTTCGGCGTGAAGTATTATTGGACATGGCTGGTGGTGACAATCTCACCCTGAGCACAATCCACACCACGGTCCATCTGGGTGCCCATACCGATGGGCCCAATCACTATGTAAAGGATGGCAGCGGAATCGGCACACGGGACCTTTCCTTCTACTACGGCCCATGCCAGATCGTAGCGGTAGACGTGGAACCGAACGCACGGATCAAACCCGACGATGTCCGAACGAGGCTCACGCAACCCAGACTACTTTTCAAGACGGGGTCATTCCCCGATCCGAACCAGTTCAACGAAGATTTTAATAGTCTTTCACCCGAGCTGGTCGCATTGGCCTACGAACAAGGGGTGCGCCTGATCGGCCTGGACACGCCCTCGGTAGATCCTTTCCATGACAAAATTCTGGAAAGTCATAACGCCATCGCTTCACGGGATATGGCTATTCTAGAAGGTGTCGATCTGCGAGCGGTCGAACCCGGCCTCTACACCTTGATCGCCCTGCCCCTGCCCCTGCTGGGCTGCGATGCTTCGCCGGTTCGAGCCGTATTGATCGCGGACGATTGAAGGGGCCCGTTCACTCGGCAGAACGGACGATGATCTCCACGAATGCGAACCACTTTCCTTTCTCTTGTACATAGGCCTCGCCCACATTGCGGATCTCGAGCCAATGGCCATAGCGTTTTCTACGTTCATCCTGCCCGAGAAAGACCCGGCTTGATTCCTCACCTTTCTCCACCAGAACCGTGGCCGTCCCTTCGCGGCGGATCTTGCCATTACGACCCTCGATCTCGGTCCACTGGACTCCGACAAGCGTGACGGTCATCGCGGCTCTTTCCAGACCTATGGGATTTGCACGCAGCACGAACCATTCGTCGAGATTGACCCGTTTACCACGGAAGTCTCCCAGTGGATCCACTGGAGCCACCTCAGCCGTCGTCACCGGAGCATCCACAACCCTCGCGCCTCCACAGGCATACAGGCCCATTAAGACCGCAATCATAAGTCCGTAAACAGCAAGTCGCATCGATCGTTCTCCTTCTAAACGGGCCCGTAATGATTCAGGGGGACCCCAACCCCAATAAACGTTTCGCGTCGGAACGAAGTCGTTCCGGTACACCTCGAACCGGTAGGACTTGACTGCAGTCCGTCGGGCCAGCCCTACCCGTTGGCCCCGGGCCGGTCATCACAGTACGCGCTAGGGACGAGGTACCCCAACAGCGGCGAGTCGGATGGACGGCCAACATCACCTGTATGATCTCGTTAAAAGACGTATCCGCGGCAGGCATCATATATACATTTAGGCGGCCGCCGTTCACGCGGCACATCATACTTCCCAGATTACTGGCTGTTTTTTTGTCCAGATTACCTCGCGGCAAACGCCCGATTGCGGGACATACCTTCGGTTCAGCCGTCACCGCAAAGGGTTGAAGACGGCCTCCATTGAGCATCCCCACTGCAGACACCTGCCCACCGGAACGCCCCCAGCGCGGCGCCGCAATCGCGCGAACGCCGGAATCTACCCAGCGCAACATCAGGTCGGCCTGCCAATGGTCTAGCTTGTCGACATCTTCCGGCAACATCTCGCGCATATTCAGGCGAGGGACTTCATTCTTGATACTGGTCAGCGCCTCCGGCGGCCCTACCACGAAATAGAAATCTCGAAATCCCGCTTGTTCCATACTCTGTAACACCAACGATACCGTCGCAAAGGGCACGTTTCGGTCCACATATAGACTCAGATCTCCGTATTCACGAGACATGGATAGGGCCAGAACCCGATTCTGGAAGTTCTTCAGCACCTTCAAAGCACTGATCAATTCTGGGATCCCCGTCCCGGGTGGTTTCTCTCCCGGGCGGTATTTTCCTTCTTGCAATGCTACGAGCTGAAGATTCGTCTCTGCATCCGAATGTCCATCTAGCGGCTGGGAGATCTTGGCCCCCCTGGGCAGCTCGACGGGTTCATTCGGAGGCTCAGCCACATGAACGCCAATGGCCTCCATCCCTACCAGGACGCTGGGAGCATCCGGTACACCAAACTCCCCTTTCACCCGCGGAAGTTCTATTTCCATAAGAGTCTCGGCCGAGGTCGACACAGGCACAGGCTCCAAAGTGGAATCACTCTCCACCCGCTGGCCACCGTCCGTTGAGGGATCGGCTTCCCTGGGGGCCGCCGAGGTCGAAGTGATGTCCTGGGAGATCGACTTTACCTTCGGAGGCGGTGCTGGACGCCGTTTCCGGGTACAGCCCCCCACAAGCGTCATAGCAAGAAATACCAGGATTGGTGCACGCATAGAAACGGCTCGCCTGCAAAGAAGGTTCAGAGGCTAACGTACCCAATCCAACGGAGCAACTGAAGGGATCAAAACCTACTTGACCTGAACGTATGTTCAGGTATTCTGGGATCCATGGATCTATCAACACAACATCCCATACGCCAGGTCTCCAACCCACCCAATCCATGGCACTCCCAGGCGATGGAATATCTGGGTCCGCCTCCAAAAACCCGCTTGGAACTGTACGAAGACCATTCCCGATCCATCTTGTCACGCAACGACAGCCCGGACGTCCCATTCACCTATAGTGTAAACCCCTATCGTGGCTGCTATCATGGCTGCAGCTATTGCTACGCACGAAATGGGCATAGTTATCTCGACTTCGGGACGGGGACCGACTTCGACCGGAAGATCCTCTATAAACCCCAGGCTGCGGCTCTGCTCCAGGTGGCATTCGACAAGCCCAGTTGGCACGGAGAACAGGTGGTCTTTTCCGGTGTTACGGATTGTTATCAACCCATCGAAGCCAGTCTGGAAAAAACACGAGAATGTCTGATGGTCTGCCGCGATTACCGCAACCCGGTGGGTATCATCACGCGATCGGCCTTAATCGAACGAGATATTCCGCTCCTACAAGAACTATCCGAGAACGCCGCCTGCAGTGTCGTCTTGAGTATTCCTTTTCATGACCCGCAGCATGCTCGAGCCGTCGAGCCGCATGCCCCCACACCCGCCCGTCGCTTCCGTACTATCGAACGCCTGAGCCGGGCGGGGATCCCGGTGGGTGTGAATGTGGCGCCCATCATTCCCGGCCTGAATGATCAGGCCATCCCTGAAATTTTGAAACGAGCCCGCGAGGCCGGAGCATCCTATGCAGGGATGATTCTCCTTCGACTCCCGGGCCAGGTACACGATGTGTTTTTCGAACGCCTGAAACACGCCTTTCCGGATCGAGCCGCACGAGTCATGAACCAACTGGCCTTATGCCGCGGCGGAAATATAAGCGACGCCCGTTTCGGCCATCGCATGCGCGGTCAAGGTCCCCGTTGGGAGATTATTCAAAGCCTGTTTCGCACCTGGACCGAACGTCTCGGCTATGGGACCGCCCCCGTCGGCCCGAAACCTTCCACATTTCGACGCCCCGGCCCCGAACAAATCACCCTGTTCTAAGACAGTTTGATGGTCCTTAATACACCACATCGACCTGGGACCTTGTGAGGAGGTCGCCGGAAAGGTAAAAGGGGTGACTCGTAAAACACAGGGGCAGAAATGGACGGTGGAACGCGCATAGCTGAAGTCATCAAAGCAGCTGGTGTAGAGCATATATTCACCTTATGCGGCGGGCATATCTCCCCCATCCTGGCTGGCTGCAAAAAACTCGGCGTCGGCGTAGTCGATGTCCGCGACGAAAAAAATGCTGTCTTCGCTGCGGACGCCTATGCCCGGCTCAGCGGGCTGGTCGGCGTCGCCGCTGTGACCGCCGGACCAGGCGTGACCAATACCATAACCGCCATCAAGAACTCCCAGATGGCACAAAGCCCTCTGGTCGTTCTGGGAGGGGCGACGGCGACGGTGCTCAAAGGTCGCGGTTCCCTTCAGGACATCGACCAGATGGCTCTTGTCCGCCCCCACGTAAAATGGGCAACACGGATAGAGCGGGTTCGTGATCTGGTCCCCACTATGCGGCGTGCCTTTACGCTGGCAGCCAGCGGAACTCCCGGCCCCGTCTTCGTAGAAATACCCGTGGATCTTCTCTATGAAGAAGACGTGGTCCGAAGTTGGTACCTGAAAAAGAGCGCCGCACCGAAAAGCCTGGGGACCCGCCTCCTGAACTGGTATCTGAAGCGCCATCTCAACAAAATATTTGTACCGGTGCGTGGTCAGAGCAATCCGACTCCCGCTGAGCCAACCGTAAAGACAGCCACGTCTTCGGAGATCCGATCGGCAGCCCGGCATATCGCCGGAGCAGACCGCCCAGTACTGGTTATCGGCAGCCAGACATTGCTTGATCCGGCCCGTCTCAACGATCTGGTCAAAGCAATAGAAAGCCTCCAAATCCCGGTCTTCCTCTCGGGTATGGCCCGGGGATTATTGGGGGCGAACCACCCTCTGCAAATGCGTCATAAGCGACGCCTGGCGCTCAAGGAAGCGGACCTGGTTATCCTCTGCGGCGTCCCGTGCGATTTTCGCCTCGACTATGGAAACCATATTCGGCGGTCCACCACCTTGATCTCCATCAACCGGGACCTGGCGGCACTCAAGCTCAATCGCACGCCCTCTCTCGGTGTTCATGGTGACCCGCAGGGATTTCTTATTGCTCTGACCCAGGCCAGGACCAGCCCGGCAGATCTGGCAGCCCGCGAGGAATGGCGTGCCAAACTTCGTGCCCGCCACGACGCCCGCGATGAAGAGATCAACAAGCAGTCCAAAGTACCGGTAGAACGTATCAATCCCCTCAGCCTCTGCCAGGCCATGGACACAAGGCTCTCCGACAATAGCGTATTGGTAGCCGATGGTGGGGATTTCGTGGCCACCGCCTCCTATGTCGTACAACCTCGGACACCACTGTCATGGCTGGATCCCGGGGTCTTTGGCACCCTCGGGGTCGGGGCTGGTTTCGCGCTTGCCGCGAAACTTTGCCGACCCAAGGCGGATGTATGGATCATCTACGGGGATGGATCGGTTGGTTTCAGCGCCATGGAGTTTGACACCTTCGTACGTCATCGGACACCCATCATCGCCATCGTCGGTAATGATGCTTGTTGGTCGCAAATCGCACGAGAACAAGTCGAGATCCTGGGCGATGATGTCGGTACCAAGCTGCTGTACACCGACTATCACAAAGTCGCGGAGGGTTGTGGCGGCAAAGGCCTCCTTCTGGAACGACCGGAAGATGTCCCAGCCGTTCTGGATGAAGCCCTCCGGCTATCGAGAGAAGGACATCCTGTACTGATCAACGCCCATATCTCCCCCACCGATTTCCGTAAGGGCTCCATCTCCATGTAGCCATTACCTGTTTTTTTGGAGGTCAACATATGTCGAATGCCAACCTGATCATGTCTCTGGCGCGTGTTATGATAGCCCTAGCCTGGGTTGACGGAGAACTCGACCGTAGCGAGATCAATGCTCTCAAAGATCTTCTATTCCGCCTTCCCGATCTCTCGGGGCAGCAATGGACCACCCTGGAAATGTATCTGGAGGCCCCGGTCGGGCAGGCCGAACGAGAACGACTTATCGTGGATCTTCAGACCGGAGTCCGCTCCGCAGCCGATAAGGAGCTGGTTACGCGAGCCCTCACCGAAGTTGCATCAGCTGATGGCGTGATTACATACGAAGAACAAGAGGTTCTTAACGAGATAGCCAAGACGTTGGATGGAGTAGGAACTGGACTATTTGGGAGGCTGGGAGGCGTTCTGAAATCCTCCGTTTCCCGCCGGAAAGCAGCGGTCAACGATGCCCCAAATCGTGAAGATCGCTTCGAAGACTATATGACGAATAAAGTCTACTACGGTATTCAGCGGCAGATCGATGAAGGTCGGGACGCGGTCAAAATTTCAGAAGAAAGACTTCGTGTCCTTTGCCTGGCCGGTGGCCTCATGGCTCGAGTAGCCCACGCAGACGGGCGAATAGACCCCGCCGAATGCGCGGCCATGGCCGATCATTTGATAGAACACTGGGATATGAACCGGACCGATGCGCTCTTCGTAGTGGATGTCGCAATCGCCGAGATCAGCACCGACCTGGACTACTACCGACTGACCCGAGACTTTTTCGCAGCCACGAATCGTGATCAGCGCCAAAGCTATCTGAGCGTGTTGTTCGAAATTGCGGCAGCCGACGGCGAAGTAAGCCATGATGAGGTCGAAGAAATTCGTCGTATCAGTAAGAGCCTGAAGCTTGAGCATCAGGACTTTATTCACGCCAAACTATCCATCAAAGCCTAAGAGTTCGGGTTCTGAAAACAGGTGACTTGTCATTCTTCCCCTCCGGGCATAATATCTCAATCGAATTTCTATCGGGACGGGAAGGGGACCTGACGTTCCATCACGTAATAATGGGGAGAAATTGATGCATACCATTTCGTTCGGACGCCGCCTGGCATTCACGATTCTTATAATCACGGCATTCCTGTTTTCGGTGACCGTGGTCAGCGCTGCACCGCCCACCGTACAACCAAAAACTCCGTCAAATGCCAAACGCGGCAAGATTTTTGTCCCTTGGAACAAAAAGAACAAAAAGGTCCGCAAGCGGGTACGGAACCAACGCCAGGAACGAACTCGTGACATAAAACGGGCAAAAAACGCGCGTAATGTACGCACACGTAAAAGCGCGGATGATAATGTTAATAAAACGCCGCGAAGCCCACGTGTAGCACCGGCCCCAACAGCTCCTCCCCGAGGAACGGTTCCGACCAAGGATAGTAGATCTGTAAAATCGCGTAAGAATGTACGCTCCAAACGTGCGCTTCCGCGAAAGGGTCAACTTCGTCCGCCGGCGGGACCGACCGACAAAGGTCCAGTCCGCGTTCCACCGAACGCACCCGTTCTACCGGGCAAATGATCATCTGGTCGTGCTCGGAGCCGGATTATTCCGGTTCCGAGACAACCAGAGGAATCACGGAATAGGCATCCGGCGCACCGGCACCTAGCTGTAGCTTCTGATTGCCGCCCCAGCACTTCGCGACCCCATCGATGCGGGTTGCGCAGCTGTGTTCATCCCCCGCTGATAGAGCGGATACACCGTATAAACCGGTCACCTGGACCGGACCGGCTACTTCCTCTGTGGACCCGTCACCTAGTTGACCGTTGTCGTTTTCACCCCAGCAATAGACCTGGCCGTATACATCCAGACCACAGGTGTGCTGCGAACCGGCGGCAAGCTGTATCATCAGGGGAAGACCTGTAACGAGGACGGGGATACCGGAATGGTCGAGGTCGGAATTGGCCAGTTGCCCATTCATATTTGCCCCCCAACAATACACCGCACCCTGTTCATCCAGCGCACAGTTGTGAGCATTTCCCGCTACGATCTCTTTCGCATCCACAAGGCCCTCAACCGTTTGCGGGATCAAAGTCTTAAGACCCGAATCGTTACCCAACTGCCCGACTTCGTTCTGCCCCCAGCAAAGAACCGTCCCCTCCGAGGTGCGGGCACAGCTATGTTGCCCCCCCACCGCAATTTCGACCGCAGAGCTTATATTCTCCACCTGTTCGGGGATTTTTATCTTGTTCAAGTCCCCGACACTTGGGCCCCCGCCATGTTTCTGCCCCCAACACCAGACGGTCCCACCCACTAGAACTGCACAGGTATGGAGGTAGCCAGCACCGATCTGAAGCACCGTATCGAAGGGGTCGCCGCCGGCCGCCTCCTCGTCGAAAAACGAAAGGACTTCCGTAGGCAGGGAATAGTCCCCGAGGGTACCATTCCCCAACTGGCCGTGGTCACCCTCCCCCCAACATAGAGCCGTTTGTTCCTCTGTAACGGCACAGTTGAACATCCACCCGACCGAGAGTTGTAACACCTCCACGGATATAGATACCGGAGTCGGGTCATCTACGGTGACCGGTTCCGTCCCGTTACCAATCTGTCCTTCCGTTCCCAATCCCCAACACCAGAGACTTCCATCGTGCCAGATCCCACAACTATGAAACCCACCGGCGTCCACCCGGAGCCACCCTTCACCCGGATTCATGCATTTGCCGGTATCAAACTGACCACAACCCGGCATGCACGAGAGCAACCCTCCAACAAAGCCCGCATCCACACAGGTGTTCTCATCCACCAGAGCTCCATCACAGGACTCGCCCGGATCGAGCTGGGCGTTACCACAGTTACTGCAGTCGCTGGTATCGAATCCCAGACAATCGTCTAGGCAGCCAACGACCCCTTGAAAAAAACCAAGTTCTTCACAGGTTGCCCCGTCCAGATTGTCTCCGTCACAGGATTCCCCCTCGTCGATAATGCCGTTTGCACAGCCTACTTCAATACAAAGAGACTCATCATAGCCAGTACAGGTCGCGTTACAGGAAAGATCTCCACTCGAAAAACCGCGATCCACACAACTCGTCTGGAGGGCAATTGAATGATCACATGCTTCCTCCTCGTCGACCGCACCGTTGCCACAAAGGTCCGGCGTATCCGAACCACAAGCCCCCAACACCACCACGCCTGAAAGAAACAAAACCACTTTAGCTTTCCAACCGATGTTCATCCCGGCCTCTTGATTAGGGTAGTCCACGCATAGGCTGCGTAAATCACATAATAGCGGTATTGTTGGGGATGCAAAAGCGGGCAGTCCCCCGTCTGGACAAAGGCATGCGAGGAAGCGAAGATTCAACAGAAGTCGGACGATACTTCCTGGGTATCCCAATCCCTGCGAAACTCCGTACAAAGATCGCCCGAATCCAGGATACGCTGGATTCCAATGTAGGATTTCGTTGGGTCCCTCCACAAAACCTTCACATCACCTTGCGTTTCCTCGGCAAGGTGGAGACGAAAACAACAACCATCCTCGTCGAGCAGCTTCACCATCGGCTCAAGCTACCCTCGTTCTATATCAGCCTCGGCGGGCTGGGCGCATTTCCATCGCCGCAACGGTCACGGGTGATTTGGCTTGGAGTTCTGGAAGGGAACCAGCAACTCTGCGAACTGGAAACAACGCTTCAACCTGCACTGTCTGCAACAGGCTTTGAACCGCCGGTTCAACCATTCAAGCCTCATATCACCTTGGCTCGCCTGCGGCGCCCCACGAATCTGATATCGATGCTCAACGCCCATTGCTCCGAGCACTATTCCTTCCAGGTGGACCAGTTCCTACTGTACCGGAGCTATCTCGGCCACGGTCCTGTCCGCTACGAGATATGCGCCGAATTTGGACTGACACCCTAGACCCAAAAATGCCAACGGAGGCCTGGCAAGGCCCCCGTTGAGGCGGAGGAAATCGAGAACGTGCCAACTCATTTACGAGTAATCAAGAACACGCCCGCACCACACAATACCAAATTATTTTCCGTTCGGGGGACCCACCCGGTCAATTTACGAAAACTTTACAATATGCCCCACTTCCGACGCGAAACAGGAATCGATCCTAGCGCCCAGAACCACGAGCCGGCTCGATGCGCGCTGCATTGAAGTAGAACGTCCGTGACCGATTGGCACCTGGTTTCTCTGCCTCGATCCGATGAAAGGGTGTCCCATCCTTCCCATAGACGACCGTACGATTCGTACGGTTGTAGCCAAGGGCATTCATAAAGGCTTCCTCTTCACCTATATGTAACACCTGGAACGCCCGCTCAAGACTACGACCATCCCCTTTGAAGCTCATCATTACCTGTCGCATGGACCGTTGGATTTCACGATATCGTTCTGCCAGCCCCATCTTCTTCAGGGTATGTGCCACCACAGATAATTTATTATACGCCAGCGGTACCCACGGATACATATTGAGGGCCGCGAGGAGTTCACCATAGAACAGGTCATAGCGTCCCGTTTTCGTATGTTTACGACCGTTCTGAATACTTCTAACTACGTCCATATACTGCAAGTGTTGGCTCGGGAGCGACACCTGGCTATTGCGAAGTGATCTGTAGACGGACCGCCATTCGGATACCTCAAACAAAAGGCCCGACAGGGCTTTTTGTGCGGCGGCATAGTCTCCGGACTCAAGGTCGAGCAGAGCCGCCAACAAACGACGATGTGGTCCCGTCGATTTGATTCCATCTATCCCTTCTCGGGCCTGATCGTATTCTCCGTTTCGGTACAGATCCCATGCCTTCTCCAATACCCGTCGTGATTTCTTCGACAGATCGTTCATACGGGCAAGGCTCCGCGAGCGAACCTTCTCGTCACGGTCCGCGACAGTAGCCAATTTCATAGTCGCTTGTGCTTTCTCCAGATACCCCGTTTGCTCAAGCGCAAGAGCCAGCATCAGGTTGAGCCGCCCTTCGTGTCCAACCGCGGCCGGGTGTTTCAATGATTCTTGAAGGGGACCAATCGCATCAAAGGACAATCCGGCATGGTACAACAAAGCACCGATCTGATATTGCAGATTCATGCGATCACGATTCTGCGGAAAATCTGCCAAGCCCTCAAGAGACCTTCGGAAGTGTTCCCTGGCATCCTCGAAGGCACCTGTCGTCTCGGCGATCTCTCCAGCCATGGCACGAGCCACAGGTTGTCCGGGTTCCACTTCGAGAAGACGCGCCAGAATCTCTCGTGCTCGTTCAAAGTCCTGGGCCTGATAGGCTTGTGATGCCTGTCCAATGGCATTTCGGCCCGGTCCCCGATAGACGACTCCGTCGGTTGGATTCTCCACCTCTTTTTTCGTGATAGCCTCATCCACCTGGCTGGGTTTCATGCGCTCGCGCTGAAACACCTCCGTATGGCTTGATCCCGCGTCCTTGGACGCCGTCGGATCAGGTCCTGATCTCGGTTCCGAGACCTCCTTTTTGTCTGCACAAGAGCAGAGCAGGAACAGCACTCCTCCCCAGATAGCGAACCGACGAAAAACCACATGAACCTCCAATTTTTATTCCAACGCCCCCTAGGTGTATCGCCCCCTGCACAAACACTCAACTTACACGGAGAGGTTCGTGTAGAACTTGGTCACCGATTTCTGTTACTCTTCCCCTCTGCGGAGGATTAGCCTGTGATAAAATCTCGTACATGGGAGCTTCTCGTGCTTATTGCACTGGCTTGCAGCGCATATAGTTGCAGCGCGGAGACCGGCCCGGATGTGGATACATTCTCACCGGATGTCCATGCGACAGATACCAACACCACCGATCCTGCGCCCAGTCCCCCGCTCCTCACACACCCGATCATCTCCCTTGAAGGATCGATCGAGGAAAGCCACAAGCCAAACGGACAAACTACCTATGCCCTCGGCGATCTGGCCTGTGATGTGCCCTGTGCATATCCGTTTGGAGCCGAGTTGTTTGGCAGTATTGCAAATATCGGCTTTGAATACCGCGTGAAACCCCAGAGCTCCGTACGAGCCGCGGTGGACGCAGATGTGGTGTTCACAAAAACCAATATACCCTCCTCCAACGATATGGAAATCCATATGAAGACATCCGAAGACTCACCGTATGTTCTCATATACGACCATGTGTCTGCCCCCACCGTCGGCATCGGCGACAAGGTCGTAGCGGGCCAGGTGCTCGGAAAAGCGGGTCATTGGGATGCATCTCACGGAACGGTCGAACTACAGATCAACTATGAAGACCCGGAGACCTTTGAGACCTGGGCGGTATGTCCCGTGGAACTGGGCAGCGCGGAATTCATCAGCCGCCATAAACTCTGGCTCCAGGTCCATAATCTTAGCGCGCCCGTCAGCAGCCATCCCGGCTTCCAAAACCACAACGACCTCTGTCTGGTAGAAAAGCGTTTCCCCTGATAGCCGTCGTCAGGGTTCTACATCACAGGCGTCACCAATACCGTCCTCGTCGGCGTCAAACTGGCTCGGGTTCACGACCAGAGGACAATTATCGCAGGCATCCCCGATTTCATCGAGGTCCTCATCCTCCTGGTTCTCGTTCCAGGTCAGAGGACAGTTGTCGTAATAGTCGATATCGCCATCGTTATCGTCATCCCATTCACAGGCATCGCCGTCACCATCCCCATCGGTGTCCAGCTGATCAAAATTCAGCTTCATCGGACAGTTGTCGGTTTCGTTGGAAACATTATCGCCGTCTTTGTCCCAATCGCATAAGTCTCCAACACCGTCGCAGTCTTTATCCCACTGGTTCTCTTGCCATACCAGCGGGCAATTATCGTCTAGATCGGGGAAGGTGTCATCGTCGTCATCGCCGTCGCATACATCGCCTTCCAGGTCCCCGTCCGTATCGACCTGCTCCATATTGAAGGCCAGCGGGCAGTTGTCGGTACTGTCATGAATACCGTCTCCGTCATCGTCCGGGTCGCAGACATTACCGAGATTATCGCCGTCCGTATTTTGTTGTGGTGATGGGTTCACGTGGAGAGGACAGTTGTCCCAGGTATTCCCAATGCCATCATTGTCCATATCCGGATCACATTTATTGCCCAGGCCATCGCCATCCGTATCGGTTTGTTGGGGATTCCAATCGTTGGGACAGTTGTCCGCATCGTTGGTCATGGTGTCATTGTCCCAATCACCATCACAGAGGTCCCCGATCCCATCGCCGTCACCATCCTGTTGTCCCGGATTGGACTTAAACCAACAGTTGTCGACGATATCGAAGACATTATCGTTATCGTCATCCGGATCGACGCAATCGGCGATCCCATCGCCTTCACTATCCACGAAGGTCTCATCGGTCTGCCCATTACAATCGTTGTCTGTCCCATCACAGTATTCAGCGACCGGGATCTTCCCAACACAAATCGTCTGTCCGTCCACACAATCCGTCAGCCCCAGACAGCTGCCGTGGACGCTCGTATTTTCGCAAGCCGTCGCAGAAATTTCCTCGTCGATCTCACCATCGCAGTCATTATCCACCCCATCACAGATCTCCTCTGTAATCGGTTGCGCGTCACAGCTACTGAGGCCTTCCTCCCCACAGCTCCGTGTTCCCTCACAGACACCGTTCATGCAAAGGGTCGTCGCCGCCTCCTCCACAAAAGCCGCCGTACAGCTGCACTCGCCACTCGTGGGCAGACACATTCCACCCAGTTCTTCCGCCTCAACGGTCGTCGACGCGTCACAAATATAGTCCGCTGGACAGTCCGCATCCGAAGCACATTGGCTACCGCAGTACGACCCCTCTGCAGCGCCATAGGAAATACAAGCGTCGGTGGCGACCCCAAAAGGAGCTGTCCGACATTCATCCGACCCCTGGCAGGGGCGGCAAAGTAGGCGAAACGCCTCTACACAGACGGAGATCTGTTCGTCCATCTCCTGGCACCGCCAACCATCTGCGCACTCGCTTGTACAGATCTGGGAACAGCTATACCCATCACCAAAAGGCAGGCAGAGGCCAGACTCACAGTCGTCTTCGTTGTCACATAGATCCCCCAAACTCCCTCCCGACGACGTTTCCGAGCTGTCCACGCCATCGAACGAGGTCTCATCCGGTCCCAAATCACCAGCCGCATCGTTTGTAACCACATCTATAGAACTATCTGGAGTGCCCCCATCGGCCAGGGCCGTATCGGCTGCCACGGGTTCATCTGCCCCACCCGCACACGCCAGGGACAGACCGAACAACACGACTACCAACCCCAGACATCGGGACCTTGACCAGCCAAACCTATTCATCCGACTCCTCGATCGACAAGCAAACTCCCTGGTCCGGCGCAAGCCCGATGAATTTACAGGTCCATACGATTTCGGATACATGCAAGATCCCTTCAGCTTCCGTAATCTGCATTATGAATGGACCTCCGTTTCATTTGGCCTTTCCGGTTCGAGAACTCGAATCTACACGACGATTCTATTGTAGCATTCTCGGCTGTACAGAAGGAAGAGCCAGCGACACTTGGATTGATTTTAACTTCTTCGGCCATCAACTATCCGCCCATCTCTCGCCTGCGATGTGTTCGACAATTTCTACCAACGCGGTGGATGGCGATGCCGTGCCAGTCCGCCATTTCGGAGTTGTTTTATCCTGGTCCGACTGGCACCAGTTGATCGACCGATTGTCGGAGTTCAAGATCGAGTTTCTCATTGAACCCCGAATTCGTTTTGCATCCCAAAGCGGCGAACAAGCAACCTGTTTCCTGCTCGACCCGAGTGGGAATGCGCTCGAATTCAAGGCTTTTCGAAACCCCGACCTTTTATTTGAACCCTGAAATCACGGGTTTGGAACCACAAGGGTAGAGATATTCATTCCGGCGGGGTAGCCGTAGGAGACGTACTGGTCGTAGCCATGTACGACAGCTCCGAAGATATTGGTGCCGGTCAGTTGATGAACGCCGTCAGCTACAAGAACATGAAGATACTGCCAACCGTCCGCGATCGGCATCCACTCCTCGTTGTCGAGGAGTTGCCCATCAAGAGTTACGCTGGTCCCGGTCTTCGCGTATAGGATCAGATAATCTTCCAGATATTTATTGGGGACCAGGAAGATATAATCATCCCGTAGTTGTTCCGCCGGGACCGACATGATGAAGGCCGGATCGCCAATTCCAGCGTCATTCTGTTCGTACACATCGAAACAATGATTGTCTGTAAGACATGGGGTACCGGAAATATCGCATGCAGTAACAACAGATTCGACACAGTCCTCTCCTGGAAGACACCATGGCGGCCCATCACACCAATAGCCACTGGGAGTGCAGATCATGGCCGTCCCTTCCGTATTGCAAACCCCACCATAAAAGGGATTGGGCGCGTTTTGTCCCTGGAGGAACTGGCCCACCAGTACGGGTTTGTCAGCGTTGACCACAAAAGACTTGTCCGTGTCGATATCAAAAATATCACCCGCATTCAGCATCGGGACAACCGTCAGAGAGGGTGATAGGCTGACGGTCGTGCCATTCTCCGATGCGAGTATGCGCCACACATCCCCTTCAAATCGGCGCGGCTTGGAACGCGCCGCCACATAGGTTTTTCCCCAGGCGCTCACTGGAATCAACTGCTCTTCCAGATGATCGGCGCAGCATGGGCCGGTGCAATCGAGATTCGTTTCACATTCCATAACCGGTGTAAACGTACAGACCCCACCGCCGCAGGG
>CAUZEG010000025.1:0-28144 GCA_963578775.1 Myxococcales bacterium
TCCACCAAGAACGTCCCGCATTCCGCCCTGCCAGGCCTGTGTACCATAATAGACGAAGGTCGGATTCTCCGAGAAGAACCCTTCGGCTGTATCCGAATATATATAGACAGCAGAGGCATACCCCACCGCTCCGCCACAGGTGGTCACCCCCTGTCCCTCCTGGTAATCCGTCCACAGAATTCCCGGGCGCGGCTCCCGCCGGGCTACGACCAGAAGGTCTTTCGAGCCGTCCTGATCAAAATCTCCGCCATCGGCTACGACATGTCCGAACGAGGTCAGATCGTATTGATAATCCGCCGTTTTGATCTGGGGTGATCGCAACATCTGCACGGGTGCCGCCGTATCAAATCCATCGGCCGTCCCCGCATAGATATAGACCGAGCCATCTCGGCCGGCGTTGATATGGCTATCGTGTTGTGCTCCCACCGCCAACTCCGGATACCCGTCTCCGTTGATATCCGAAAGAAGCCCAACGGAACACCCATACTCATGGCCTGTTGCAATGATCGGAAGGTCGAGGGGGTACCATATATCTACGTCTTCTTCGTTCTCACCAACCGCACCGGACACGACATACGGGCGACCGACATCGTGGCCATAATGATCGTCACGCGCCTCGTAGACGAAGTAGTCTTTCACCCCATCGCTGTCGACATCGGAAAGGACCCCCAGACCATGACCAAAGTAATCCCGATCGTGCGAATAGTCTTCGGGATGGATATTCTCCAGGGTTCGGTAGGCCGTCTCTTCCGGAGGCGCACCGGCAACCCCCCGAAAGACCTCTGCCTTTCCGGGCCTGGCGCTCCCCACAACGCCTCCAAAAACTGAGGTGATCAGGACATCCTTGATACCGTCCCCATCCACATCGGCCGTATGGACTGTATTGCCCATCAGGTCCCAGTTGGTACTACCCCAATAGATACGGTCAAAACTGTCGAATGAGCTCCAGTCCTCAAGTCCATTCAGAGGAAGATCACTGCCCAACTTCACGTAAACCGCCCCTGCGGCCATTCGAGAGCATTGCTGCACATTCGCGCCATTCACTTTATGGGTATAGCACCAGCTGCTCGTTTCGCTCGGGTTACAGTCTGGGTTTGAGGTACAGCTCTGCCCCGTACTGTATTCATCGTAACGGGCCCCGATGATGATATCGGCATATCCATCGTCCGAGATATCACCCACGGCCACACTCCAGCCAAAATAGGCGTCTTCAAAAGACGCGTGGTCACCGTTCCATGCCAGGTAGGGCTCCGAGGTCAGTCCACCCTGTCCGGCGCCAGAGTCAATAACCCCGAGATGAAGAAATACGGCACCGCTCTTATCGTTCCGACCGGACACCACCAGATCGCAAATTGTATCCCCGTTGACATCACCCGAGTCCATATCAAAGCCCAGGAAGGCTGCCGCCAGTGGATTCCACGTTCCGATCCCGCTGGGTGAACGCCCCACGAGAACCTGGCTCGCCGATGGCGCCAGACCGTCGCTGCTCCCCAGGTGGATAAAAACCGCACCGTTGTCAGTCGTACCATTCACACCATTTTCCCAGGGAGCCCCGATCGCCAGGTCCATATAGCCATCATGATTGAAATCACAGCTTGTCAGGCTATGACCGTAATAATCCCAAGCCGAGGTCGCCACAAAGCGTTGGCTTGGACTCGTCTCAAAGAAATCACCTTCGATCCCGTGAAAGACCTCCACGGCCCCAGAGTAAGCCCCCGATTCGGTATCATTCAAGATTCCAACCGCGACATCGTCTATACCGTCCGCGTTGAAGTCGGCTACATCCACGCTCCAGCCGAAGAGCCGTTCTCTGCTGCCACCACGCAAGACCTGTGCGGGCGTGGGATCGAGGCCGGATGGCCCGCCTTTATAGACAAAGACAACCCCTTCATAGGCCTCGTCGATCCCGGCCTCGTAGACAGCCAGCACGACATCCTCAAAACCATCGCCGTTGAGATCCCCGGCGACCACGACCTGGCCCGCCTGGACGGCTGTTGCCACATCCCCACGCATGCCTATGAATTCCGCTGGGAACAAGGTCGATTCCACCGCTAGAATATAAAGCGTGGTGCTCTGTCCGGTATAGACATCTTCCACTGTCACGACCTCGGCACCGACCGCATTCGCCTCGATACGCCCATCGCCATGATCCAATAATGTGCCCGTGCTCTCGTAGCGAAAGACCCCCGATCCGCCACTCATCTGCGGTCGTATCGGCTCATGCAGAGGAAGGACAACCGTCGCCGGAACCGCCACCAGTTGGGCGTCCTGGCTCACGGTAATTATGATGGTCTCCAACTGCTCGGTCTCAAGGTCCAGAACTTCGATTACATCCGCTCCGGCCTCGGGACCGGCCGTATAGACACCCGTCGGGCTGATGGTTCCACCGGAGGCGTTGCTCGTAAGCGAGTATCCAAAGGAGCCCGAGCCGTCCGATACATCGATCTGAAAGCCCATCGCTGGTCCCAACTCAACAGTCCGGGGTAATACAGTCATCTCTACATCAATGGTGACAGACGCCTCGTCCGATCCCACACATCCCGAATCCGTGACTCGCACTCGATCCGTAACCCCGGTGATGACACCGGCCAGATAGGATCCAAGGACCGGCTCAAGCATCGGACCCGAGGGATTATCGACCAGTTCAAAGGCATACGATCCCGTTCCACCCGTCACCGAAAATTGTACCAGTTGGAGCACCAGACGATGGGCATCTTTGGGTACGATCGACAGGGGGGGATCGCAGGCCACTGGCCCCGTGTCTACCGCAATATCCGGAAGTACGTCTTCCGTAGCCGTATCCGCCACCTCGCTCCCTGTATCGGAGATGTCCGACCCCACCGTACTATCGGTGCTATCCGTACTATCCTCCTGGGTGCTATCCGTGCCCAGATCGGTGGCAATATCCACCGGCGGACCTTCATCCGGAGTATTGGTAATATAATTAGCCCCCCGATCACAGCCCCAGAGAAGCACAACCGCCAGGCACAATATCCGCCCCATTGCCGTCTCCATCATTCGTCGATCTGCGGTAGGATGAAAGAATAGGCGGAACCCGTATCAATCCCACTCCCACTGCCCGACTCACCGCCTATAATAATCGAGGCCCCAAGAGGATGGACGGCAACATTCACATATTCTCCGATCCGTCCGCCAGGCCGGTCGGATTCTCCCCCGATTAGGCCCCATGGGCGTATATCAAAGCCCGTCTCCGTATCGTAACGATAGATATAGGCACCACCACTCCGATGGGTCCCGCTGACAGCATCGTCAAAGGCGCCGACCAATACTGCGGGTCGACCATCCGGCTCAAGACCAGGCACAAGGGCTACAGCTGCCCCAAAACGACCATCCGTCATCGTCCCGACTATCTTTTTCGTCGCCGTCGTTCCAAAGGGAATCATTGGCCAGATCTCGGTCGAATCCAACTCGGCTCCAAGGGGCTCCGTCGGCAGGGAAAGAAGATAACTTCCCGACACCATCCAGACGGCACCCATGGGCACATTGTTCACCCGGTACTCGGGACCACCCACTACAATATCGTTGATCCCATCACCATCGAGATCGCCACCGCCAGCGACGGAATATCCCACCCAGGAAGCCGCTTCATCTGATCCTAACGTCACATAACGCGGACTGCTGGGACAATTGGGATTCGTCGTACTCCAGCCAAAGACAAGGAAGACCAGCCCACCATTCCCCACAAGAGTATCGTTATATCGTGCGCCCGCCAGGAACTCATCGCAGCCATCACCATCCAGATCACCAATGCCGGCCCCTGGAGTAGTAAGATCCCACTGCCCTGTACCTACGCTTAGCCAATCTATAGAACAGATCACATGGGTCTTCCCCTCGTCCGACGGATCAACCGCTCGCCCCAGGACCATGGCAAAACCACCTCCGTACACACCACTTGAATCATACCAGGAGGTCGACCCGTATACGGCATCGTCATACCCATCTCCGTTTACATCACCAGCCTTGATAATATGCGTTATGTTCCTATTGTCCTGCGGTCCCGGTACCAGGAAAGCGGGCTCGGTCTGAAACTGACCATCGCCCGTTCCAAGATATACATAGACAGCGCCCACACTGTTGCGCCAGTCGTCGTATTCGTCGACGAACTGCTCCGGATAACAGGACTGGGTATTACCGCTGAAGGAGGCCTCATCATAGGCCCTGGGCTGGCGGTATAAGCGCCCCACTATGCCCAGATCGTTCCAACCATCGTTATTGAAATCTCCCAGATCGCTTATTGCATGGCCGTACTGTTCCCCAGCCCAGGTGCCATGGAATTCCTGGGTCGGCTGCTGGCTGAAACCGGTACCATCCACGCTGGCATAGGAATACGCGATACCCGAGGAGATCCCCTCTTCCTCCGTACTCATAAGTGGAGCACCCACCGCCGCCGCATAACTAGACCCGCCATCGGATACCACGGTCACAGCTCGCCCGAATAGATGGCCGGATGGTTCACCCGGCATACCCAGGGGTACAACTCCACGTTCGGGATCACCATATATCAGATAGGTCCGCCCTACATCCGGCCCTAAATCACTCTTCCTGGCCGCAAAGGAGAGCACATCCTCAAGACCGTCGTTGTCCACATCGCCTATAGCCGCCACACAAGAGCCGAAGTAATCGGTCCAGCTGGTCACTTCCGGGGCCAGGCTCAACGTAGTCGAAGCCGTTGTCTCCGGGTACCCACCCTCGACGCCATGGTAGACAAATACCGCGTACCAGGTGTTGGTGGTCAATAGCACATCCGCCAGACCGTCGTTGTTCACATCGGCCAGGTCCACAGCCCGTGCCAGATTCTCCCAACACGCATTGCAATGCTGGACGTGCCAGCTGAATGCGCTCGGATCGGTGAATTCGGTAATGGGCCCTTCCGAAAAGTCATCATCACTTACAAGGTAGGCCCGCCCCGGCGTGCGCCAGGTACTATCGTCTCCGTTTGCCAGGTTATCGTCCTCCCACCACTCCCCGTATCCCAGTTCGGACACCAGCAGCTCATCTTTTCCATCGCCATCTACATCCCCGGTAGCCATTTTATAACCGAGCTTGTTCATGGTGGGCGGACCGAGGGGCCCACGAGCCGCGACCGAGGGTTCACTAGCCAGACCACCCGCCGACAGCCCTTCTGCCGCCACCCCACGATGTACGAAGAATCCACCCCCATTGTGCACGCCGGTGGGAAAGCTCACGTCCCAGCGCCCGGAAAAACCCACCGCCAGATCACATAGGCCGTCCCCATCCAGGTCGCCTGCAGCCATGGAACGACCGAAATACAGAGCGGAGGCGAGTGCTCCACTGGGGTCGGCCCCATAGATGATCTGGCTGGGGTCGTCATCAAACCCGGTATGGGATCCGAGAAAGACACTGACCGCGCCCTGATTCCAAGCTATCGAATCGGCAAATCGGTCCTCCTGGTAGCCACCCAGGGCCATATCCAGCCAACCGTCGCCGTTGAAATCACAGATACTCATGGAGAGCCCAAGTTGGTCCGCACCATTGGCACCACGATGGATACTACTCGGCTCTTCCTCGAAGTAGGACCCGGCCACTCCCCGGTAGATATAGACAGTTCCCACGTTTTCAGCCCCGGCGAAATCCACATGGCTGGCGCCCACCACCAGATCAACCAGACCGTCGTTATTGAGATCGCCTACAGCCGCAGAGCTTCCAAAACGATCGCCACGATCGGCCCCTCCGATCACACGGACAGGCTCCGTACCGAGGCCTTCGCTGGTACCGCCATAAATGTACAGTCCCCCGGATTCAAGCCCCGACACATGGGTGATCGATCGTGAGAAGATGGCATCAATAAAACCATCGCCGTTGATATCTCCCGTGCGCAAGGCTACCGAATCCTCATTGGTGCTTCCCGTCCGGACTGCATCAAATTGGTTCGGAAGAACCGCGCGGACAGTCATCATCTCGGTATGACCAAGATAGGTGTCCATCACCGTGAGCTGCCAGTCCCCAGCGTCGAGGGCCATGATCATTCCATCCATGGTCACCAGATTCTCGCTGGGAGAATAGAGATCGAAATACCCGCTTCCTCCCCAGGTCCCGATTTCGAAAATCTGGCCGACAGGAAAAACCACTGTGTTGGGATCTAATGAGAACTCAGGGTTCTCCACCACATACACAACAACCGTGACGACCTCACCCGTGCCCACATCCCGAATTTCTATCAGATCCGTCCCAGACCAGGCCCCGGAGTGGTAGGTAAATTGCCCCCCACCACTCGTAAAGTATCCACCGGACTCCGAATCCGCCTCGGCATCGTATAGGCCAGAGCCACTGGTTATGGAGAAGGTGAAGGAACTCGATATCCCGATCTCCAGATTGGTGGGAGCCACTACCATATTCTCGTGGATATGTACGCGGGCGTCCGCAAAACCTGCACAGCCCTGATCCACCACTCGCACAAGATCTTCGACGCCGGTTTTTCCACCGGCCAGATAGGAACCTGTCAGCGGATCGATGTAGGATAAAGAGGCGTTTCCGGCAATTCCATATCGATACGCACCGGTTCCGCCGGACGCCGAGAAGTTGGTCAATGTATAGGGATTGGCATGCGCCTCATACGGAAGCAGCGCGAGGGAGGGAACACAGGGATCAGGACCAGCATCTACCAAGCCGGGATCGCTGCCTTCGTCCAATGGATTGCCCTCATCGGGGATAATGTCCGGCGTGGCGTCCGCCGTATCCCCCGAGCCCGGATCCTCTACGATCGGCACATCGATACCCAGATCTATACCCTCATCTGGAGCACCGTTATCCACGACATCAGAGCCCGTATCTTGCGCACCGGTGCCATCGCCGGAACAGGCTGCCCCAACGATAAGAACGATAAGAGCAAACCAAACACTGAAGCGACGTCTATCCTGCCACATGTATCGCATCCTCTCACACCCAGGCCCGAGAACGGAGATATATGATGCGTCGATTCGGTTTCGGTTGCAAGTGCAACACGCCTTACAGTCGGATCAATGAAGGCCGCGTACGTCAGGGATCGAAGTGGTAGATGTACGCGGAGCCTGCGTCCACATCGATCGAACTACCGTATAGGGCTCCGACGGCCAGAACCGCACCTGTGGGGGTCCATCCCGTTGCAACGGAAAATCCCATCTGGCTTCGACCGCGCATCGTCTCCCCACCAATATTCACCAGAGGGGTCTGGGCAAAGCCACCGGGCCCACCTCCCTCGGATGGATGGAATAGATAGAGCGACGCCGAACCCGCCTCGGACACACCACTCAAATCACTATCACGACGCCCTATGAGAACCGCGTCCCGGCCATCCGGCGTAGCATTCGGTACAAAGGCCACCGAATACCCGAAGTCCTCACCCGTCGTTTCTCCCTGAAGCCGTAGTTTCAAGCTATTGATGGGGGGCACAAACGGCTCGATTAGCGTCGGAACGACTCCATCAGCCAGTAACTGGGGCGTGATTGTCGCCAAGTAGGAACCGGGAAGCAACCAGACAGCACCTACCGACACATTGTTGGGGTTTCGGAAGGTCGTGCCGCCCACCAATAAATCGTCCAATGTGTCCCCGTCCACATCGCCCCCTCCGGCCAGGCTGAACCCGGCACCGGCGTTCGATACGCCAGGGGCAAGTGCCGCTACATGGAACTCCGTGGGGCAGTTAGAGGGCGCCGGCTTATAGCCGTAGTAGATATAGACCAGGCCTTGATTCGAAGCCTCAAGATCCGCGCTATTCGCCCCAACCGCGAAATCGGCACAACCGTCGCCGTTCACATCACCAATTCCGGCTACCGACCAACCCATCTGGGCCCCGGCCGATGGACCGAGGAAGATATCGTCGGCATTGCATATCAGGTTGATTCTGTCCGGATTGGCAGGCGCCCGCCCCAGGATCAGAACACCGCCACCCACACTGTTCAAATTACCGGTACCTTCCGGATTCGGCCGGTCCCAGGAGAAACTGGTCACAACCAGGTCGGAGAAACCGTCACCGTTCATATCACCAATCCCGGCCACACGCCGTAAACGGTCGTTGTACATGGGTCCATAATAGACAAAGGCTGGACTCTCCTCGAAGATCCCCGCCGCCGTGCCACGAAATACAAATAAGGAACCTCGATTGCTACCATTTCCAGCGCAGTCGGGCGTATAGTCGGGAGGAAGAGCGTAGGCGTCTCCGTAGGAACCCGGGCGATCATCTTCAAAGCCAACCACGGCCAGATCCGCATAACCATCCCCGTCGAAATCCGACAGGGACGCCATATGATGGCCCAGTCGGTCCGCGTTGCTATGCCCGGTAAAGCCTGCCAGCTCCTGGGTCGGCTCAACCGGATACTGGGAACCATCGCTGGCATAGACCCAGACCATCCCAGTCCGGTAACGCTCGGCCGGACTCGCGCGGTCGGCCGCTATCACCATCTCCGGCCATCCGTCGGCATTCAGATCATCCACAAAGGTCATGGAACGACCAAAGGACATACCACCGGCCTGCCCCGGGTGAAATAGATCGGTCAGTAGGCTGGCATCATCGCCCGGAACAAAATAGGAGCGGCCCACATTCAGACCCATTGTGTCGTCATATCGGCTAAATACAAGCAGATCCTCCGTACCCGAGGAGTCCACATCTCCTAGAACGCAAACACCACTACCGAAACGGTCTCCGTTTGCGGCTCCAGTCCAGACCAGACTGGGCTCGGTCTCGGGCAAATCTCCCGACTGTCCAGCAAATACGCGTACAGTACCCGTATTCGATGTGTTTCCTGGAACTTCATCACTCAGTGAACCCACGACGAGATCATCGAGACCGTCACCGGTCATATCGCCAACCGCCAGGCCCGATCCCTCGTAATCATTATAACTATCGCCGGTGATCTCCCAGTCGAAATCCTCAGGCTCAATCCAACTGGAGGCTATCTCCGAAGATAATTCTCCCCCTCGCCAGATCAGAACACGACCCCCTCGTAGAATCGGCGGATCACCGACGGACCCATATCGATAGCCAATTACAAGATCGTCAAACCCATCTAGATCCAGATCCGCCACCAGCATCCGATCGCCAAAATACTCGTTGGCGGAATTCGGATCGGGGGGGAGCATGGCAAGATTCGGATACCCGGACGGCCCACCGGCACTGAATTCCCCGTCCAACTGCCCCCGGTACAAAAATACTCCGCCCTGATCACTTCCGCCGGGGTACCCATCCAATATGGCCACCGCCAGGTCACAGATTTGATCGCCGTCAAAATCTCCCGAGGCGAGCTCGTTGCCGAGTCGACTCTCGTTCACACCATACCAGCTGCCCCCCGGTTCCAGAGAATAACCCCAGATATACCGCGTCGCGCTATCCGGAAGGCCATTCACCGTACCCAGGAAGATGGCTACCCCGCCCTGCTGCGAGGCTTGCGGTTCCGCATTTCGATCTTCCGATCGCCAGGCACCTACCGCGAGATCTTGAAAACCATCGCCATTATAATCGCAGACCGACAGGGATCGCCCGAATTCATCACCGCCGAACCGACCCGCCAGGACCTGGCTGGGCTCGGCGCTAAAGAAATGACCCGACTCCCCATAGAAGATGTACACCGCCCCCGACGAGCTGCCATTCAGATCCGCGAGTCGTGTTCCAACAAGCAGATCGTCGAGGCCATCGTTGTTCACATCCTTCACAAGCAAAGAGCCGCCAAATCGGTCCTCCCTGGCAAAGCCCGATATGACGCGCACGGGTACCGGACTCAACCCCATTGGATTTCCGTCATAGATATATACGGCGCCCGAGTTGAACCAATCTATGGTCGACTCCGCGACAGCTACAACCACGTCGAGATAGCCATCACCGTCAATATCACCACCCGCATGCACTTTACCCAGTTCGGCGAGATAGCCCACCCGAAGCGCAGGAAAGTTCTGTGGGGGCGCAACATCAACCGTCACCATCACCGAATCACCAGTGAAATGGTCGGTTATATGTACGGCTCCAGATCCGGGTGCCATCGCCCTGACCTGTTGGCCTTCCACGATCAAGTTGTCGCCTTCTACCAACAGGTCCAACACCCCGCTCCCCCCGTTTACGCGGACGGGATAACTCTGCCCCATCGGAAGCATCAGGCGCGGCGGATCGGGCGTGATCCCAGCCACCGTTCGTACGCGGATTGTTACAAGCTC
Source organism: Myxococcales bacterium (assembly GCA_963578775.1). GTDB lineage: Bacteria > Myxococcota_A > UBA9042 > UBA3505 > UBA3505 > UBA3505. Next base: position 10,162 of record CAUZEG010000025.1, read on the forward strand.
CGATTGGCCTGTATGGACATCGCGAATTCGCACCAGATCGTTGCCTTCTTCGGGCCCCGCTTGAAACTGTCCTGTCTCACTCATCTGGGCCCCGGACTCATCTTCGACAAGCTCATAGGAGAAAACACCGGAACCAAAGAAGACTTCAAAGGTAAAGCTGCCGCCTCGGGCCAGGGTCAGTCCTTTGGGCTGCACTATGATCGGCGGCACCACATCGATCATATAAAGGGCCTCGCCGCTGCAGCCGGAATCCGTCAGTTTTACCCGATCGGTCACACCGGTCACCCCACCGGCCAGATAGGCCCCGGTCAATTCGTTCAATAGAGCGCCGGACATATTGTCTACCAAGTGAAAGCGGTACCCACCGGTCCCCCCGGTCGGTATCAGCTGCTGTAGACCAAACGCGTTGGAATAGCCTTTCCCCTCCGGAAACGCCAAAGCCGGATCACAGGAGAGAGGGCCTGCATCGGCATCGAGTGTCGGACTATCCTCGACCATATCCGGAAGGGTGTCTTCCACTGCATCCGTCCCTATGTCCATCACATCAGCCGTGGCGTCGGTCAGCCCTTCGGTATTAGACCCATCCTGTGTGGTGGTATCCGGGTTGCCCACGTCCACCCCCACATCGGTGATCACCGGATCACAAATGCAGGAACCATAGCCCGTTCCCCATTCATTACAGGTTTGCGCACCATCCAGACCGTTTGTGCAGACACAGGGATCGGTACTCCCCGGCACACAACCCGGCGGCTCCGTATGACGGCAGGCCAAAAACAGCAGGCCTATAACCCCAAGCGCAAGGATGGAAAAAATACGGTTCATCCGAACAACAATACTCCTTGGAATGGAAACACTTCTATCGACACCGATTGACTCTTAGCGACCATTGTCCATAATCGATCATTCTAGGGTCAATTCGCAAGGGGCGGACCGTGAGCATAATCTGCAGACTACTTCCGATTGTACTGTTGATTGGTATCACTACATCCATCGGCTGCCCCTTGAAGTCCGTTCCGGGGCCTGGAGATATACCCGACATCGCCGATACAACACCGGATATTCCCATCGTTCCTGACGTCAGTGAAGTCACGGACACGGTCTCTGGGCTCTATTGGTCCATGGCCGGCACCGAGAGTCTCTTCCGGGAAATACTCCTCGAAGGGCCGGTCGTATGGGTACGGGTGCTTGCAAACGGTGTGGTCCTTGCGGCGACAGAAGACGAGGTCTGGCAAATAGAGGAGAGCCTCGCCACGAAGATTTCGAGTCCCGAAGAGCTCGATCCAGCCACGATAGGCTGGGCCGTGGGACTATCGGATGGAACCCTGCTTCTCGGAACACCAGCCGATATCTATGTCTCTACCGAAGAAGGCCTGGTTTCCTCTCCGCTGGCAGAGGTGCTGGGGAGCGACACCATCTCGGATGCGCTGTCCCGACCGAATGGTGGCGACGACATCATCTGGTTTTCCACCAGTGATGGCATCCAGTTCTGGCAGGATGGCTCGGTCTACCTCCTAACGGTAGACGATATGGATACAGCCAACGCCCTGATCACCTGGGGAGCCGTGACCGAATCGGGGAGTCCCAGCCTATGGGCGGCGACCGACGGACAGGTATTCGCCCTGGAAAAAGACGGCGATGACTACGTCGTATTGATCGAACGAACGGACCTGCCAACAACAGCCATAGCCGCCAACGCCCAGGGCGAGCTCTGGCTCAGCAGCGGGGGATCCGTGGAAGCCCGCATGCCCGATGGGGGCTGGTACGGCGTGACCCTGCCGGTGGAAGCCGGCCTGGTCGTGGCCCATCCCCATGCGGATGGCGTCTGGTTGGAAGCCACCGACGGAGCGATCTACCACATCCACGATATGGAAATCTGGAATACCGACGGTGCGCCCGAGGGAGCACTGGCCGATTCGGACGCCGGTGGCCGTGTCCTGGTGGTCGCCGACGACGGGCTCCTCCGCCTGAATCCCGGCCGTAGCATCGGCGTTTCCGGCATCGCCAACGGTCAGTCCATCAGTAATACCACGACCGTACACATTACACCGTCCTTCCCCGAGCTGGTCAGCACGGTATCGGTGAGCCTCGATAACTCCCCGGCCCAGCTCCTGGATCCGCCCTGGGATCTGACTCTGAACACGACGATTCTGGCAGAGGGTTCCCACGAACTCGGGATAGAGGTGCAGTACACCGACGACATTGTAATCGTGTTGGTCATCGTTTTCGACGTCAGCCCCGATCTGGTCACCTGGACGGACGACATCCAGAATATCGCGGACAATACCTGTGGTAATTGTCATGGTGCCGCAAGCGCATTGGAGCGAAAACTCTTTACAATTGACCATTGGATAGAGGACATTGATGACATCATCAACGCCGTGGAAACGGGACTGATGCCACCCGGAGAACCGTTGGATGAGGAACTCATTCAATTAATTAAGACCTGGGCGGATCTTGGTTTCCTGGAGTAGATTCGATGAAAGGGTTCCGATTCTCAGTTCTTGCTCTCTTGACGCTGGTCGTGGTCCAGCCGGCCATGGCGGAGCTACCCAATAGCGATCTGGTCTGCCAGGAACCCCAGACGAACATCGATAAATACCGTTTCCTGCGAAGCCTGACTCTGGATGTCATCGGCACGGTTCCGACCGTCGATGACTATCTGGCCCTCGATAGTGAAGAGGATGTCCCGGAATCCTGGCTGGATACCATGCTGGACAGCGATGCCTTTGCAGACCGGATGGTACGTTGGCAGCGCGATCTGATGTGGAATAATATCAGCCCGGTTCGAACCATCCTCTCCAATACTTTTGCCTTGCGTAATACCAATAAAGTTATGTATCGGGCGGGAGCCCAGGCCACACGCTACCGGGGTGCGAATGCCCAATGTCGAACAGGAATGGGGGATGCGGCCCAGACAGATCCAATAACAGGGGCGTATATCACCGTGCCGGAACCCGCCGGTAACCTGGTGGCCGAGAAAGAAGGCTGGGTTTGTATTACCCCCTATTTTGAAGTCAATCCCGACACGAATGTGACATCAAATAACCGTTGCCCGTCCGGCCAGGTCGCCGTATGTGCCTTCGACGCGCAGGATGAACCTGTATCTTCGTCGGGTACGGATTGCACCATGAATGGTGGGCAGAATGACCCGGAATGTGGCTGCGGTCCGAACCTTCGCCAATGCGGTACGGGCGCCACCCGTGATGCCATCTTGGCGGCCTTCGGCAAAGACGTGGAATTACGCGTCAAGAATATGGTGCTCCAGGACCGGCCCTACACGGACTTATTTACCGGTAATATCGGCTATGTGAATGGCCCGATTGTCCATTACTGGAGATATTGGTCGCAGGTGTCGGTCGGTATCCGAAACAGCCCTCTGCCGGTTTCCCTTGACCTGCTACCCGATCTTGCGTTCACCGACGAGGACGTATGGGTTCCGATGGAACTGGGCACAGCACACGCCGGGATCCTCACAAGTCCGGTATTTCTACTACGGTTTCAGACCGATCGCGGCCGGGCCAGCCAGTTCTATACCAAATATCTATGCCAGCCCTTCCAGCCGCCGAGCGGCGCCCTGCCGGTAGCGGACGAAGAAGCCCAGCGCGAACCGGATCTGCAAAAACGTGCCGGCTGTAAATATTGCCATGCCGTATTGGAACCATCGGCGGCCTATTGGGGACGCTGGGCTCCGGCCGGTACGGCCTTTATCAACCCCGAGAACTTCCCGGCCTTCAACCTGGATTGTCATCTATGCGCCACCACGGGGATGGCCTGTAGCACAGCCTGCAATCAGTTCTATTCGGTCTCATCCCTTGCGCCCGAGCAGGATCCCTACCTCGGTCAGCTTGCCGCCTATATGTTCTTGCATCCCGACAACCATGTAAATGTGGAACAAGGACCCAGGCTATTGGCCCTTCAGGGCTTTGCGGACAATCGGCTCACCGAATGTACAGCGCGTACTATGGCCCGACATCTGTTGGGACGCGATGTGACAGTAGCGGAACAAGACTGGCTCAATTCCGTGGTCGTTGCCTTCGCGACGTCCAATTATAATCTCAAGGCCCTCGTGAAGGCCATTGTACAGAGTAATCTGTATCGGAGAGTGCGATGAATCGCCGCAACCGATACATGATCCTGCTGGTAGGCGGGCTGTTCCTCCTGGGGTTCGGCTGCGCCGATCTGGGCGACGAACAGCAGGTTCGGCCCCAGAACACGCCGGAAGCACCCGCCAATCCCGAACCTGGAACAACACCGGTAGTCAACCCGACCCCCGAACAGCCCGTCGGCGATCCAGGCTATTTCCCAACAGTGGAAAGTCACCCGGCCGGACAAGACGAGGTGGGTACGGCCGATCTGACCCCGGCACCAGAACCACCCGAAGAGCCCTATCGTAGCCGTAAACGCATGGACGTCGATCAGCTCGACGCCGCGATGCAGGTAGTAGCGGGAGGGATCCTCTGGTCCGATGACGGCGACGAAGACAGTGACTTCCAGGAGCTGGCTGCGACCCTGGGCGTACCCGATTACGCCATTGTCACACAAGAGGTCCTCGACCCATCCGCATTATTCCAGAAGTTCCTATCCGATGCCGCCCGTAGCGTCTGTGGCGACGTCCTCGAGGCGGAACTGTCGGGCCTGCTGATCCAGCCCGTCCTATTCGTACATGTGAATCCGACCGACACCCTGGAGACGGCACTGGAACAGGTCAATGCCAATATTCAAGACATGTTATTGCGGTTCCATGGGCGTCATGTGGAGATCGATTCCCCCGCCCTGGCCCAATGGCGTTGGCTCTTCCACACTGTAAGTCAGCTGGAACAGGATCCAGCTCTTGGCTGGCGCGCCGTATGCGTGGCGTTGTTCACCCACCCTGAGTTCTTCACCTACTGAGTATCATGACCGATAAGCCCCACGATATATCTTGTCTCACCTGCACGGACCCGCAGAGCAGGCGGCGTTTCCTGTCGAATAGTCTTGCCGCTGGGGCTGGGCTGGCGGCCCTTACGGGGCTTGGTCCCTTAAGCCGCCTGGCCTACGCAGATGGGCCCGAGAGCCCGGGCAGTGACATGCATTTCGTCTTTGCCTACTTCCCCGGCGGCTGGGACGTTCTACTGGGACTGGACCCGCGCGACCCCGAGGTCTTTAGCGAGGAGAACCGCGGTATCACATTGATCCAGCCGGGCTACGACCGACTCACTCTGCCAACCCCGGCCACTCTCTTCGAACCAGTGCCAGGCATGAGCCTCGGCCCGTTCATTGGCTCCCTCCGATACCACGCCCAGGATATGGTCGTCGTACGCGGGATGAGCATGGAAACCCTGACCCACGATACGGGACGACGGCGTTTCCTCACCGGTAAATCCCCCAGTGGAATTCTGGCTCGTGGCTCCTCCACCGATACCTGGCTGGCCCAGCATCTTGGCGGTGACCAACCGATCCCCAATCTATCTCTGCAGGTAGAATCCTATAATAAGGGACTGGCCAATTACGCCACAGCCTTACGTACAAACAGCGTAAATGACCTGGTGCGTGCCCTGCGTCCGGGCGATGGAACTATTGGGGTTCTACCGGACCGTCAGGTGGACGAGCTTCTCCGGAATATAGCCCTATGTCCAAACGCACAGATGTCCGATCTTTGGCAAGCCGCCGAAGGGTCCCGGCTGAAAACCAATGAAATGTTGGCCCAGCAACTCGACGGCTATTTCGACTTCTCCAACGGAGACTCCGAGGAGATCGACTGGATCAACAGCCATTACAAAGTCACGACCGGTAATTCCTTGAACAATAACGAGGCCGGGGCTGCCATGGCGGCTACGGCCATCATGAAGGGAGTCAGTCGTGTAGTGAGTTTCAGACCCACGGGCTCCCTGGACACCCACTTTACCAATTGGGAAACCGATCAGGGGCCAAACCAACAAACAGGCTTTGAATTGATCAGCCGTCTGGTGGACCACTTCAAACAAACTCCGTACAAAGACACAAATGACAGCTGGTTTGATCATGTAACTATAGTGCTATTCAGTGAATTCAGCCGAACACCACTCATCAACGCGTCAAGTGGTCGTGATCACTGGCTCATGAACGCCTGCGCCCTTCTCGGCGGAAGCCTCAATGGAGGTAAGGTGATCGGTGCCTCATCAAACTACGGTATGAACCCGCAAGCCGTGAATCTCCTTACGGGCGATCTCGATCCCGAAGGTGAGGTGGTGCGCCCGGAACATATTATCGCAGCACTCTATGAACAGGTCGGTATTGGGCAAGAGCCGGATCTGCGGGTCGATCCCCTGCGAGCCATCTTCGAATAGATTCCCGCCATCGGGTGTCCCAGAAACGGATTCTTGTCTTGCATGGACCCGGCTCTTGAGGCTAGATTGCCAAGCCGACGGTAGCGGACTGGACCTGCGGAGTAACCCATGACCATAAAGCTCGTGCTGCTTCGACATGGACAGAGCACGTGGAACCAGGAAAACCGGTTCACGGGCTGGACCGATGTGGGGCTTACGGACCAGGGAATGGCCGAGGCCAAGCAAGCCGGCGCATTATTGAAGGCCGGCAATTTCGGCTTCGACAAGATCTATACCTCGCTTCTCAATCGAGCGATTCACACCATGCAGATTGTCCAGCAGGAAATGGACCTTTTGGAGGTTCCAGTACACCAGGATTGGCGTCTAAATGAACGTCATTACGGGGCACTTCAGGGGCTCGACAAGAAGGAAACGTCAGAGAAGCATGGCGCCGATCAGGTCTTCATCTGGCGGCGTAGTTATGACGTGAAGCCGCCCCCGTTGAGCCTGGATGACGCCCGCCACCCACGGCATGAAAGCTGTTACCAGCAAACTGACATTCCCCTCCCAGCCAGCGAATGTCTAAAAGACGTCTTCGATCGCGTTCTTCCCTTCTGGAACGAAGTCCTCGTTCCCCTATTGAAGGCGGAACAACGTCTGCTTATTGTGGCCCACGGCAATAGCCTGCGGGCCATGGTCAAGCATCTGGACCAGGTCTCGGATGAAGACATTCCCAGCCTGAATATCCCAACCGGGATCCCTCTTGTCTATGAACTGGACTCTACCCTTCAACCCATCTCCAGCCAATACCTGGGCGATCCTGATGCCGCACGCAAAGCAGCCGAAGCAGTCGCTCGACAGGCCGGCGGTCATTAGCGGAACCCATCATGCGAATATCCGGACACGCGACAGCAACCGCAACCGAGGCCTATGCCGAACGACAGGCGGAAGAGCTACCCTACAATCACTTCCGAGAAGCCGCTGGATGGATGGGGTCCAGCATCGGTATCGGCACCTATCTGGGCGCACCCGATGACGAAACCGACAACCTGGTCACACGGGCCGTGGGAACGGCCGTGGTGAACGGCGTGAATGTTATCGACACGGCCGTCAACTATCGCTTTGAGCGGGCGGAACGAGCCGTTGGTAAAGCAATAAGCACCCTCATCTCCAGCGGCCAGGCGAAGCGAGAAGAGCTGATCATCTGTAGTAAAGGCGGCTATATCCCAAACGAAGGGGGATCTCGCTGGTTCATGGACACCTATGTTCGCGATAGGGAATGTCCCATCCGGAAACCCGATCTCGTGGGTGGTAGCCATTGCATGCACCCGGAATACCTGGCCGACCAGCTGAATCAGAGTCGGAGGAATCTGGGCGTCGACACCATCGATGTGTACTACATCCACAATCCCGAAGAGCAGATCAATGCGCTGTCACCCGACGCCTTCTACGGTCGGCTGAAAGACGCCTTTGCCTTCCTGGAAGAAGCAGCCGACGACGGCAAAATCCAATACTACGGCATCTCCACCTGGGACTGCCTGCGGGTGCGAAGTCACGCTCCGGGCAACCTATCTCTGATGCGTGCACGAAAAGCAGCCATCGAAGCCGCTGGTGATCGGGCACACGACCGATTCCGTTTCGTGCAGCTGCCCTTCAGCCTGGGTATGTCCGAAGGCCTTACCCTTCCCAATCAGAATATAAATGAGCAGATGGTGGCCGCCATCCCCGGCGCTCTGGCCGTGGGACTGGTCCCCGTAGCCAGTGCATCCATCATGCAGGGGCAGGTCGGAGAAATGGATGCACAGCTGGCGGAACGGCTCGGCGATCATCTGGAAGATGACTACCAACGAGCCCTGCAATTTACGCGCAGCACGCCGGGGATCTTCAGCGCGCTGGTGGGCATGAAGGATCCGGCGCATGTGGCCCTGAATCTGGAGCTCTGTCTTGACCCACCGTTGGATATGGAAGAGTTCATGCAACTCTTCCAGGACTAGCTCGAACGCCTATGGTCGCTCGACTACAAGACAAAATCGCCCTGATCACCGGGGGCAGTCGCGGCATTGGCGCCGCCATCGCGACAGCCATGGGCCGTGAAGGTGCAACGATCGTAATTTCCGCCCGTAAACAAGAAGGCCTGGAAGAAGCCCGCCGGCAAATGGCGGCAGAGGGGATTGAGAATGTACATATTCGCCCCTGCCATATCGGCCGTACCAATGACATCTCCGAGCTGCTCGACTGGTGTGTACAGACCGTGGGCACTCCCACGATTCTGGTAAACAACGCCGCTACCAACCCCTACTTCGGACCCCTGCTCAACATCAGCGAGGCCCAGTGGGACAAGACTTTCGAGGTCAACGTCAAGGGCTACCTTCATATGACCCAGGCCACCGTCAAAGCCATGAAGGACGCCCAGTTGGCCGGCTCCATCATCAATATTTCCAGTATCTCCGGTTTGACGGCTGCACCCCTGCAGGGGGCCTACGGCATGACCAAAGCGGCGCTGATTTCCATGACCAAGACCCTGGCGGTGGAGCTGGGTTCTTCAAACATTCGGGTGAACGCCATCGCCCCCGGTCTTGTAGCCACCCGCTTTTCCAAGGTCCTGGTCGAAACCCCGGAGCTGGTCGAGCATTATAACCAGCGAACGGCGTTGAATCGCTATGCCACCCCCGACGAGATCGCGGGTATGGCGGTCTATCTCGGCTCCGAGGAGTCCTCGTTTGTCACCGGCCAGACCTACGCGGTGGACGGCGGGTACTCCATCACATGAGGCGTCGAGCATCGCTCCTCCTGCTCCTGGCCGTAGGGGTCATAGGCTGGTTTGGCGTCGCAGTTGCGGCTCCCGAGGCCAAACCTCGACTCCACCATATCGAGGTTGTTCTGGGAGGAGCCAACCCGGATAGTTCCCTACCCATGATCGTGGCCATTCACGGTATGGGGAGCCACCCCGACGCCTTCGCGGGGCTGTTTCGGGAGTTGACCATTCCAGCTCGATTGATCCTGCCGCGAGCCCCCACCCCGAAAGGCCGCGGCTTTTCCTGGTTTTCCCGGAAATCCAGCGCCGAAGAAGTGCGGGCCGTAACAGCCCAGCTGGCCGATCTCGTGGCCCATTTACGTGCCACGCGACCCACCTATGGCAAGCCCATCATCACCGGTTTCTCCCAGGGGGGGATTTTGAGTTTTCTATTGGCCGTATACCACCCGGACCAGATGGCCCTCGCGATTCCAATCGGAGGCTTTCTTCCAAAAAAGCTTCGGTCCGGGAAGGCCAAAAACAAGGTCCCCATCGTCGCCCTGAACGGCAAGAAGGACACCGTCATCTCCTTCGCATCGGCCCGTGACAGCATCGACCATCTGAAAGCCCTGGGCTACTCGGCTCGGCTGGTGGGATTCCCCGGGGTGGGACATAGAATTCCCAAACGCCCCAAAATCGAGCTCTACAAAATCCTTCACCAACACCTGGTCCAGGACGGGCTCTTTCCCGGCCTGCCGTAGGGGCAACGAAAATTCTCCCCTTGCACAGGCTGCGGTCTGTGGTAGATCGATGCACCTCGTGCGAACAGTGATCAAGTACAGCCAGGAGTTCTTATGAAGCTCGACCAGATGAAAATCCTTATTACCGGTGGCGCCAGTGGAATGGGCCGTCATTTCAGCCTCAGCCTCGCCCAGGCGGGTGCCCACGTCGCCGCTTGTGATGTGAACTCCGAGGGACTCAGCTCCCTTGCGACCGAAGCCGCAGGGCTTGCTGGATCCATCGACATCTTCGAGGGTGATGTTTCGAATGAAGAGTCGGTCATCAACTTCATGGACGCGGCCTGGGATCGTCTGGGTGGCCTCAACGGCCTCATCAACAACGCCGGGATCTTCCGGGACGGCCTCCTGGTCAAGAAGGACCGGGAAACCGGCGAGGTCCGGGGAATGAGCCTGAAGCATTGGAATCAGGTGATTGGCGTGGACCTTACGGGTCCCTTCCTATGCACCCGTGAGTTTGCCACGCGCATCATCCAGAATGATGGCGGACCGGCCGTCGTGGTCAATATCAGCAGCATCGCCCGGCATGGGAATGCGGGCCAGAGCAACTATTCCGCCGCCAAGGCCGGACTGGTCGCCGACACGGTAACCTGGGGCAAAGAATTGGCCCGCTACGGGGTACGGACCGGTGCCATCGCGCCTGGTTTCGTAGACACCCCGATTCTACAGGGAATGCGTCCCGAGGTGCTCGAGAAGATGTTGAAGGCCGTGCCTCTTCGTCGTCCCGCCTCTCCAGACGAGATCTTCGATGGCGTGAAGTTCATCATCGAATGCGACTACTTCACCGGTGGCTGCATCGACATCGACGGTGGAATGCGTATCTGATATTCTCCTTGGCTTATTCCATTATGGGAGGAGAATATGGGACTTATCGCACTACCAGGTAAGAACGCACCACCAATCCGAACGCTAGAAGGCGAAACCGAAATGCATCGCCTTCAAGCTGGTGCGCGTGACGTCGGGTTTCTTAGCTGGATTCTGGGGCACCGCCAGGAGCTCATCGTATCGTCGCATCGTATCATCAAGTTTAGCCGAAAGACCCGCGATTACACTGTTGAGATTCTTCCCCGTCGAAAAATCGACCTTTTCACCGGCGGTTCGAATTTAAACGTCACATCGATCATCGCAGGTATCGTGATGATCCTTTTAGGGGTCGGCGCGCTCGTCAACGGTGTAGACGGATCAGCTGTGGTTGGCATCATTCTGTTTGTATTCGGTCTTATACAGCTGCTATTGGCGCGCACGCGCACCTTCGCTTTTGGCGCGGCTGGGGGGGCGATCGCATTCTCGTTACATAAGGCAACTCCAGAGCAGACGGAAGCAATTATCGACTACATCTCCTCCGGACTGGACTAGAGAATGCCGCCTATCCAACTGTTTACGAAGAGTACCTTTGTGCTCACGATCGCCAGTGTAATTGTGGGATTCGTTGTACTCTTGATTTGGCTGATCTCTGGCACTGTGTCCGAAACAGTAGGCTACTGTGCCGCAGCTATTCCGGCGATGGCCATCTATTCTGCCATCTACTTATGGATGAACGATCTTTACGAGAAAAAAGACTCGATCTCGTCCGTGCTGGCCTGGATAAACACCGTCGGTATTGTAACAGGGTGGAGCGGCATCATTCTCTATTGCCTTACACAGGATCAACGATGGGCGGTAGCGACTATCTTTGCCGGACTGGTCGCAGGGATCAGCTTCGTCCTGCGGGAGAACTTCGGTTAGACCCGGATCAGCGAAGGGTTTCGAAACGAGCCAGATCCCGGGTGATATTCTTCTGATGGGCTTCGTTGGTACCGCCGCCAATCTCAATAAGCTTGGCGTCTCGCCATAGGCGTTCGACCTGGTATTCGGATACGTAGCCGTAGCCACCCAGCACCTGAATCGCCCGATCGGCCACATTCTTGGCCATGGTGGCGCAGTAGAGTTTCACCGCATCGGAATCAATCCGATGTCCACCCGCATCCAAAGCCAGATTGGCCGCCGTATTGTAGAGGTAACTACGCCCCGCCATATACTCGGCATAGGATTCGGCGATATGGCGTTGGATCTGGCCGAAGTTCCGAATGAGCTTATCGAAACTCTTTCGCTCCCCGGCATAGCGATTCATGATCTCCACACAACGCCGTGCGATCCCGGTGCTCATAGCCGCCAGGGTGATCCGCTCAATCTCCAGATTGCGCATCATATGGGCGACGGCCTCGCCTTCGCTGCCCACGAGGTTTGCCACCGAAACACGACAGTCGGTAAAGACAAGCTCGGCTGTGGTCGAGGCCCGCATCCCGAGTTTCCCCTTGATCTTCTGCCCAAGGGCAAGGCCGGGGTTTCCCTTCTCCACGATGAACAGAGATATGCTCTGTGGTCCCCGGTCTCCCGTCTTGGCGTAGACCAGGAAGACATCTCCGAGCTCCTTATCGCTGATCGCCCCATTGGTGATCCACATCTTCGAGCCGTTCAGAACATAATGATCGCCATCTCGAACGGCCACGGTCTTCATTCCCAGAACATCCGTCCCAACCGACGGCTCGCTCATGGCCATTCCTGCGATGAGTTCTCCGCTGCAGACTCCCGGCAATAACCGGCCACGCTGTTCGTCATTGCCGTTCTGATAGAGATTGTTCGCAAAGAGCATCGAGTGGGCGAGATAGGCAAGGCAGAAGCCCGGATCCGCCGCCGAAAGCTCCTCGTGGACGATGGTGGCCGCCACGGCGTCCATTCCAACGCCGCCGACCTCGGGGCCTACGGTGATTCCAAGTAGCCCCAGCTCACCCAGTTTCCGAAACAAACCCACATTAAACGATTCGCTCTGGTCGTTTTCCTCAGCCTGGGGATCGACTTCACGCTCGGTAAATTCGCGGACCATGCGGCGAAGGGCGGCATGTTCTTCGGTTGGATTAAAGACGTCCATCGGGGCCACTCTACTCGATTCGGAATTGGACATGCGCACATAACACGACTCAGCCTGCCCGGTCCACGAATAACAAGTTCTATAACCCGAATGCGCCGTCGAGATCGCCTGAAAGGGCCTGCACTATGGGTAGAGATCACACTTCGGCATTGACGAACGGATGCCAGTCGGTATCGTAGCCTGCCCGAACTCCTCACGCTGTGGAATCAGCTCATGTTCAATCCCGTACCCCAAGAAATCGACTTTCCCGCTTCGGAGAAAGAGATCCTGAAGTTCTGGAAGGAAAACGATATATTTCATCGTTCCACCCAGAGTCGATCTGCCGGTGAGACCTTCATTTTCTACGAAGGCCCGCCAACGGCCAACGGGACACCCCATAACGGGCATGTGCTCACCCGCGTCATCAAGGATGTCTTCCCGCGCTACAAAACCATGCGCGGTTATTACGCACCCCGTAAAGCCGGCTGGGATACCCATGGATTACCGGTTGAAGTGGAAGTCGAAAAAGAGCTGGGGATCCACGGCAAAGCCGATATCGAAAACTACGGCGTCGAGGCCTTCACCCGAAAGTGTATTGAGTCTGTCTTCCGCTACACGGACGTCTGGGAGAACCTCACCGAACGTATCGCCTTCTGGGTCGACACCGAAGACGCCTACGCCACCTTTCATAAGAGCTATGTGGAGTCGGTCTGGTGGGCCCTGTCCGAGCTGTTCAAGAAGGGGCTTTTATACCAGGGACATAAGGTCGTCTGGTGGTGGCCCCAGGGTGGGACCGCCCTGTCGGCCGGTGAGGTCGGTCTTGGCTATAAGACCATCGACGATCCCAGTGTAACCGTACGCTTTCCCATCAAGGGTGAAGAGAAGACCAGCTTTCTGGCCTGGACGACCACCCCCTGGACCCTGCCCTCCAATTGTGCCCTGGCCGTGAATCCTCGACTGGATTACGTCTACGCCCAGCAGGGAGACGAAACCTTCGTGGTGGCCGCCGCCCTGGCCGAGACGGTCCTGGGCGAGGACTTCCAGATCGTAAAAACCGTGCCCGGAACCGAGCTTCTGGACATGGAATATAGCGGGCCGTTCGACTACGCCAAACCGGAGGACGGCAAGTTCTGGCTGGTGGTCCCCGGCGACTTTGTCACCACGAGCGCGGGTACAGGCGTCGTTCATACGGCCCCGGCCTTTGGCGAAGACGATAGCCGGGTCGCCAAGAAAGAAGGCGTAGGGATGCTGCAACTGGTGGGTCCGGACGGCTGCTTCCTCGACAGCGTGACCGACTTCAAGGGTCGCTTCTGCAAAGAAGCCGATCGGGACATCATCCGGAATATGAAAGACCGTGGCATCGTGTACCGTTCCGAAACGGTTCGGCACGAGTACCCCTTCTGCTGGCGGGCCGACGACGATCCGTTGATTCAATATGCCAGACCCGCCTGGTTCATTCGCACCACCCAGGTCATCGAACGCACCAAGGCCAACAACCAGGCCATCAACTGGATCCCGGAGCATATCAAGGACGGTCGATTCGGTGATTTCCTGGACAATAATGTGGATTGGGCTCTGTCTCGTGAGCGCTATTGGGGCACCCCCCTGAACATCTGGGAATGCAATGCCTGCGACCAGCGTGTCGCACCGGCGTCGGTACAGGAAATACAGGACCGGAATCCCGACGCGTTCGCCTCCTTTGCCGAAGCCCAGAAGGCCGACCCGGAGCTGAGCGACCACCTGGCCGTCCATAAGCCCTGGATTGATGCGGTGACCATGCCCTGCGACGCCTGCAGCGGAACCATGATCCGCGTCCCCGAAGTCATCGACTGCTGGTTCGACTCGGGCTGTATGCCCTTCGCCCAATGGGGCTGGCCGCACCAACGGAAAGAAGAATTCGAACGCTCCTTTCCGGCCGACTTCATCAGTGAAGCCATCGACCAGACCCGCGGCTGGTTCTACAGCCTGCTGATGATCTCGTCGCTGCTATTTGAAGACGAACATCCCCATCCCTTTAGGAACTGCATCGTTCTCGGTCATGTCTGCGATTCCAAGGGACGCAAAGAGAGCAAATCAAAGGGCAATTACACGCCGCCGGACGGAGTTCTCGCCGAGGCGGGGGCCGACGCCATGCGCTGGCATTTCTGCGCCTCAAGCCCGCCGCATAGCAATACCCGCTATAGCGCCGAATCCGTACGCCAGGGGCAGCAGGAATTCCTGCTAAAACTGCGCAACGTCTATAGCTTCTTTGTGATCTACGCCAATATTGATGGCTTCGATCCCAACCAATGTTCGAAGGTCCCCGGCCGCGAGCGAGCGCTCCTCGACCGCTGGATTCTCAGCGAAGCCAACCTGGCCGTCGAGGAAGTGACCGGATCCCTGGACAACTATGCTGTCTACAACGCCGCCCAACGGATTATCCGTCTCACCGACGCCGTATCCAACTGGTATGTACGCCGCAGTCGATCGCGCTACTGGGCCACTGAAAAGGACCAGGAGAAATGGAACGCCTACCATACGCTCCACGAAGTCCTGCTGCAGATCGTCACCATGTCCGCACCCTTCGTACCCTACCTCACCGAAGAGATTTATCAGAATCTGGCTCGCAGCTATGATCCCGAGGCCGCCGATAGCATTCATCTCCAAGATTGGCCCGAGGTCGATGCCACTCTTATCGACCGCCCCCTATGCGAAGAAATGCAGGCCGTTCGTGATATCGTAAGCCTGGGACTTTCCACCCGGGCCATCCATAAGATCAAAGTGCGCCAACCTCTGGCCGAAGCCGAAATCATCCTCGGCAAAGCGAGCCTGGCCCAACGACTTCTGCCCTACTCCGACCTCATCGCCGAGGAGCTCAACGTCAAAGCTGTGCGCTTCGTAGAAGACGCCGGCGACCGGGTGCAATATACGGTCAAACCCAACTACCGGGCCCTTGGTCCGCGCTTCGGCAAACGGATGCCCATCGTACGAGCCGCCGTGGATAATGCCGATCCCAACGAGCTACGAATGGCCCTCGCCAAAGATGGGGCCTACCAGCTCGACCTGCCCGACGGTGAGAGCGTAACCCTCGACCCGGATCTGGTCCAGATCACCGTAGAAACCGAAGAGGGATTCGCCGCCAGCGGTGGCTCGGTGGGAGTGGTCGTGCTGAACACCATGTTGAACTCGACCCTCGAAGAAGAGGGGCTTGCCCGCGAAGTGATCAATCGGATTCAGACCCTCCGCAAAAGAGAGAACCTCGAATACACCGCCCGAATCCAGGTGCATCTATCGGGTAGCCCCCGGCTTATAGCGGCGGTCCAGGAGTTCCGGGACGCCATCATGGCCGACACCCTGGCTACCGAGTTGACCACCGGGGACACCCCTGGCGCTGGTATCCAGAACGAGTGCGAGATCGAGGGAGAAAAAGCCGTAATCAGCATGCAGACAGTCGGCTGATAGGAGCGTTCATGGCCTACGACGACCAGAATATATTTGCCAAGATCCTCCGTGGGGAGATCCCCAACGATACGGTCTATGAAGACGAACACGTCCTGGCTTTCAAAGATATCTTCCCCCAGGCCCCCATCCATATATTGGTCATTCCAAAGGGGTCCTACATCTCACTCGACGACTTCAGCGCGAACGCGTCCGAGGCCGAGATCAGCGGTTTCTTTCGAGCTGTCGGGACGATAGCCCGGGATCTCGGGCTGGTGGACGATGGCTATCGGATTCTCGCCAACCACGGCGCCAATGGTGGTCAGGAAGTGCCCCACTTTCACGTCCATATCGCGGGGGGGCGGAAGCTCGGCCGGATGATTCAACCCGGTTGAGTCCGGTTCGGCAAAAATAAAAGAGGGCGACCCCCGCCTGGGTCGCCCTCATAGGTAAACTGCGGTCACTTGGGACGGTGATGCCGTTCGTGAGGGGGTCTATTGACTCTCCTCATCGTTCATCATTTGGCCAAACAATGAACCGACCAATCCTGAAGACCCGGTACATCCTCCATAGCGTAAACCACGTGGATCATACCTCGCGAGAAGCACGGTCCTTATGCGCAACTTTCCCCCGCGCTACAAAGCGTGTCGCGTACCAGACATTTATAAAATGCCCAGAACGACCCGGGTTTCTCACCCGTTTCACGCCTTACCTTTCACGCTACGTTCAGGTCCTGTTTCAGACCGGGAACATACTCGGTTATCTTCACTGCCAAAGTTCGATTTGGATTCAACGACCCAGCGGTACGTCGAACACCCGAACCCGACAAATCCCAATACGACAATGTCGTTACCACACTATCAAAGAGCGTTGGTGACTCTTGCAGCACCTGTGCAATGGTTAACCCGTCGTTTGTTTAGGAACAATAGGGATCTGGGAAATCCACAGGTTTTCCCCTGCAATACCACAGCGTTATTCCCAAGGGGGGGAAGCATTCGGTGCATCGAGACACAAGTTATCCACAGCGTTTTACACAACCCTGCCCCTAAACCGGGGTATGCAGTGCCATCGGAGATGAAGCCGTGTTTGAGATGGGACCCTATGTCGGTGTATTCTCCAACCGGAGAACGAATTCCGGTCCCCAGTTCAACAAAGGAAAACCCATGAAAAAAGCGCTGCTTCTGGCCCTGTTTCTAATGATGGCACTGGGATGTACGAAGAAACCCGATGTACGCCGGGAGTATTATCCGAACGGCAACAAAAAGTCCGAAGCCGTATACAAAAACGACAAACTACACGGAAAATATGCCGAGTGGCACGAGAACGGAAAAAAGAAGGAAGAAGTCGAATATAAAGACGGCAACCGACACGGGAAAGCCACTGCCTGGCACGAGAACGGGCAAAAGAAGGTAGAAGGCATATTCAAAGACGACAAGATGCACGGAAAACACACCGAGTGGTACGACACCGGGAAGAAGCAGACAGAAAGCGTATTCAAAGACGGTAAACCACAGAAAGCTACCGCGTGGCACAAGGACGGAACAAAGTTAACAGAAGGCGAATACAAAGACGGCAAAGAGCACGGGAAATGGACCTGGTGGTACGAAAACGGGCCAAAAAGCGAAGAAGGCGAATACAAAGGCGGCGACCGACACGGCAATTGGACCAGGTGGCATGAGAACGGAAAGAAAAGTTCAGACGGGAAGTACCTGTACGGCAAAAAGGAGGGGAAATGGACGTTCTGGTACTCCAGGTCAACCGCAAAAAAGATGTCAGAAGGCGAATACAAAGACGGCAAAGAGCACGGGACATGGACCTGGTGGGACGAAAACGGCCAGATCACGAAGGTCGAACAATGCACTAT
>CAUZEG010000026.1:0-27400 GCA_963578775.1 Myxococcales bacterium
TGGCATTGAGCAGGACGATTCTGCGCACCGGATAAAAACCTCGTTTAAGGAACGAGATGTCATTACTTCCTCTGGGTACGGAGCCGATCCATGGAGTCTGCCCTACGGTCACTCCACCGAGGAGCACATCGGCTCCCTGGGGGGCGGTATTGAACTGGACGGTTACATCGCCAACGATGGGGCCGGCGTTCACCGTGGGTTGGACCCAGATGGAGAGGCCAATGAGCAATGCCAGAGCCAGGCTGGGGACCCGGGCACGGCGCCAATCTATGGTATGACGATACGACATGGCGGAGGAATCTAAACGGCTGCGGTGAAATTTACAAGTGCTCGCACGCGAGTGCGTTGGTTTATCGAGGCGATCGAGGTGTTTCTGGTTTGCGCTGCTGGTCGTGAAAACGTTCTCTTCGCTTGGTGAATCGTGACCATTTTGCGCGTGGAATTGGGATCTGAAGCGGACTGCCCCGGGTCAGCATATCGGGGTCTGGAATGTCGTTGACCTGAAGGATGAGTTCGGCCGGTATTTCGGCAAATTGCGCCAGATGGGAGAGAGTCTCACCAGCTGCAATGCGAATCGTCAAAGCGCCACTCCCCAGACTGGGCCGAAGGGTTGGGAGAGCGGCCCTGGCCGGGACCGGCACGGGGTTGTCCGGGATACGGAGGATCTCACCGGGATAGACCGGGTCGAGTTTGCGACCGCCATTCAGACTGCGGAGGATCGCCACAGAGGTATGATAGTTCTGGGCGATGCGGCTGGCGGTTTCACCTTTTTGAACCTCATGCACATGGAGGGAGGTACCCTGGGCGCGTTGAGCGATTTTCACTTTGACGGATTGGCTCTCCGAAAACTTGCGGCGCGCACGCCGGAATCGGTTCCATCGCTTGCCGGAAAGGCGGAAGAACAGAATACGGCCCTTTCGAAGACCCTCTTTGGGACCGAGGCCCAGGCGCCGCCGTACCTCGGCGATCTTGAACCCTGTCCAGCGTGCGTACATAAGCAGGGTTTCCCCCTGGCGTACGTTGAATATGCGATCTTGCTGGCGGGTTACGGTCGGTTTTTTTGCTGGAGTTGTCGGCGTCTGAGCCGTCGCGGACGGTGGCAGGGCAAAGGCCAGCATCAGGGGGATGATGAGCCACCCTGGGAGGCGAAGGCGGGCGTTTTTGTGCAGCAACATCCGCGAAAAGTACCGCCGTTGGCGTCCTACGTCCACCCCAACGTTGTCCTGAACGACGCGAGCACCCCGAATTGCCTCGACCAGGGGTTTCGTTTCAATCCACACTTTTGTGATTCGGTCCGATAGTATAGAACCAACGGATTACGCCCTGGATTTTCACGCGCAGGATGAATTTGGCCACATATGACGCCCATCTTCTAACGGCTCTTTTGCCCCCAAACCGGCGCCGTTTCCTGTCTCGGTATGTTCGGATATTTACGGGAACTGCCTGCAATCAACGCTGTGTATCCTGTCCGTTCCCAGCCGATGTGGATCGTTCGTTTCGTTCGGCTGCGGAGATACAGGCGGCCCTACAGGCGGCCAAAGAAAAAGGTGCCACAGGGGTTGTGTTTTCGGGTGGTGAACCCACCATTCATCCGGAACTACCCGAGCTCGTGCAAGAGGCACGGCAGTTGGGACTGGCGGTTTGTCTGGCCACTAACGGAGTTCTGCTTGCGGAGCGCAATGTGTTGGAGAGCCTCTACAAGGCGGGCGTTGGTCGGATCCAGGTACATCTATTCAGCGGTGATGAGACGCTTCATCAAAGCCTTGCTGGTGGACAATCCCGGCTCGAAGCCAGCCTCTCCGCAATACAACGTCTGGTCGAAGACGGCGTTCCTGTATTGGTTGTTGTACCTCTTCTGGCCGAGAATCTGACTTCGCTGCCGGCCTTGATGGATACACTCCATGGCCTGGGTGTAGAGCATGTGCATCTGACGCTGCCGGACCAGGTGCGTCAACCCGAAATGCGAGCGTCCCTTGCGGATGTGCGAACAACCATCGATTCCCTGATGAATGCGGGGCGTGTGGCCCGGATCAGTTTTGACCGCATCCCCCTATGTTTGACGGCTACTCATCTTTCAAAGCATGCCTTCCTACGTCATCGCGATCCCTTGCGAGGTCAAGTGGACGAGAACGGCCTTAGCTGGGTCTGTCGTGACTGTGACGGGGCTTCCCAATGCGATGCACCGCTGGCTCGCGGCGAAGACGAACAGGAGATCCGAACCCTCTCCCCGTTCCTTTCCCCACGTTCCAACTCCTTCAACTACATTCCGAATGATTTTGTGGCGGATGTGGCTGATCTCGCGGATTGCCCGATCGCGGCCGGCTCGATGGAAGCTCCTGCGTTCGACAGACAACGCGAGTTCTTGATGCATACCCGGGATCGTCTTCTTACGGTGGCCACAGATAGCGGTGATTTCGGGGGCGCGGAGCTGGCCTCCGTTCGAGATGAGCTGGGCCAGGTCTATCTCGACACCAGCGATAAGCTGCTTCTGGATGACTTCGACCAGGATCTGCAACCCCTACGACCAGCTACCCATTGTACCACCTGCCCCACCCTGGGAACCTGTCCTGGTGCTTTCGAGCTACGGCCCCTGGAGATCGGTTTTTCTGCATCCGAGGCCCGAGTGGATGGGATCCTGGGCCAACTGACCGGCCGTGTCCTCGATGTTGGCGTGGGGGAACCCGTATCCCTGGCACGGATTTTCGATTCCGCCAAGGATGAAGGATTAAGCGAATTACCATTTAAATACATTGGCATAGAGCCGGATAAGTCGCGTATAGACGAGCTTTCTTCGCGCCACCCCTGGCTACATCTTCTCTGTGCCGGGGCCGAGGACCCCGATCTTTGTGCAAAGGTCGGCGGTGATACGGAGCCCTTCGACCATATTCTGCTGCTCCGCTCCTACAATCATGTGCGTGATCTGCGGGTGGCGTTTCAGCAGCTTTTCTCCATGTTGAAACCCGGGGGGACGATGCTCCTGGTGGAAAACACCGTCTTTGGTGTGGTTCGGGGCCGTAAAAAGCTCTGGGAGCTTGAGCAGATGGAACAGCAAGGCGGAGCGCCCTTCGAGCATTACCGAAACCATCTCAGCCATGAGGCTCTGGAGGTATTGGCTCCGTTTGGACTCGAAGTCCTTGAACATATGGCCGTTGGATCCACGACCGCGAACCAGTGGATTCTATGGCTTAAGAAACCGACCATTTGAGCCCTGCGGCTGGATCGGATCCGAACGGGTACAGTTGTGCGTGAAGAAAACGTCTTCATTTCCGTGGTCTGTACCGCTTCAAGCTTGACGTTTTGGGCGACGTAGGTTTGATTCCCAATGCCCACTGAAAAATGGATAGAATCATGGACGACGCGCTCAAGCAGATTGAAGAAGACGTAAAAGCCAATAAGGTGCTCCTGTATATGAAAGGCAGCAAAGTGTGGCCCCAATGTGGTTTCTCGGCAACATGTGTCCAGATTCTCCAGCATCTTGGTGCCGAGTTTGACACTCGTAATATCCTCGCGGATCAGGAACTGCGGGCGGCTATTAAAGTCTATTCCAAATGGCCTACTCTTCCGCAGCTCTATGTGGCCGGAGAATTCGTCGGTGGATGTGATATCACGCGCCAGCTTTTCGAAAACGGTGAATTGGAAACTCTATTGCGTGACGCGGGAGCGATCAGCGAATAGGGCACGGGGGGCTGCGTGGACATAGCAGATCGCCAGAACTCGAATATTACGAGAGGGCGCGACGATTTAGCGAGCTGGCTGGCTTCGCAACCCGAAAACTATTTCCAGGCGGACGACGGTCTTTCGCGCGGCTTGGGGATGCTTATGGGGGACGCTGCCTATGGGCAGTTCGAACCGAGCCTGGACAGCTTTGGCCGCGAGGCCGCCGCTATTGACGGGGCCACACGGGAGAATAATCTGCACGCCAATCTGCCCCGCCTGGATGTCCGGGACGGGATTGGTCGGGTGCAGGACCGGGTGACGCACCATCCCAGTTACCATGAAGTGGGCCGTGCGATTTACGGCTCCGGAGTTATGACGTCTCTCGGTGATAGCGAATTCCCAAATCTAAAGTCCCTAAGTCTATTCTACATCTCTTCGATGAATGGCGAGGCCGGGCATAACTGTCCCCTGGCCTGCACGGCCGGAATCATCAAGGTTCTGCAGCATGTGGCGAATGACGAGCTTCGTGAGAAGTACCTGCCGGGTTTATTGGACCCGGATTACGATACACGTCTGCATGGCGCCCAATTTCTGACGGAGATCCAGGGCGGATCCGATGTTGGTGCCAACGCGACGACCGCCCTGCCAGTAGATGGCTCGACCGACCTCTATACCCTGGTCGGCGAGAAGTGGTTTTGCTCCAATATTGACGCCGATCTCACCTTGATGACCGCTCGATTGGACGACCCCGCCAAAGGAACCTCCGGTCTTGGTCTTTTCCTTTTACCCCTACGTACAGCGGACGGAAGCCCCAATGGCTACCGTGTATGGCGCCTGAAGGATAAGCTTGGCACCCGCTCCATGGCGTCGGCTGAGATCGAACTGAACGGGGCCCCGGCCCACCGCATCGGCGATCAGCAAAGCGGATTCCGTCATATGATGCGCTATGTGATTCATACATCTCGCCTCTTCAACGCCATGGCCTGTCTTGGCAATATGCGTCGGGCCACCCTGGTGGGCGCGAGTTACGCCCGGCATCGTGGGGCGTTTGGCCATAAGATTGGTGACTATCCACTGGTCCAGGAGACCATCGCGGATATGCGCAGCGATACCGCCGCAGCGCGGGCCGCGACACTTCGTCTGCTCCACCAACAGGACACCTTGGAGGTCCCCAGCCACGACTCCACGGTTGACGCCGCAGCGCAACGTATGGCGGTGAATCTGAATAAGACCATTTCCGCGCGTTTTGCCCACGAGGTGATCAACCAGGGCATCGAGCTCCTGGGAGGAAATGGGGCGATTGAATCGTTCAGCGTTCTACCGCGCCTTCTTCGCGATAATGTGGTCTTCGAGAACTGGGAAGGGACCCATAATACCCTGCTGGCACAATGGCTCCGTGACGCGAAGGGCCGAAATATGGATACGCCCTTCTTCGCATGGCTACGTGGCCTTTTAGAGGCGTTGCCGACCGACGGTTGCCTTACGCCCGTTCGATCCGGCGGACTTTCCTATTGTGCCGAACTTGAACAGGCCATGCTCGACTTACGAGATATGGATGATTCCGTAGCCAGTCTTCGCATGCGTGTGCTCGGGGAGAAGATCGGTTGTTTGATGTATGGGGCCTGTCTGGCCGCCGAAGCCGCCTACGCCCGTTCTGCGGCTCGTGACGACGCCGAGGACACCGAACACCTGGCCCGCTATTTCTACGATCGTCGCGTACAGCCCGAGACGGACCGTCACGATGCGGCGTATTTGGAGCGGTTGGCGGCTATCAATCAGCGTTGTTGATCGAAGCGATTAGTCACCAAAGCCTGGGAATCCGAGCGAACCGCCACATTCTTCCATGATGAGGCCCAAGAGCTGGGGCAACGCGCCCGCGAGACCACCCTCGCCTCCGCTCTGGCCCGCGCTCGTGAAGCTCTCGATGAGCTCCTGCAGGTTCTCCTGGGTGCATTCATAGTCTCGAATACAGCTTTGCAGGATGGTGAAGGCCGCGTTGGCCATGAAACGAGCGGCTGGTTCACTGGCGTTATCCTCTACCAGCACTTCACAACCTTGTTGGATAAATTCCTGTCCGGCGTCGGCGAACTGAGGGCAGCTCGCGGCCAGGAATTCTGCTGCGGGAATTTCACAATCCCAGAGCTTGTTGCAGATCTCCGGGATCAACTCCATGCACTTTTCCACCACGGGGTTGTCATGTTCGGTCCAGTCGGGATCGTAGATGGGGTGATCCCTCTGTTCTTCCACGTCCGCTACATCGCGTTCTGGCTCTGCATCACGGCTCAGATCGGTGATCGCCCGTACGTCCCTGTCTCCGCCTTCGGTATCGTCTCGCGCACCGGCAAGAGCGTCCACTTCGGACAAGCCGCTGCCGTTATAATCCGAACTGGGGCAACCCAGCAGCGCTACGGACAGGGTAAAAAGGGCAAGATGTCGAATCGGACTCATGCTGGGCTCCAGCGCAATGAATACGCGAGTGTGCCAACTTCGAGCCCCTCTTTCAAGTGAAGGACGGTCTTGTGCAGGTACCCAGGGCCGAACGGTTGATATCAGCCGACCGCGAAAGATGTGCCGCAACCACAGGTCGCCGTGGCCTGGGCATTCGTGAAGTGGAATCCGGCGGATTGAAGGTTATCGGAGTAATCGACGATCGTATCGGCCAGGAACTTCATGCTTTCGGGGTCAATGCATACTTTCAATCCATCGAATTCGAGGATCTTGTCCATCAGCCCTGGACTGTCTTCAAAGTCCATATCGTAGGAGAAACCAGAACAGCCCCCCCCGACGACCATAATACGCAACATGGCCTTCTCGGCGTTTTCACGTTCGATAAGGGACTTGATTTTTATAACGGCGGAAGGAGTTAGATTAAGCATAATTTTGACTCATAGGTTCTGATATCGACATGCGTACCGAAATACGCCTATACCCTAAAATTAGGGATGACAGGCCCGAACGTCAAGATTTGAGTTGTTTTTTCTTCGCAGCGCACCCTTTTCGGTGCGTAATAGGAGTCAGTTATCGGCGTTGAATTCGGTCGTTTCGTCTTCATCTACGTCTTCATTGGATGATCCCGTATCCAGTTCCTCGCCGGAACCAGGGAAACACGACAAGAACTGGACATGGGTTTCAGGCCCATTGACGAAAATCCGTGCTTTACAGAGCGAACCATCGGCGGAGGGAAGATTGAAGTTTCCATCGTCCACGGTGACGGAGGGGTCGTCGACCTTTACGAGGCTGTAGTTATAGCTACCCGGTGCAATACAGGCATAAGCTGATGGACTGCCACATAGAGAGGGTCGGTCCTGACAGACCTGCCACAAGGGAGGAATAGCCTGGCAGTCGTTATTATCGGCCGCGCAGATGGTTCCGGTTACCTCATCGGTGGAATTGAGTTGTTGGTCGATGAAGAACGTCATCCAGCCCCCTGGGCAGACGCTATCCACCGTACAGGAACTGGACAGTAAACCAACCAGGAGGACGACTCCAAACAGATGCGGGGTTTTCATCACCTTCTCCGATCCAAAAAGCTGTACCATAGAATCATGCCGCCCCTCTTTAGGCAACAAAGATTCGGCATGATCTTACGTGCCTGCTCCTGGCTGTGTTTCCGAACCGTCATCTTGTTTGAGCTTACGAGCAAAATATACCCAGGAGATCGCAAAACAGAGGGTGCATAGGATCGACGTCAGATAACTGAAGCCGATGAAAAAATCGAGTCCCGAGACCTGGGGCTGCCCAATCTCTTTGTATAATAGCACTCCGATACTACCCAGATAGCCGAAGGCGTCGGTGACATAGATCATAAAGCCGGCCGTTCCAAGAAAGCCGGCCGCACCGAGCAGGCGGTCAAAAAAGACGCTACCAAAAGGAACATAGGCCAGATAACAGCCCAGTCCGATGAGGACGAACCAGGCAACATCCGGTATGAGCCCGAACTGGAACGCCAGAGTAGCCGCACCGATAAGGGCCGTTCCCGCCATCATCATGATATGAAATATAAAGAAGGCGCTTCGATTTCGGCGTACCCAGAGCATCAGGCCCAGGGCGAGGATGACTCCCAGGGCTACCGGCATCTCAGTTGTAGCGAGGATACTGGGTGGGATCCCTTTCACAAGATGGGAGTATTCCGGGTCCTGGCCGGTCATAGTGGCATAGATGCGCCCTGGAGGGACCCCGGAACAACCGGCTACACCTTCGCTGCAATTGCCGATGAGCCCCTTGGCCCGTTTGGCTTCTCTTTTTACAACGCCACGTAACTGCTTCAGAGGCCGTGCACCGCGGTAACTCGTCCCATTTATGAAGAAATGGGGGGTGGCCTTTGCACCGTATTTCTTCGCTTCCACTTCGTTGCGTGCCAGTTGGGCATGGTAGCGGTCCCGATTCTGCTTCATATCGCGCTTGAATCGCTCCACATCCAGGCCGATCTCCTGTGCATAACCCAGCAAAATCGGGTCTCTTACGGCCCCCAGAGCCGAGAAGAGCTTCTTTTGCATCGCCAGGTAGGCGCCCTGCTCATGGGCCGCCAAGGCGGCCACAGCGGCTTTTCGGGCGTCTCGATTCCAGGCCCGGAGTTTGACGACGACCCGGAGATCGGAGCCAAATTCCTCAATCAGCGTGTCTACGCTCTGGCTGGCCCCCCCGCAATGGCCACAGGTAAAATTACTGAATTCCACCAGAGTAACCGGTGCATTCGCAGGTCCGTGACTGGGCTCATCTGCATAGACCTGCACTGCCGTAGGTTTTCGTAGGACCTTCCAGATATCGACGGCGAAATTGTCCCTATAGTCCCGATAGGCGGTCACAAACATAAATAAGAATATCAGCACCAGCAGGCCAAACAGATAGCGCGAAAAAAAGGCTTTTCGGGTTGCGCCATCCATGGGGACGCGTCGGACGCGATGGGTTTCATCTTCCTTTGATGGCGGTGGGACCAGGCTCAGAAACCAGACTGCTACGACAAGCAGGGGTGCGAACATCATTCCCGTAACAAAGGGCATCCATTGCTCGGATACCCCATGTTCGAGCACGGAGAAGCCCGCCGCCTTCACAAAGCCGCTAGCCAGGATATAGCTGGCACTAAGACCGGCCGCGAGTCCTTCTGTGAGGCGCCTACCTTCCAGGAAACCGAATACAAGCCCCCAGATCATTCCCAGAGGAAGGCCGTTCAAGAACAGGAATAGTATCCCATATGGGTGGGGTACCAGAGCGAATCCGAGGAGGGCCAGCTCGGCGGCGGCAATATAGACCAGGATAAGCTTGGCGCGTCGCCCTGGGGCGACCTCGGAGACATATTTAATTCCGATGAATTTGGAGAGGCAGTAGCCCACGATCTGCGCGATAACCAGGACGACTTTGTAGTCCAGTACCAGCCCAAGCAGGTCAACGCTCAACCCGGAGTAACTTCCCGAAGCGAAGGGCTTGCGGAAGGCATACATACAAAAGTATGTCGTAAACGCGGCCAGGATGGCGTAGGTCGAGAATATGACCGAATTGGATCGAGCCAACCACTTCGACAGGGGGTGGTTTGACGTCCATGTAGATGATTCCGAGTGCACGGGTCATAGCTCTCTGGGGGATGTGGCGGAACCCTCGCACTCGAGCCTCAGATGGTCAAGCGAGGGCCTTCCTTTGCGTCAAACGTCGTCTCGTGCGAGACTCGGTACCATCTGTTATCGGAGTGCAGATTGGCGCGATCGGCACGCGAATTGCTATATTCCATACATGGGTTGGGTCGTGTGGACCCCACCGGTAGGCATAAAGGGTATTGTGGAAGTGTGATGATGTTGAAACGAAATGGATGCCAGATCGTATTGTTGACGTGGATTTTTCTGGCTTTTGCTTGTGGTTCTGATCCCACAAGTGGCACAGAAGACCAGGGCTGGAATACGCTCGATCAAGGCAGTGATGGGCTGATCGCACCTGACGCACAGACCGATCAGGCCGATACGACAGCCCCCTGTGCACCGCCCTTCGAGGATCCGGCTCCGGGCGAGTTTGGTGCTACGTGCACCTCCAATTCCGATTGTGCCGATCCCTTCTGTCTGCCCAGTCGATTTGGCAGCATTTGTAGCCAGTCCTGTATTACCGATTGCCCAGAGGGCTTTATCTGTAAGGGGATCGATCTGGGCAGCGGTGATCTTATCTTCCTTTGTGTAGATCGAATGGAGACCCTGTGTATGCCCTGTAAAGACAGTGCAGATTGCCAGGCCCAATATGGTGGTGAGAACGCCATCTGTCTGCCCGGCGCTGAAGAGGGAAGTTTCTGCGGCGCCGACTGCTCCGATGTGCCCTGCCCTTGCGGCTACTCCTGTTCGGAGTATGTGGCGCCGAACGGCTTAAACTACAACCAATGCGTGCCCGATAGCGGCCAATGTGAATGCAGCGTGCGAGCCGTCGAATTGCAGGCGACCACCGAATGCTCCACCAGCTCGCAGTTCGGCACCTGTACGGGAGAGCGCTATTGCACAGTGAGTGGGTTGACCAACTGCGACGCATCCTTCCCCGATCAGGAAACCTGTGACGGTATTGATAATAACTGTGATGGGATCACCGACAATCTTGAAGCGGGTGGCGTGACCTGCCCCATTACCAACGATATCGGCACTTGTCCCGGCACCCCCCTCTGTGAAGAGGGCGAGGTACTCTGTGTCGGCGATGCAGCCACGGAAGAGATCTGCAATGGGCTGGATGATGACTGCAATGGGGTGACTGACGATCCCTTCCCCAATAGTGATAATGACAGTATGCCCGATTGCATCGACGACGATGACGACAACGATGGGGTCATCGATCCCGATGATAACTGCCAGCTGGATCCGAACCCGCTCCAGGAAAATAACGATGGTGACTCCATGGGCGATGCCTGTGATCCGGACGATGACAACGATACGATTTTCGATGAGGACGATTGCGCGCCCTTCGACGGCCTGGTCTACCCCGGAAACCCCGAAACCTGTGACGGCAAAGACAATAACTGTAACGGCCAGATCGATGAGGGGATCTGTGATGATGGCAATTACTGTACCCAGGACCTATGCGATTCGGGTGGTGGCTGCACCAACAACCCACGTCCGGACGGGACCCCTTGTGATGACGGTACGGTCTGTACCCAGATCGACATCTGTCAGGCCGGGAACTGCCAGGGTGGAAATGAGCTGAATTGCGATGATGGAAATCAATGCACTAGTGACGACTGCAATCCAGTGACGGGCTGTCTCAGCGTGAATAATAGTGACTCTTGCAGTGATCTGAATGAATGCACCCTGAACGATTCCTGTCTGAATGGATTCTGCCTCCCCGGCCCCACCAATAGTTGTAATGACAGTAATGTCTGTACGGCCGATAGCTGCAATCCAGCGACGGGTTGTGTGAACCAATCCGTCGGTGGAGGATGCTCGACCGGAATAGCCCAATGTGGCACCGGCAATTGCCTGGGCGGTTCCTGTGTGCCAGTTACCGGGACGGCTTGCTCCGATGGCGATTCGTGTACGGACTTCGATCAATGCACCACCAATGGGTGTGCAGGGCAGGAAAAGAACTGCAATGGGACATGCCAACAACAGTGTTCGGGTATTTATCTCGGCGGTGCCTTCTGTGCCTTCGGCGGTTGTATCTGTATAGGAACCTGCCTTAACTGAGTTTTTGTAAGGCGGGCCGTCTGGGTTTACAGACAAATCGTTGTATTTGACGGCCTATAGCGCGTCTAGCCCTTGCGATCGAGGAGACGGGGCGTTATCCAGAGCCCATGAATGATAAGCCAAACAAATTGGCGGCACCAGCCGTAGGTTTTGCGGGCATGACCCGAACGGATCTGCGCGAATGGATCGAGGAACGTGGTTTCCCGGCCTATCGTGGCGACCAGGTCTTTGGTTGGCTGCACCAGAAACGCATCATCGATCTCCAAGGAATGAAGAATATACCCGGAGATCTTCGGACGGCGCTCGGGGAATTAGAAGAACCGGGTCTAACGCATGACGAAACCCTGGTTGCCAGGGATTCCACCCGAAAATTGTTATTGACCACCCCGGATGGTCAACGAATCGAGACCGTCCTGATTCCAATGGGGGATTATTACACCCAATGCCTTTCCACCCAGGTGGGATGTCGGCTCGCCTGTGATTTCTGTTTGACCGCGAAAATGGGTCTGAAACGCCACCTCTCCGCCCGTGAGATCGTGGATCAGGTGCATATTGGCCGCACGATCGATCTGGATGGACTGCGGGTACGGAATTTTGTGTTCATGGGAATGGGGGAACCCCTTGATAATCTCGACGAGCTTGTGTCGGCTTGTCGGATCATGCTCGACGAGAAGGGCCTGAATATTTCGAGCCGTAGAATTACCGTGTCGACCGTTGGATTGGCACCCCGTATCCCGGAACTTGGAAAGGCGGTACCTGTGAATCTGGCTGTGAGCTTGAATGCCTCCAATGATGAACAGCGTAATAGCATTATGCCCATCAATCGGCGCTATCCCATGGCGGATCTGAAACAAGCCTTGAAAGACTTTCCCCTGCCGAACCGGCGCCGTATCACCATCGAATATGTGGTCCTGGGTGGATTTAACGACACCCAGGCGGACGCCCGCCGGCTCGCCCGCTATCTGCATGGCTTGAAGGTGAAGGTAAATCTGATCCCCTGGAATCCATTTGAGGAAGGACCGTATCTGCGCCCGCCCAATGCGGTTCTAGAAAAATTCCAGGCGATTCTGTTGGCGGCCGGTTTTGCGACCAGCGTTCGCGTCAGTAAAGGTCTGGACATCGGAGCCGCCTGTGGCCAACTCGATGGAGTACCGGTAGCCGCCTAGTCGTCCGCACCGGGAGAATAGACCGGTAGACGCACATGGAATGTGGCCCCTACTTTTGTACTGGGGTCCAGGTCAACCACGCCATTCAACTCCTGGCAGATACTACGAGCCCGGGTCAGCCCCATTCCATCGTGTTCGACGATCCCTTTGGTGGTGAAACAGGGATCGAAAATCCGTTCCCAGTTTTCTTTGCTGATTCCAGGACCATTATCACGGATGGTGATATGCACCTCACGCGGGGTCGCCACGGCCTCAAGTTGGATGCGATTTCTACTTCGGTGCTCTCTATCGAGACTCTCCGCTGCGTTGGCAAGAAGCGCCATTAGCACCTGGCTCAGAGCCCCGGGGCGTGCTTTGATCAGGGGAAGTGAGACCGGTATCTCTTCGTCGAGGTCCGCCACTTCCCAGATCAGCCGCCGCTTCAGGACAATGGCCCGACGGATCTCATTCAGTACGCTCACGGGGGTGATGTTGTCGTGGGAGCCAACACGCGCCAACTTCTGCAGGTCGCTTACAAGGGCCGACACATGGGTCAGTTCCGAGGCAATATCAGAGAGGGTTTTTTCAAATTGTTGTATATCCTGTTGTCCGGGTTGGCTCACCATCCCCATCCGGATCATATCCACATTTGCCTGCACCTGGCTTAACGGGTCGCGGATCTCGTCGGACAGAGCCTCGGCCAGACGTCCAATCTCGATGAAGTGCTCACCATGCTTGAGCTTCCTTTGGACACGGTAGGTTTCCATGGCCAGAGACAACAGCCCTCCAAAGCGGGTCAAGATCGGGATGTCCGCTTTGCCGAGCAAGAAGGCGTTTTTTGAGATGACGGCAAGTGTCCCCGAAACCGCTCCGTCGAGAAATATGGGTATGATCACACCACTTTGTTTATTTGCCTCATCGTCATTCTCGTCGCTTTGGGGGGTGTCGCCGTCCAGGTATCCGATCACCTTGGCTTTGCCCGATGCCACCACCGTGCCTGTAAAACCCCCATGCCCCTTCAAAACGCGGCCAGATAGATGAGAAAGGGCTCCCACGGCGTGGATGCATCGCAGGTTTTCTCCCACCGTTCTTGTAACAGCGGCGCCGTCGGCCCCGGTAATCTTTACGACCCAGGTGCCAACGGCCTCTACGAAGTGCTCCAGAGTGATCCCCGTGCGGAGGGCATGAATCAACTCATGGATCGCCCTGGTTTCCGCCATGGCACGCACAAGGCGACTAGAAGCCGCGCTTTCCGCAGCCTCTCTCTCGGCCGGAGCCGGTCTCGATGGCTCTCTCGACATAGTCAGAAGCTTAGTTCCAGCCGACATTTCGTGCAAGTCATCGTCCTCTCGATGAGTCCGTTGTTGAATCAAGTTGTGGCGCAGAATATGCTTTAAGAGTAGGTGTAGGTTTCAATGAGCGACAAGATTGACAGCAAAGGCGCCACCGGAATTATCAAACGGTGGATGACCGAGGCGGGAACCGTTCGTGTTCTGGGCGCGGAAATTGGCCAGACCGTGCGCGATGCGATGGCGAACCAACCCTTGAATCGTCCGTGTGCAGAACTGGTTGGAGAATTTCTCGTTGGTGGCGCCCTGCTCCAGCTCGCCCTGGCCCCGGCGGATAGGGTTTTGTGCTCCCTCGATTCCGACGGGCCAATCGGTAGTTGTACGGTAGATGTATGGCCGGGAGTCGCGTTACGGGCCCGGGTCGACGAGCCTTCTCCGGATGTAACACCGCTTATCGGGCCCAATGCGATACTACGGATCAGTCGCCAGCCGGCGCGCGGTGGCGAGGTCTACAACACCGCCGTTCCCATACCTGGGGATACGATAGGTGACGCACTTCAGCTCTACGCCCTGCAGTCGGAGCAGGTGCTGACCTTTATCGGATTGCGAACGACCATGGAGGGTGGCTCTCTTGAGCGGGCCACCGGCCTTCTAGTGCAGGCTCTGCCCGGAATGGTACATGAAGACCTGTCGGCCCTGACGGCCTGCCTCGAAGGACATAGTTTCAACGACCTTATCGGCTCGGGGGCCACCATAGCCGAATGTGTAGATCGAATGTTTGGCTCCTTATCAATGAGTTTTCTGGGAGCGGATCCAGTGAGTTTTCGCTGCCGCTGTAGCCGGGGAAGCGCCATCGCGGCGGTGCGCTCGCTTTCGGATGATGATCTGCGTGATATTCGTGCGGGTGGTACCGAAGATGTGGAGTGCGAATATTGCGGGACGGTGTACCATATTCAGCAGACCGACCTTGATTAGATGACCCGCTGGTAGCGGTTTGAATCTGGAGCTTATTCCTGTCCCACCCATGGTAGTTGAAAAGCGCGTTGACTCGGAGGAACAGGCCGGGGTAGATTCCGCGCGCCTGCTGCAGATCAAGGACGGTTCATGCCTACCGCTGTTATCACCGGTGCTGCCGGTTTTCTGGGGTCACATTTATGTGACCGTTTCCTGAACGATGGATACCGCGTCATCGGTATGGACAATCTGATCACCGGATCGCCCGACAATATCGAGCATTTGCTAGGTTCGTCGGAGTTTCGATTCGTCAACCAGGACGTGACGGAGTTCATCTATGTCTCTGAGCCGGTGGATGTGGTACTCCACTTTGCGTCGCCGGCGAGCCCCCCGGATTATTTGAAACATCCCATCAAGACACTCAAGGTCGGTGCTCTGGGTACCCATAAGACCCTGGGATTGGCCAAGGCCAAGGGCGCTAAGTTCCTGCTTGCCAGCACCAGTGAAGTGTACGGAGATCCGCAGGTCCATCCTCAACGAGAGGATTATTGGGGCCATGTGAATCCTACCGGCCCACGGGGTGTATACGACGAGGCGAAGCGCTTTGCTGAGGCGTTGACCATGGCATATCACCGGGCTCATGGGGTAGACACCCGTATTATCCGAATCTTCAATACCTACGGACCGCGGATGCGACTCAATGACGGCCGGGTCGTGCCCAACTTTATCTACCAGCTGCTTACCAACAACCCGATCACCATCTACGGGGATGGGGAGCAGACACGTTCTTTCTGCTATGTGGATGACCTTATTGAAGCGATTGTCCGGGTCTTGAACCAGGATGAGATCAGCCCCTTCAACCTGGGGAATCCGGTTGAGATCAGCATGTTGGAACTGGCAAACACCATGGCCCGATTTGCGGGGACCGAGTGTCGGTTTGAATACAAACCGCTTCCGGTTGATGACCCAAAACGCCGTCAACCCGATATCTCTCGCGCAAAAGAGGTCCTTGGCTGGAAACCCAAGGTGTCCCTCGAGGAGGGCATGCGTGGAACTTTTTCGTACTTCAAGGGCCGTATGCCTGTGAATCCCTGACCGGAAGACCCGTTGATGAACGAACGCGAGCGAACACGAAACTTCTCGATCATCGCGCACATTGATCACGGAAAATCGACCCTGGCCGATCGACTGATGGTTCTGACCGGGGCGGTTTCAGAACGAGAAATGAGAGAGCAGTTCCTGGATAATATGGACCTGGAGCGTGAACGGGGGATCACGATCAAGAGCCAGACCGTACGGCTAGAACATACGGGAGAGGATGGGCAGACCTACATCCTGAACCTTATCGACACGCCTGGACATGTGGATTTTTCCTACGAGGTCAGTCGTTCCCTTGCTGCCTGTGAAGGCGCGTTGCTGGTTGTGGACGCCACCCAGGGAGTGGAGGCCCAGACCCTGGCCAACGCCTATCTGGCGGTGGAGAGT
The DNA here is from genome assembly GCA_963578775.1 of Myxococcales bacterium. Lineage (GTDB taxonomy): Bacteria > Myxococcota_A > UBA9042 > UBA3505 > UBA3505 > UBA3505. The sequence continues at coordinate 16,171 of CAUZEG010000026.1, forward strand.
GATCTGACTTTGATCCCGGTCGTCAATAAGATCGACCTGCCCTCGGCCGAGCCGGATCGTGTCCTGGCCGAGGTGGAGGAAGGCGTAGGTATAGATATAGAACATGCGGTCCAGGTCAGTGCCAAAACCGGAGCTGGGCTGTCGGAACTCGTGAACACGATCATCCGCGAAATCCCGCCCCCAACCGGAGATCCGCAGGTGTCGCTCAAGGCGCTTATCTTTGATTCCTGGTACGACCCCTACCGGGGTGTTGTGGCCCTGGTACGGGTTTTCGCGGGGACAATTCGGGTTCGAAGCAAGATCTGCTTTATGGGTACGGCGTTGAAATCACAGGTGGAAGAGATCGGAGTGTTTGCCCCCACCCCCACCCTGGTCCAGGAGATGCAAGCGGGACAGGTTGGCTATTTAATCACCGGCATCAAGGATATTCGCGACATACGTGTAGGCGATACAATCACAACCCAGGAAGACCCTGCGGACATCGGCATCCCCGGTTTCATCCAGATGCAACCGATGGTGTTTTCGGGGATCTACCCGGTGAATTCGGAAGAGTTTGCCCTGCTTCGAGAAGCCTTTGAGAAGCTGGCGCTGAACGATCCATCCTTTAGCTGGGAACCGGAGACAAGCGACGCGCTCGGATTCGGATTTCGGTGTGGATTTCTTGGGCTTCTTCATATGGAGATAGTCCAGGAACGGCTCGACCGTGAATATGGCATGGAATGCATCACGACGGCACCAAACGTCGTGTATAAGGTGGTGCAGAAGGACGGGACGGAGGTCTTCATCGAGAGCCCCAAAGATCTGCCGGATGGTCAGTACATTGACCACGTAGAGGAGCCGATGGTATCGGCCACGGTGCATGTACCCGGGGATCATCTTGGAGCGGTGCTCAAGCTGTGTACGGAACGACGTGGTAGTCAGACGAATATGCACTATATGAGCACCAATCGAGTGCAGGTAACCTATCGTCTACCACTCGCGGAGATTATTTTCGATTTCTTCGATCGTCTAAAGAGTATGACTCGTGGCTATGCCTCTCTTGATTATGAGGTTGTGGGCTACGAAGAGTCCCCACTCGTTCGTCTGGACGTTATGATCAATGGCAAGGTCGTGGACGCATTGAGCGTGATTATTCATCGGGACCGGGCTTACTATCGAGGCAAGGCCCTGGTCGCAAAAATGCGCGCCATCATTCCTCGTCAGATGTATGAGGTCGCTATCCAGGCTGCGATTGGCAGCCGTGTGATTGCGCGGGAGACTGTTCGTGCCTACCGGAAAAATGTCACTGCGAAATGTTACGGGGGTGATATAAGCCGAAAACGAAAGCTCCTGGAGCGACAGAAGGAAGGCAAGAAACGAATGAAACAGGTCGGAAATGTCGAGCTTCCCCAAGAAGCATTCCTGGCCATTCTCAAGGTGGACGAATGAGCGGCGGCGAAAAGCCACGTAGGTACCGGTTTCTTAAGAAACAAGGGAAGGCGCTGGTTCGGATTGCGGACGAGGCGTTGGCGCGGGACGAGAGCCTGGCCGCGGCGGCGGATGAGACGGAATCAAGGGGCATCGTAGCGACTGCAAAGGCTTATGCTCGTGTCGTAGTAGACTTTTGTCTGCACCGGTTTCGGCGGGATCAGGTGTTTGAGCCGGACGCGAAAGACAAGATCTCGCGTCGTGCCCGGCGGGTTGCCTCCATGATGGAGGCCGACGCGAAGTCGGTCGACCGGGAGAACTTTGATTATAATGTGCGTAAGCTCGAAAAGGCCTTGATGGTCAACGGACTCTGGAAGCCCAAGTCCTTCTGGCGCGAGATCATAGAGGCCTTTGCTGTGGCGGCGCTTATTGCCTTTTTCGTACGGTCCTTTATCGCCGAACCATTTAAGATTCCGACCGCGTCCATGGTGCCGACCCTGCGGGTTGGAGATTATATCTTTGTAACCAAGTTTTCCTACGGTTTGCGGGTACCGTTCCAGAACAAACATATGGTTGCTTACGACCGACCGGAGCGGGGTGATGTGATTGTATTCGAGTACCCGGACAAGAAAGACCCGAACGACTATGGTAAAAACTTCATCAAGCGGGTGGTGGGGATCCCCGGGGATCGAGTCCGGTTGACGAAAAACATTCCTCAAATCAATGGAACTGCCATACGTACGACCATTGTTGAACAAGGTGTGTTTTGTGACGATGGTAAAACGGGAGGACCGGGCAAAGAGGGAGGACCGGGCAAAGCGGCTTGTCATTGTGATGTCCAGGAGGAGACGCTGGGGGGGACCAGCTATTTGACCCAACATTTCTCCGATGACCCACATAATCAGCTGTATTGCCCAAGAGCAGAATGTGGCAATGGCATCTGCGAAGTTCTGGAAAACTTTTCGACTTGCCCTCGGGATTGTAATCGATTGAATGGTCGACCGGACGCACATTATATGCCAGCTTGCTGCGGTGAGGCGGATTGGCCCGCCCCGGCGCTGGAGACGGTCGGATTGGTGCGGGCCACACCCCGTGAGGGAGGCGATGTGGTGGTCCCGGAGGGCCATTATCTGGTTATGGGCGACAATAGAGACAACAGTCATGATGGACGGAAATGGGGCTTCGTGCCCTTCCAGAATATAAAGGGAAAGGCCTGGGTCATCTGGTGGGCCAAGCGGAAATCCCGGATCTTCAGTTCCGTGCATAAAACAGCGTCTGGTGGAGCAGCATATGCAGCTGGTGAGTGAACGTATACTTCTTGATTCTACGGCCCTAGGCAGGGTTGTACGACGAATGGCCGTGGAGAGCCTCGAGCGGTCGGAAGGCCTTGATGATCTGGTGTTGGTCGGTATCCATACCGGCGGAGTACACCTTTGTGAGAGGATCGCGGATGCCATCGAGGAGGTGGAGGGAGAGCGTCCTGCTACCGGCCGTATCGACATCACCCTCTATCGGGACGATGCCTTTCTGGGATTGCCGCGTCCGATTATCGGAGAAACACGGATTCCCGATGACAGTATCGCGGGCAAAACCGTAATGCTTGTGGATGATGTCCTATTTACCGGCAGAACGGTCCGGGCCGCCCTGGATGCGTTGCTGGACTTCGGCCGTCCGTCCAAGATCCTTCTGGCCGTACTGGTGGATAGGGGACGTCGGGAGCTCCCTATCCAGGCCGATATCATCGGATCGAATGTCACTACAGGTCCGATGCATGTAGTGGAGGCCGAGTTGCGAGAGTCGGGTGGAACGGACCAGGTGGTCTTATACAAACGTAAAGTTGAGCCACCAGAAGGGGAAGCATGATGCAGTCGTTGAAAAAGGGTGGGGGCTCGTTTCGGCATCTACTGGGCCTTGATGGTGTACCGGTCGAGACCATCGAGTTGATTCTGGATCAGGCCGTCCATATGAAGGACATCATGGCGCGGCCCTTCAAGAAGGTGCCAGCCATGCGGGGCACAACGGTGGTGAATTTCTTTGTTGAGCCCTCGACCCGCACCCGAACCTCCTTTTCATTGGCCGAGAAACATCTATCTGCCGATACGGTATCGTTCAGCCCATCCACTAGTAGTTTGAGTAAGGGGGAGACCCTGCTGGACACAGCTCGAAACCTGGAGGCGATGCAGCCGGACATTCTGGTGATACGGCATCATGCAACGGGTGCGCCCCATTTCCTGGCGCGGGCTCTGAACTGTAGCGTTGTGAATGCCGGAGATGGAATCCATGAGCATCCTACACAGGCCCTTCTCGATCTGTTTACCATCCGCGAAAATAAGGGGAAGCTGGCTGGCCTGAAAGTGGTGATCGCGGGGGATATAGCCCATAGCCGTGTTGCGCGCTCGGGTATCTTTGGGATGGTCTCCTGCGGGATGGATGTACGAGTTGCTGGTCCACGAACGATGCTACCAAAGGGCATTGAGTCCCTGGGCGTGAAGGTTTTTGACCGATTGGAGCCAGCCGTAGAAGGCACGGATGTGGTGATGATGTTGCGTATTCAGCGCGAACGCCTGGGAGAGGCTCTCTTTCCGTCGGCTCGGGAGTACTTTCGGTTCTTCGGGTTGACACCCGATGTGTTGGCCCTGGCTGATAAGGACGCGATCGTGATGCATCCCGGGCCTATCAACCGCTGCGTTGAGATTGACCATGATATTGCGGATGGGCCGCGTAGTGTGATCCTGGATCAGGTTACCAATGGGATTGCCGTGCGGATGGCGGTCCTGCATCTGGTCAACCAGGCGCGCCTTGAAGCGCTGGGATTGGGCGTTTCGGTAACGGCGCAGGCAAAAACAACGGAGGAGGGATCATGAGTGATTCGGGTCTACTGCTTGATCCTTTCAAGGGAACAACAGGCAAGATTTCTTCGGGCCTTTGTTCGGAACTTGGCCTGGATGCTGAAACTCCGTTTCGTTATGTGGTTCCATCCCTCGTTGATCTGGTGGCGTTTCCGCAGGAGCCGGGGAATGAACATCGGGAAACCCTGGCCGACCTGGCACGTGCCGCGCAACTGGGTGGTGTGGGACTCGTAGGTCTTATGCCCGATGTTATACCAGTGGCCGATCATGATGGCGTGATTCGGACTTTGCGCGATGGAGCTAAAACGGGCGCTACGGGAATAGAATTCATTCCCCATGGAGCGTTGAGTGTAGGCCTGCTCCACGAAGATATTGCTCCCATGGGCGAGCTTAAGGCCGCCGGGGTCCGAATGGTCACGGATGGTGGGCGGCCAATCCAGAATACGGGCTTTATGCGTCGTATTCTGGAATATGCGCGGAACTTCGAGTTACCGGTGCTGATGCGGCCGATGGATTCTTATCTCAGCGCAGGTGGCCTGGCTCCCGAGGGCCCGGCCGCTACGCGCTATGGTCTCCCCCCGATTCCGGACGCGAGCGAGCGCCTTGGTGTGTTACGGGCCGGAGAAATGGCTTTGTTGACCGACGCGGACGTCGTGCTCTTCCCTATCGTCACCGAGCAGGGACTGGATGCCCTGGAAGCGGTTCGTAGCCGTGGGGCTCGTGTACGGGCGGGAACGGCCCTCCCCTACCTTATCTGGAACGTTCACCATATGCAGTCCTATGACGGGCTGTATCGTGTCGATCCACCCCTAAGCCGACCTTCGGATGTCCAGGCTCTGGCCCAGGCCGTTCGCAACGGAACCCTCGACTTTGTGGCTAGTGGACATCGTGCCGTTAATGCGTCGGAGAAGGAAACAGAGTTGCCAATCGCCGAACCAGGAATGGCATCGTTGGCTCATCTCTGGTCGCTACTTCAGCAAATTTCGGCAGAACAGGAAATCCCCGTATTGGATCTGGTGAAGTGCATGACCGTGGGTCCTGCCCAGATCCTGGGGCTGGATTCGTGGGGGCCACAGGTGGGAGTCGTTGATGGCATTCCCCCCGAAATTGTTGGTGAACTGCAAGGTATGGCTCGCAACATGCCCGACTTCGGTGTAGATACACAACGGTTGAGTGTTCAATGGGGATCTTCAGGATCCTCGATCGCGATCATGGGGGCAGCGTTATGAAAACAAAGGGCGCACTTCTGGTATTAGCGGACGGCAGGGTCTTTCGTGGCACTTCTCTTGGCGCCCACGGAACCACCACTGGTGAGGTCGTCTTTACAACGGGAATGACCGGTTACCAGGAAACCCTGACCGACCCCTCCTTCGCCGGCCAACTCATCACCTTCACCTATCCCCATATCGGCAACTACGGGACCAACCCGGTGGATTCGGAGTCGGGTGGGATCCATGCCCGGGGCATAATTGTGCGGGCCGCCACGGAGACCCCCAGCAATCAGCGGGCCACCAATAGTCTCACCAACTATCTTCGGGAACATCGGCTGGTCGGTATTGGCGATGTCGACACTCGGGCGTTGACGCGGCATATCCGATCGGAAGGTTCGATGCCGGGCTTGATTTTCAGCCCCTTCGATCCCACAGCAGCCGATGCAAATATGGTCGTGTCGGACCTTCAAAAAACGGCAGCGACGGTCCAGGGGATGACAGGTCAGAACCTTGCCCACCGGGTATCCTGTTCCCAATCATACGAATTTCAGAGCCCATCCAATGAAGGAACCCATTCGTCTTCCGGACCGAAAGTGGTGGTGGTCGATTATGGCATGAAGCGAAACATTGCGGAGTCTCTAGTTCATAGAGGTGCCCGTGTGACGGTTGTGCCTGCGTGCACCACAGCCCAGGACATTATCAGCCACAGCCCCGACGGGGTGGTCCTGAGTAATGGTCCGGGAGATCCGGAAGCTGTGGAGGGGGCCCCGGAGATGGTACGAGAGCTGCTGGGCCAGGTCCCTCTTTTTGGGATCTGCCTCGGGCATCAGATTATGGCCCTCGCGGTGGGAGCTACTACCTATAAGATGAAATTTGGTCATCGTGGGGTGAATCAACCAGTTCAGCAGGTTGGCAGCCATCGGGTATATATCACCAGTCAAAATCATGGTTTTGCGGTAGATCCCGATACCCTGCCAGCGGAAGCTAAGGCGACGTTCATATGTCCCAACGATGGATCACTCGAAGGCTTTGAACTGAAAGAGTCCAAAGCCATGGCCGTTCAGTTTCACCCGGAAGCCTGTCCCGGCCCCAAGGACACGGCCTTCCTCTTCGACCAGTTTATGGCCGGGCTTGGTTGATCTGCCGATCCCGGGAGGGATCGTAAGCTTATTTTTTGGCACTGGGCGTGACGACCATTGCCATGGTGAGGTCCATCTGCATGGATTGGGTCTCCGTTCCACTCTTGGCCGTCATAGCAGCATGGGTGGTCATATTCATTTTTAGAGCCGGGACAATGCTCGCCAGGTTGATCGTCATGGTGCCCGTTCCGTTGGTGGTAAGGGAGTCCATGGTGGCTGTGACACCTGGGGGAGCGTCCGGGATGGACAGAGACTGTGATCGGGCGGTCTGCTTCATCGTCAGCCGAAGCTTTGCCGTTGTTTCGGTGCGTTCGAGCAGCTCATAGGTCGCTACCTGTTGCACCTGAACCCCATTTGACGTGAGGGAAGAGTTTACCGTCCATTTGGCGCCCACACCCACGGCCTCCTCGGGAAATGGAATGACCGATTGCCGCATGCTCTGCTCCACATTTTCCATGATCTGCAGGGCATCCTTACTGGCTCCAGGCTGAAGCTCCTGGTTATAGCTGGTAAATTCACCGCGGGTCGTGACCTGTCCGGTCGCCTTGACGCCCTGAAGGTCCTTCAAGCTTTCCTGCATAGAATTGCGCATCAGCTTATTACCCGCGTCACCGACAACCTTCGCACTGTTGATCTTTGTCGTATAGGCCAGGGAGCCGGACTCCGCGTCGACCGTTACCGGGGTTGTAACCATCACCATCTCCATGGTGGGCAGCACCATCTTCGGGATCGGGGTTCCCGTGCCGGACATTGCCATGGACATATCCAATTGGTAGGCCGCCGTTTCGCTACCCTCGGCACGAAAGGTATACCGCAGGGGGGAACGTGGTTCGGCGCCGACTTCGGTTGTCTTGACGATCTGTTTCGTATCGATCTTGGCGACGGCGGCATTGCCCGTGTTTTCCTGGGCAGAGGTCTGGCTGATGAAACCAGCTGCAACAAAGCCGATAACGAGAAGGCCTGCGAAAATACGGGGGGCAAATCTGGACATGTTTTATCTCCGATGACGATGGGTCGGGGAACGTCGGGTCCCGGCACTCTAGTCTTTGCTTTCCGGTGGATCAACATTCCTTTGTTGAGTCTCTGTTGGAAACCCATATGGCACTGATTCCATTTCCTCGTTTACCAGGTGCCCGGGAAACACTGAAACAAGTTTACCCAGGAGTTAGGGGGGGATCTCGAAATTTGCTTGAGCTGAATGCACAGCCCAGGTAGAAGAGCGCTTCTATTTTTTGAGCCGGATTGTTCGGCGCTTTGGTCCACTACCTTTGTACGAGGATATAATGAAAAACAGTCGCTTTCTGACGTATATGATTTTTGTCTTTCTTGTTTCGATAAGTGTTGCTTGTGGTGGGGATTCTGGCGATGCGGGTGATCCCGTCGTCGGTTGCCAGGACCTGGACAATGATGGGGCCGTTGGGGCTACCGCGAGTTGTCCTACCGGCCAGGACTGTGATGATGGCAATGGGGCGATATTCCCGGGTGCTGTCGAGATTTGTGGCGATAGTATCGATCAGGATTGTGATGGTTCCGATCGCGCCTGTTGTGTAGATGAAGACAACGATGGTGTCTTTGCAGCCGTGCCCGAATGTCTGGATGGTGCCGACTGTAATGATGGAGACGCTGGTATCTCTCCCAACGCGGAGGATATCTGTGGCGACGGCATCGATCAGAATTGTGATGGCTCGGATGCCGTCTGTTGCGAACCTGTATGTGAATTCACTGACGAAGAGGGAATCGTGATAACGTTTACATGTGGCGACGACGGCTGTGACGGCAGCTGTGGCGAGTGCCCGGAAGGCGCAAACTGCCTGGATGGAACCTGTTTTGTAGGATCGCCAGACTCCTGCGAAGGGCGCTGTGATTCCTATGACGGTCAGGCGACCTGCCAATGTGACTCCCTCTGCTTTGGAGCTGGAGACTGTTGTGAAGACATCTGCAACGATGGTGTCTGTAATGACGCACCCGGGTTGGCCGGCCAATGTGGTTGTGATGATCTCGATGGTGATGGTTATGGCGAAGGCCCGAATTGTCTTGGTGTCGACTGCAACGATGCCGATGCCACTATCAACCCTGAGGAAGAAGAAGTCTGTGAAAACGGCAAGGATGATGATTGCGTGGATGGCGACGCCGTCTGCGAATTTGTCGAATGCACCGAAGAGACAGATACCGATGGTGACGGTTTTGGTACCGCCAGCGGATGCGATGTGAAGGATTGTGACGATACCAGCGCCGATATCTTCCCGGGCCAAACCGAGATTTGTGATGACGATATCGACCAGGATTGTGATGGCGTAGATCTACCCTGCTCTGGCGTAGATTGTGTCGACAACGATGGTGATGGCTACGGCGAGGGTGCCGAATGTGACGGTGCCGATTGCAATGACCAGGACCCGGGCGTCAATCCTGCGGCCGTAGAGGCCTGTGGTAACGACGTCGACGACAACTGCGATGGCACTGTTGACGAAGACTGTCCGGCCGGTTGTGTGGATGCCGATGGTGATGGCCATTATTCCACCGCGAGCTGTGAAGCCGGCGACGACTGTGACGACACCAACGCGTCAATTTCCCCTTCGAAAGCGGAGATCTGTGGTGATGGGGTTGATCAGGACTGTGATCCGGGCAACGAGGTCTGTGATCCGACGGCTTGTATGGCGAATGCCGGTTGCCCCGCGTCGGAGTGGTGCAATACAACCACGGGCAGCTGTTTCCGCCCGACTATGCTGGAATGGTGGGCTCCCGTTGTATATGCGGATACCCATCCGGACGCATTGGGCTGGGATTTCTTTACAACCCTCGACTTTGATGGGGACGACACGGCCGGCAACAACGGGGACCATATTGCGACGGCCCCGCTCAAAGGGAAGGTCTACACCTCGAAGGTGGAGACGGCCACGCACGCCTACCTCGGCTATTATTTCTACTTCCCCATGCGTTGGAGTGACGCCACCTTCTTTGGTACCGAATACGAGAACGCCCTCCGCGGAGTTCTTCTTGTGATCCGGAAGGCCGATGACGGTAGCTATGGCCAGCTGGAGCTGATGCTTACGACCAACGAAAACAGTATCCTGTCCTACGGGGCGGCGGGTTTGGGTTTCCTACCCTTACCCACTGGCACGGCGAAGCTCGAAGATGAAGACGGCCATATGCGACCGATGGTCTATATCAACAGCGAAAGCCATGCCATTACCGGCAATAACAGCTGGGAGAATGGCTTCCCCGGTGGCAATGGGGTCATCTATCGGTTTGGTTATGAATCCACTGTGCCCGAAGACCTGATCCAGGATGCTACCTACACCCTGGTCGCGTTGGCGGATAGTATCTGGGCCGACCGCTTCGAGATTGGCCCAACCAAACTGTTTGATGAGTTTGGGCATCTGGCGGGCGATGATAGCGACGATCGGAGTCTAGCTCCCTGGGGCTTCGTGGATTCCTCCGCGACCACGATCAATCCGGCCGGTGAGTTCCTTTACGATCCGGCGACTCTGGTCGACCGCAAACATCCCGTGGGTTGGGGTACATTTGGTACCCGTTATGAGAGCAACCCCTATGCGCTGACCGTGGAGATCTGGGACCTTGGGATCTGGGACGATACGGATGGAATCGGAGCCGGAGACTCGGATGTCTATATCAAGCTCTTCCTCCATGATGGTAGTGGTGCAGAGCGACTTGTCCTCGGCGAATCGACGGGAGTCCAGCATCATTGGAAGCAGGATGATGTGGCGGAAGGGACAATTATCAATATGCAGCTGGCCCTGGAACGCCACTGGTTCTACGGTCTGCATTATCCGGGCAAACCGTACTTCGGTATAGAAGTACGGGATGCGGATCTTGTCTTTGATGACTGGCTTATGGACCCGTCGGAGAGGAGCTACCACAGTTTCCTCGGATTCCAGGTGGTTGATTGGGTCAAGAGTGATTCCGCAATCACCGTAACAAACCCCTGAGTCGAACCTCGACCTGAGGGTCGATTCAACGAAAAAAGCCCGGCCGCACGCCGGGTTTTTTTTTGTTAATCTTGAGCTTCAGCCCGTCCATTGCCATAATCCGTTAAGGGATGTTGGAAAAGTAGAGACTTGTATGGCGGCTGATCGGCAAATCGGAACGAGACAGAAGATCGCAATGCGATGTGTATGCCTTTTTCTGATGGTGGGGCTTATAGCCCCTCTGGGTTGCACTACGAAGAAGATAGATCCCAGGCCGGTGCCGAGTGGTCCGATGACCCTTCTGCCCAGAAATGTGTTTTTCGCGTTCTCCCTCGACGCGGAAGGGTTTTCGCTGGCTACCCGAGATGAACTTGAGACTCTATTAATAGAGTCGGTCCCGAAGGAAGCCCAACGGGTATATAAGCGCTTTAGAGAGACTGCACAGGGATTTTCGCCAGCGAAGGTCCGCTCCTTTGTCGCAGGCGAGCTACCCGACAACAAAGCGGTGGGCTTGTTGATGCTCGACTTCGACACCGCTCTTTTTCTAAAGGCGTTCAATGAAAGCATGAAGTTGGCAGGGATCGAAATGAAGCCAGCCGGCACGTTCAACGGCGTTGTGATTTGGAATGGTGTCAACTCGGAGGGTGTGGGCAAGGCGGTATCGGTTCTGGATGATTCGAGAATCGCGATGGCCGAAG
>CAUZEG010000027.1:0-26961 GCA_963578775.1 Myxococcales bacterium
CGATCCACTTCATCCAGTCTGGATGTGTGGTGGAGTTCATGAATTGGGAAAGCCCCTCTTTTGTCTTGCGATTGATAGCCTCAATCTGGATGAGGAGCTGGTTCTGCCGTTCGGATCGTTTGGTGGGACCTTTCTCGGCTTCTTTGGTGAATTGACTGAGTTGTTCGAGAGCCTTGGTGTCCTTCTGACGCTGATACACCTCTGAAGCCGTAATCGCTCGTTCTTTCAAGCGTTGAATCGCCACGTTCTCCATGGCGTATTCCTGCTTCAGGGCTTTCAGGCGGTGACCGGACGCGAGGAGCGAAAGGAGGGCCGAGACGGATTCCTTACCACTTGCCTCCTGCCCACAGAGTTTGACTGCAAGATCTTCGATTGCATCGGGGCTGATCACAAACCCACATGTTCTTTTGGACCGTGTTAAGCGGGTTCGTAGCAAGCGCTCGAGATCGCGGGATGTGACATTTCCATAGGCTTCTAGAAGCTTGAACGGCCGTAGGGGGTCTCCCGTCGCGCGTATCCAGAACCCGACGGTCTGGGCTCGGCCATATACGCTCTTCATATAACGGACCAGGTTGCCGCGCAGTTTCCGTACCGCCCGTTGGATCTCCTTTTCGGTCGGAGGCGACTTCATCATCTTGTCGAGAACCTGTTGCACCCGCTCGGCCAGGGCATAGCCGGTCGTTCCGGGCAAGCCACGTACGTTGATGGTGTAGGGGTGTCTTCCCCGAAGTGGAAACAGGAATGTCCCCACACCCGTAGCCAGGGGTGTATCCCCATAGATCAGGTCTCGCTCCAATACACTGGAGCGGCCATCGGATAGGATCGTGTCCAAGACGGCAAAAGTGGCCCAGTTCGGGTCGGTGGCCGACGGCGTTGGGTAGGCAATTTCGACTTGAGCCGTCTTATTATTCATCAAGATCGAAGTCCGACGTTCATGCTTCTGTTCGGGTTCCGATAGATCTGGCGGCTCGGGCAGGGGGCCTGGCTCGAATTTTCCAAGATGGGTCTCCACCAATCGAATGACCGTTGCGGGGTCGACATCGCCGACGAAGACGGCGAATAAATTATTGGGTACATAGTGGGCGGCATAGTACGTCTCCGCCTCTTCGATTGTGATGGCGATGAGATCTCGCATCCAACCGACAACCGGCCATCGATAGGTACTCTTCTGGAAGACCAGGCTGGATACCCGTTCCGAGATTTTGCCTGAGGCGCTGTTGTCCGTTCGAAGAAGGCGCTCGCTTTTGACCACCTCCCGTTCCGGTTCAAAGTTCAGGAAATCCATCTTTAGATTTTGGATGCGATCGGCTTCCATCTCGACCGCCATTTCGAGGAAGCGTGACGGAAGCTTCTCCCAGTAGACGGTCTCGTCGTACCAGGTAAAGGCGTTTACCTCTGCGCCCATCCGGTTCATGGCGTCGAAATAGTCCGGGTGCTTTTTCGTTCCGCGGAACATCAGATGTTCGAAGAAATGGCTCAATCCCGTCGTGCCATGATCCTGGTCCGCTCGCTTTTCGGCTTCGTTCGCCGACCCGACCTGGAACCAGAACTGTTGCATGAATATGGGTGCACGGCTGTCCTGTAGAATGAAAACCGTGATTCCATTGGCAGTGGTGTGACGGACGATTTGGGGAAGCTTTAAGCCCTTATCAGCCTGCACTGGTGTGTCGGTCTGACAAGGGCTGAAGATGGTAGAGGCTGCCCCACAATGCGTGCTGGCGCAGGCGATCCACAGACCGAGAAGAAGTGTTCCGATCCTTCCAGGGCCACGCGATAGGACACTGTGATGGCGATATGTTGTTGTGACTTTCATAAGAAGGGCATTACGCCTATTCTTCGGAAATTTCGGATGCGAATCCCAGCGCGGTATTTGAGGGGATTTGAAATAATTCCGATACCCCGGGGACGCGATAAGAGCCGTCGAACCAATGGCTCAAGTCGACCATAGTGCAGCGTTTGGAACAGAAAGGGAAGAGACCGCTCTCTCTCATCGTGGCCGATTTTCCACAAACGGGACAAATGGAGAATGGCTTTTCGATGGAATTCATGATGGGGATCTCCTGGCTTGGCAAAATGAGACCGCTTCAAACCCGGGGGGGACCCGAAAAAAACCGGAGCCAGCTGGCTACCGTTTTGCGGCCATGGAAACAAGTGTTCTTTCTGGGCCGTTTGTATTTGCAGTCTTTGCCGACACGACGGATATTGCGGGCATAGCAGACTTTACACTAGCATCGGATTCGATGACGCTTTTCTACTTCATATTGATGATCGGCGGTTTGATCTTCTTTCACGAGTTGGGTCACTACGTCATGGCTCGCCTTACCGGCGTGCATGTGGAGACTTTCTCTATCGGTTTTGGACCGGCGATCTTCCGGTGGAAGGGCAAACCCGTTGAGGTTGCGAAGGCGCCCGATGACGAGGCAACGCCGGTGTTGGCGCCGACCGAGTACCAGATCGCAGTGGTGCCCCTCGGCGGGTACGTAAAGTTGTTTGGTGATCAGCCCGGTGAATCGATTCTCGAGGAGGTTCGCGAGCACTCCTTTGCGGCCAAATCTCTATGGCGCCGGTTTCTCATTGTATTCGGTGGTCCATTATTCAATCTGGTCCTACCATTCATTCTGTTTTTCGGTGTGGGCTTTTCCACGCAGACCCTTCGATCCTCCGAGATCGGGTCGGTACGACCGGGGGGGCCTGCCGGGGTTGCGGGTTTGCAGGCTGCCGATCGAATCGTGAAAATCGATGGCGATGCCGTGCATTATTGGTGGGAGATCCGACAGAAAATACGCGCCAAACCGGAACAGAAAGTGGCGGTTACCTACGAGCGAGATGGCCAGCGGTATGGACCCGTCGACCTTGTACCCGACCGGGTTGTGGATCCGGAGCTGCGCCGCCTCGGAATTCACCGCGACATCGGGATTATCGGAATCGGTACTTCCTATCCCCTGCCGGTCATATCGGTCGGACCCGGTAGCCGGGCCTATCAAGCGGGTCTGCGAGACGGAGATTGCGTGCGTGCTTTGGATGGACGTGCCGTCAAAACCTTTGGTCAGTTGAATCACCGTCTTCGGCAGCATATGGGGGAGTCTGCCATCTTGACCCTGGAACGAAGACGGCCCCTGGCGAGCTGGCTGACCGGCCGCGTTCCGATATTGGATCGAGCGATTAAGGCAGGGTCAACGAACCAATCCAATCCGGCCAAAGGTCTTATTCGTTGGCAGCGTTGTTCGCTGATTCCTGACAACGATGACCTGATCGAACGTTCGGTCTCGGTCGGTCCCGCGATTATCTCGGGACTTCGGTCCGGAGAATTTGTGATCTCCAATGTCGTTTCCGGTTCTCCTGCGGAACGAGCCGGTCTTCGGCCCGGAGACAGGTTCGATTATTTGAAGATCCCCGTTGCTGACGGGCCGGAAAAAACTAAGATCCAGCGCTATGCATCGTTTGTGGGGATGGTACAACCCTTATCACAGCGAGCTTTCGAGCTTGCGGCGGCCCGGTCCTCTGGGAAGCCGGGGCCCGGACCGATGACGGTTGGCATCATTCGGAATGGTCAGTCGCTGGAACGGGCGCTTGAACCGGGATTACGCGAGGTGAAGACCGCCATCAAGACCAAAGAAAAGGTAATTTATCTGGGGCTGGACACCTATTGGGAGCGTACCGAGCCCGACCGTATCGCCAACAGCCACCGCTGGCGGTATGCCACCCATGTGATGATGACCGATACGATCGAGGCCATTTATCTCACGGTGATGGGAATCAAGGGGCTGTTGACGGGCCAGATCTCCTTTAAGGAAAACGTGGGTGGTCCGATCATGGTCTATAACCTTGCGGAACAAACGGAGAAGCAAGGCTGGATGTATTTTTTCCAGATCATGGCGGTTTTATCCATCAGCCTGGGCCTCATCAATCTGTTGCCCATACCCGTTCTCGATGGCGGGCATATCCTATTTATTCTGGTCGAAGCCGTGCAGCGGAAACCCATCAGCATGCGGGTTCGTCAGACCGCTACCTACGTGGGGCTGAGTTTCGTATTGTTGTTGATGATTATGGTCTTCAAGAACGATATCGAACGCAATTGGTCTTCCATCGCCGGCTTTTTTGGTGGTTGAGCGTATGCAGGCCAAGACGACCATGGAAAATGGCGGTTGTGTTCTTGGGATGACGACCGTCGCCTCGCCCGGTGGTACCGTTTTATGGTCGCCCGACCGCGGCGTATGGGGAGAGTGTCGGGTTGATCGGGGGCCACGCCCGAGTCAGGTGTTACTCGGCCAGATATCGTCTCTCCTCAAGGAATCCGAACTCGAATGCTCCGATCTTCGCGGCATTTCCGTATGTATCGGACCGGGTTCGTTTACAGGTATCCGTGTGGGTATGGCAGTAGCCCGGGGCCTCGCCTACGGTCATTCTCTGGGGATCGTAGGTATCGACACATTTGATGCAGCCATAACGCAAGCCGATGATGCCGGATTGACGGATAGCTGGCGGGGTGTCGCCCTGGATGCCCGTCGAGGCGAAGTCTATCTTCAATGGTTTGCCCCCGGCGAGCAGCAATCGACGGGACCGCCCACAACGGAAAAGCCGGATGCCGTCTTCGAGGCGGTTCGGTCGCGTCTAGAAACCGGGCCTGTGACCATTCTCGGTGATGCGGTCGGCCTGTACGGCGAGCTGTGGGCTTCGACTGGGGCGCATCTTTCCGACTGTGCGGCTTTTATTGATCCGGTAACCATCGCAAGAATCGGGTGGTCGCGAATTTCGGAGCAGAACGTCGACCATACGAATCTAAGGCATGTGCTCCCCAGCTATGTTCGTCGAACCGATCGCGAACTTGGCTTTGGCCGCACAAAAAAAAATGGGTAACCCGGCCGAGCCGGATCACCCATCAATATTCCATCTGTGGATTGGCGGTTGGCTACCGATCAGCCGACTTCTAATTGGAGTTGGGAGATTCTGTCTTTCGTCGCAAGTTTGAGCTTCTTTAACCGGGCAAGATCGTACTGTTCCTGGCCCGTTAGATACACATTTCCAGTAATATTGTTTACGTCAGCATCCAGCTTTTTATGTTGTTGCTGGAGTTGATCCAGTTCGCTCAACATTACTTTTCGTTCCCCAGTAAGCTCCATGTGCCCTCCTTCAACGCCGCGGCTGTACGCGGCTGCGGTCAATACACGAATACGACCCGACAAGTTGCCCATACCCTGGCAGCTCGTCGGTAATCTTGGATGCACCCATTGTCCCTGTCATAAATCGCGGACTCCAAACGGACAATAACGACTACCTAAAATGTAAAGCAGGTTTTGGATCCTGTCAATGAGGTTTTTACATTTTAATTTTGTTAAATTTCGATTACAGCGCATCGGTTCGACAAGGTAAACCAGTTCTGTTTCCGATTGGGCTTGCGACAATTCGATACTTTGAGATAGATCCGAGCAAACCAACTCTGGTGTCGTTATGACAAAGCGCTCGAAGCCCACCAAGTACATCTTCATTACCGGAGGTGTCGTGTCGTCGCTGGGTAAGGGACTGTCGGCTGCGTCTCTTGGAGCTTTGATTGAAGCTCGGGGCATTACGGTTACGTTTATCAAGATGGATCCCTATATCAATGTGGATCCTGGAACGATGAATCCTACGCAGCATGGCGAGGTCTTTGTTACGGACGATGGTGCCGAAACCGATCTGGATCTGGGCCATTACGAACGTTTTACGCGTAAGCGCATGGGTCGTAAGAACAACTTCACAGCTGGACAGGTCTATGACTCGGTCATAACGAAGGAGCGCAAGGGAGAGTACCTTGGCGGTACAGTCCAGGTGATTCCGCATATTACCAACGAGATCAAGGACCGCATCCGGGCCCTGGATGGGGACGCAGAGATTGTGATCATCGAGGTTGGTGGAACGGTTGGCGACATTGAGAGCCTTCCATTCCTTGAAGCCATTCGCCAGTTACGTTTAGAGATCGGGCCCCAGGACTGCATCTCAATCCATGTAACGTTGGTTCCGTACATCAAAGCGGCCGGCGAGCTGAAAACCAAACCAACCCAGCATAGTGTCGCGGCCCTTCGAACTCTTGGGTTACAGGCGGACATTCTTTTGTGCCGTAGTGAGACTCCTGTACCGGCGGAACAGAAGAAAAAGATAGCGCTGTTTTGTAATGTGGCACGTGAACACGTCATCAGCGCTGCGGACGTAGAGTCGATTTATAGCTTACCGCTTGCCTTCCACGAGGAGGGGCTCGATGAGGCGGTCCTTAGTCAATTGAATATCTGGTCCCCTGAACCCGATCTTTCGCAATGGAACCGCATTTCAGCTGTGGTCTCTGATCCCGAGGGGGAACTACGCATCGGGATTGTTGGTAAATATGTCGAGTTGGCCGAATCCTATAAGAGTCTGAACGAGGCCCTTACCCATGGTGGCATCGAACATAGCCATACGGTGACCCTTGATTTCCTGGATGCCGAAGAGCTGGAGAAGGACGGCCTGAAGGTGTTGGAGCAGGCGGATGCAATCCTGGTCCCTGGAGGGTTCGGGAAGCGAGGAATCGAAGGGAAAATACTGGCGGCCCGGTATGCCCGTGAAAATACGGTGCCGTACTTTGGTATCTGTCTGGGGATGCAGGTAGCTGTGATCGAGTTCGCACGGAATGTTGCCGGTCTAGCGGGTGCCAATAGCACCGAGTTTGATGAGGCAAGCCCCAATCCGGTTATTGCCTTATTACCCGAGCAACGGGAAATCACCGATAAGGGCGCGACGATGCGTCTGGGTGCCTATCCCTGCGAGTTGGTGGATGGTACGCAAAGTATCAAGGCCTATGGACAAAGTGAGATCCAGGAGCGTCATCGCCACCGCTACGAATTCAACAACGATTTCCGGCAGACTTTGATCGAAAAGGGGTTGAAAATTGCTGGTATCTGTCCCGGCCGCGATCTGGTGGAGGTCATTGAATTGCCGGACCATCCCTGGTTTGTCGGTTGCCAATACCATCCCGAGTTCAAGTCGCGTCCTTTTAAAGCCCATCCACTGTTTTCGGCGTTCATCAAGGCGGCTATCGAAAACAAGAAGACGCGCACTTGAATACGGAAATCTTTCTGACTGGTCGCTGGTTGAGGTAGGACAAAGTCATGTTGCGTCGTTCCATTCCAATCGTTTTGCTCGCCCTCGGTACCCTTGGCTTGGTCTACGCACCCTCGGTCTCCGCGCAGACGGCGCAGGAAATTGTGGACCGCATGGTGGACGAGAACCGCTTTGGCTTTGATACTGGCGTGGCTGAGGTGCATCTCAATGTCACGGACCGTAACGGCTACGTGAAGACGCAGGTGTTGGAGAGCAAAGCTGATAAGAAGGGCGCAGGTGGGCTTCGCCGTGCGCTCATTACATTCCTGCTCCCGAAAGATGTGACGGGGACGAAGTTTCTTTCTATCGAACGTGCCGATGGGAACGATGAACAGTGGCTGTATCTTCCGGCCCTGCGAAGAAAACGTCGTATCCGTGGCGCAGCCAAGCAGGGCCGGTTCATGGGAACTGATTTCAGTTATGCTGATCTGGAATTTGGCGATCTGCGTGATGCCACTGTTCAAAAGAAGCCCGATACGACCCTCGGTAAGAAAAAACGGCCCGTATGGCTTATAGAAGTCCTGCCCAAAGCGAAAAATCAAGGCTATAGCCGGATCATCATGTGGATCGACAAGACCTTTTATATCCCCTTGAAGATCGAATTCTACGACCGGGGTGAGAAGCTGCTGAAAGTTCTATCTGTACTAAAGCTGAAGAAGCGTGCTGGAAAGCCATACGCCAGCAAGATCCGGATGCGGAATGTACAAGCGAATACATCGACCATTATGGAGGTTCGTTCGCTTCACGAAAAGCCCGACCTACCCAATAATCTGTTCGACCCGGGCCTTTTGGCTCGGTAAGCGGAGCGAACGGATCGATGAAATTCTGGATTCCTCTTGCATTGTTTACTGTCCTTATTGGGGGGCCAATCGGGCTCGTCCAGGCGCAGACCGACGGGGAGGACGAGGACTTCGAATTAGAGATTGAAGACGAATCCAAATCGTCTCAATCCACTGGGTTTCGTCCCACGTCCATTGTTACAACCAGGGCGCTGGTGGAGCTTCGAGACGATCTGAAACACGAGGCGGACGAAGACGTCTTCGAGTATTTCGGTCGTTTCGACATCTCCAGCTCGATCGATCTGCGTCCCGGCGTGTTCACCAAGATATCGGGTCGTATTCGCACCAATTACCGCGAGCATCAGTCCGAGGGCCTGGATATCCCCTTTGGCGGTGATCTGGGGCGATGGAGTTCGTCCCTTGAACTTCAGGATTTATTTGTCGGTTGGAATTGGCAATCCGTCAGCCTACGCCTGGGAAACCAGGTTCTAGCCTGGGGGGAATCCGATTTTGGGCGACCCCTGGATGTGCTCAACCCCTATGATTACCGGGACGGAATCGCCGCCACGACAGAAAGCCCGACCATACCGACTCCAATGATTCGACTGGACTGGCGGGCCCATTCCAAGGTGTCATTTCAGGCTGCTTATCTGCCAACCTTTGAACCGCATCGCTTCCATGTTTTTGGGACTGATCAGGCACCTATGGGCTTGTTTTCGGACGGCGTGTACGCGCAGGTTCTGCCGTTGATTACGGATTTTCTGGATCCCAGCCTCTGGGACGCGGCGCAGCCTTTACTGCAAGCGACGGAGAGGCCTTCCCATCCTATATTTGACGGCCAGTTCGGTACCGCCTTGAACATTCGTCTTCAGGGGCTCGACCTGGGACTGTACTACGCCTATGTGTATGACCGGTTTCCAGAGATGGAGTTCAATGAAGATCTGGCCACGGTGTTGGTTGGAGGCCTGAATACGGGATTCGATTCCGCCAAATTCCTGGAATTATTGACCGATCCGGTTTTCAAGGAGGCCTATGACCGGGTTCAGGAGAATGGGGCCGATCTATCGACGCTTATGGTAGGGCGTTATCGACGAATGCATATGGCCGGGGTGTCGGTCGGGACCAGTCTGGGCTCGGTTGGGATCCGGTCCGATGTCGCCTTCTTCAGTCGGCGCACCCTGTATTCAAAGGATTTCCAAGCGCTCGAGTCGCCGGTCATTGTTGCTACTGCTGGGGTGGATTATATCCGGGGTGATTTCTTTGATCTGGTTTTGGAGGGCAGTTCGCTCATTCTACTCGATCCGCCCGACACTCCACTTCTGGTCCTGGACGAGCATTGGGAACAAGTCTTTGGTGCGGTGCGCTGGCGGTTCCTGGACGATCGTTCGCTGCAGCTTTCGTTCGGGGGTATGCTTGGTTTGAAAGAGCTGGATTGGCTCGCCCTGGCCGAGCTCCGTTACCGCATTGGGCCGAGTCATGCCCTGGCGATCGGGGTTCGGGTCATGGACGGAAAGACGAACACTATGGGCGGATTGTTCGACAAAAACGACGAGTTGTTTCTGCGCTATGAATGGTTCTTATAGATATGAGTGCGTCGAATAGAATAGATGTACCCGTTCCCCGGCAGGGATGGAGTCCAATTCGAGTGGTTGGCGCGGTCGGCCGCAAGAGTGGAGTTACGATTAATTTTTTCTCGACGAAGACCTCGGGCTTGCCGTTTGCGGCTTGTGTGGCTTACAATCCCTCCGACTTGAAGTAACTGGACTGGGCAATAGGATGAAACTCCATGGATGAACGTTTCCAGAACCAACGCACGGTGTTCGAAGATGGCTATGGTTATACAGCCACCGCCTTCGATGCGGAGACCGATGCAAATGTGTTGCTTGAAGTCTGGACGGTGTCGGAGATACCGGGTGGGGAACAACTGCAAGCCCTTCGTGATGATGTGGGCGCGCTGGTCGGTGCCGATGTCGCTGCAGTGCCAATTTTAGCCGATGTTCTGGTCGAGAACGGCAAGGTGATCCTGGTCTGGTTGTTGGAGGGGTTCTCTCCATTGGCCGATGCAATTCGCGAAAAAGGTACGCTTAAACTCGAATCGGCCCTGGATATTCTCCACCAGATTACCTACGCGCTTGTCAGTGCTGGTGCCGAAGATGTCTTCCATCATGATTTGTCCACGGCTTCCATCTGGGTAGCGGATTCGGGACCAGGAACATCCGTACGCATCCTTCGCTACGGTGGGCGTCATATCTTCCCCAGATATCAGACAGGGTTTCGAGGATCGCTCTTCTGGGGGCGACCCGAGTTCATGTCGCCGGAGTTGTGTTCGGGAAAAGACGGCACCATCCAATCGGATCTCTACAGCCTGGGAATCGTTCTTTTGACCATGCTGACGGGAAAGGCACCCTTTTCCTCTAGTAATCCCCGAACCACGATGAAACGGCAGATCTACGAGAAGCCATTGCCGCTTCGCCTGGCGAAACCCGGATTGACCGGTGTAAGTGACGTAGACGACCTGGTAACGGAATTGTTGGCCAAAACACCGGCACGTCGCATGCCCTCGCCGGAGGCTTTGTTGGAACGTCTCGAATCGTTCCGCATGCAACATCTCGGACACTTTGATTGGACCCCTCAGGGTATGCCTCCGGAGCCAGCGGTCGATAGCACGCCGGAGCCGGCCTATGAGCCGCCGGTGGAAGAACCGACCATCGAGACGCAGGTGTATACGGGGATCAGTTCTTCTGCGGATCCTGACAGCTTTGACGAGGACGATACGGAGAACGGATTTGAACCCGAGCCGGAACCCGAGCCCGAGCCGGAACCCGAGCCCGAGCCGGAACCCGAGCCCGAACCCGAACCCGAACCCGAACCAGAGCCCGAGCCCGAACCCGAGCCCGAACCCGAGCCCGAACCCGAGCCCGAACCCGAACCCGAGCCCGAACCCGAACCCGAACCCGAGCCCGAGCCCGAGCCCGCGACCGATCCCGGGGCGGAACCCGGGGCGGAACCCGAGCCCGGCGAAGATCCTTCGGAGTGGTTTGCTGCGAAAAAAGAATACCAGGAGACGGATCAGTACCGGATCTCCCCCGAGTCGTCGGAACCGATGCCCGTTTTTGAAATGGATACGGAGACCATCGAAGCAGCGGAAGGGAGTGAAGGTGTGCATGGAAAGGACGGTTTTGGTCCGGATCCCGCCCGTGCACCGTCCGAAGATCTTTCTGCGTGGTTTGACCATGCGGAGGGGGACGAAGACGAGCCGGAACAGAGCTTCCATTTTCGAGTAAAGAGCGACTCAAAGCGCTTCCTTATGTCTGTTCTCGGGGTTGCTGTGGTACTCGCCGCCGCCGTGTTCTTTTTCTTGAAGGACCCCCAGGATAAGAAATCAACGGAGCCGGCTCCAGCCAATAACGTGGCTGAAGACGTGACTTCCTCTGGAGATGCCACGGCTGGAGTAGCTGAGACGGCGGATGTGACGTCTCCAGCGGATGTAGCCTCCACCGAGGTTGTGGCTACGGCGGCCGACGTTGCAGCAACGGACTCTGTGACGGAACCGGTGGAAGATACCGGCGACGAGGCATACCGGGATCCGGAAGCCGTCAAGGCTGAGAAGGAGCGACTCAAGGCTTTAGAAGATGCAAGTAAAGCCGTCGAAGCGGGAAATTCTGCCTATCGTAAGTCACAATACAAGAAGGCGTTGGACCTCTATTTGAAGGCGGCCAAGCTGGGTAGCGATGATGCCGATCTGGGTCGTAAGATCAAGAGCGCGGAAGAAAAATATGAGGAAAAGGTAGAGAACCGTCGAAAGGCGAAAGAACGGAAACGAAAGGCCCGCGCGGAAGCGAGAAAGAAGGCCAAGAAAAAGAAGTCTGCGAAGAAGAAAGCGGCAGCGAAAACCGCATCGGATCCGAAATCCGAATCACGGTCCGCACTTCGACGTGGTACGAAGCTGTTGAATGCCAAAAAGCCTCAGGAAGCTCTGCGCGAGTTTAAACGAGCGAAGAAGTTGCAACCTGACTGGAAGATCCCGGACTTCTGGATTCGAAAAGCCAAGGATGCGGGCGCCAAATAAGGACTTGTTCAGGGGGAGATAAACTCGTCCATCAGCTTGTCGGCCCCGGCCTTATCCGACGGTCCTCGGTCCAGCAGGTTCTTCTGTGTGGCCTTTCGCGCTGTTACCCAATGTTCTTTGTGGAGTTTTACCACCAGACGGACTCCGTATTCCGTATCAAAGGCCCGCAGCACAATGGAATACTCTCCATCGGTCCAACGGGCGCCGATCACCGCTCCACTGGAGCGAACACTATCACGTAACAACGTCTCCGGTCGTCCGAAGACGGCGCTCAAATCGGACACCTGGTTGGGCAGGGGAACCGTAGAGTCGAGGCTGATGGCGGTTCCATATAAGCGATCATTATGAAAGAGAAGCCATCGCTCTCGTCCGGTTGTAAGTTCTCGGAAGACGGAAGATTTCGGGCCGACCGCGACAAAATTTGCCAGCGGTGACAACCGGTAGATACCCCGTTCCTTACTCGTGTCGAACAGCCCTGCGGCAAGTTTTTCTGTAACGTCTTTAATATTCCGTCGAATCGTTGCCTTTTGTACCGGATCCGTTGTTTTTCGGATCTCCGATAAACGGGCGTTCTCAAAGATCTCACGAATATGTTGGATGCTCGTAAGCCGATCCTTGCCAAAGGGTAGCTCCAAGACCTTCCCATAGGATTTGGATGGAGTCTGGCTATAGGACGCTGTGCTAAGCCATGCCAGCAATACCGTTGCTATGAGAAGACGAGTCGTCATGGTGCTGAATATCAATTTTGGGGGTTCAATACACGGAAAAGGGTTTGCACATATTCTGATTTTACTGTGTTCTTGGGCCTGGCGCGAACCTTTAGGATACGATTGACCTCGGAAACCATATCAAAACAACAACCGACCAATGCGGGTTCATCCCGTGAAGTCCCTCCCTTCCTCTCGATTGTTGTACTGGCGTATAACGAGGAGGGCAATCTTTCCAGCCAGGTGTCCGCAATTCTCGACTGGTTTGATGCTCTGAAGGCCAACGATTATGCCTGCTGTCCCGATATCTTGAATCACCGCTGTGGCCCCTGGGGAGAGTTCGGTGAGGTGATTATTGTGAATGATGGATCCACAGACGACACGGGTGAGATGGCCGACGAGCTGGGCCAGAGCGATCCGCGTATTCATGTGGTCCATCATGAGAGCAATCGGGGTATGGGCACTACGGTCCGCACTGGTTATGCCAGGGCGCGCGGGCGATTCGTAACGCAGTTGCCAGGAGATGGGCAGGTCGGTCCGCAGACGCTGGAACGGTTTCTTCCACATCTTTCCGATGTGGATATGGTGTTAAGTGTCTACGAACAGCGGGAGGATGGTGTCCATCGGAAGATTCTGTCGGCGGGTTTTCAGACCCTGGTCCGAATGATGTTCCGACACGACCCCCGTATCAACGGAACCATGATACTGAGCCGTGAATTGGTGGAACAAACGCCGACGAAGACGACGACTTTTGTCGCTAATCTGGAGCTTCCATTTCGTCTGATGGACCGCGGTATCGAGTACCGGGTTGTGGAGATCACTGCGGAGCCCCGGCGACGTGGACAATCCAAGGTTGCCAATGTACGTCGTATTCTCCGTGTCGCGAGTGAACTCGTTCGTCTACGGATTCGGGGTTGATAAAGGTATACTATCGCAAAGAACGAGAGGTGCTGTATTGAAACGAAGTGTTGAGATCGAAGGGGTTGAACTGCACTTGACCCAGCCGGTTGTCCTGGAGACAGAATGGGTGGGACAGCGCGAGGTTCTGGTCCAATTATTGGCGGCCTGGGCGGTTATCGGAGAGCGCGACGTGCCTCTGAATCCGCGCTTATTGGGAAAGCCCGGGGTGGGAAAGACGACCCTGGGGTATGCGGCGGCCAGAAAACTAGGCCTGGATGTATATATCATGCAGGCCACCATGGACACGCGTCCCGAAGATCTGATCGTTGCCCCGGTTCTGGGCCCCGATGGGAGTGTTCGGTACATGGCTTCGCCTCTGGTATCGGCCATGCTCAAGGGGGGAGCCTGCATCCTCGATGAAGGAAACCGGATGAGCGAGAAGTCCTGGGCTAGTCTAGCCCCTTTGCTAGACTATCGCCGCTACGCAGAAAGCCTTATTGCCGGAATCAAGATCAGTGCACACCCAGAGTTCCGTTTCGTAACGACCATGAATGAGGATGCCTCGACCTATGAGGTGCCGGAATATATCCACTCTCGGCTGATGCCCCAGATCTACGTGGACTTCCCCGATTCGGATGAGGAACGGGCCATTCTGGAATCGCAGGTGCCGGGAGCGGATAATGAGGTGGTGGATTACGTCATGAGCTTCCTTGGTGCTGCTCATGAGGCGGATCTCCGCTACACGGTCCGGGATGGCATCAATATTGTTCGATATGCCATGAAATTGATCTATAAACAGGAGAGCGGCACGGCCAGCGACGCGTTCCAGTTGGCCCTGCGTTTGTCTCTTGCGGCCGATGATATTGGTGTTGTGGGACCGGAGGACTGAGCATGAGTCCAACGGCGGTTGACTACGGGAAGTTGGCTCCGGAGGTCGCCGATGGCGTTCGGTTGCTCCCCGTTGTGCATGATAGCGCCGATATGGGGGCTGTGGTTCGTGCGGTGGTAGAAGCCCTGCAACCCAGCGCGGTTGCATTGGAACTTCCGACCACCTTTGAAAAGCATGTCCGGCGGGCGGTTGGACGTCTCCCGGAGATCTCCCTGATTCTATCCGTTCCGGAAGGGGAGGAGGCCCTCGTATGGACCGTCACACCGGCGGAGCCTTTTGCTGTAGCGGCCCGTTGGGCACTTGAGAACGACCGCCCCATGTTCTGTATCGACCCCGATATTCGCTATGTGGAACGGCATATGGATCCGGTCCCCGATACCCACGCTATGTGGACTCTCGGGCCAGCCGACTTCTTAGGGGCGATTGTGGAGTTATCGGGCCAGGGTGGCGTTAGCGCCGATGACCGACGTCGCGAAGAAGGCATGGCGTTTCATATACAGACCATCCGGGAGAAGCATCCGTCGGGGCCCGTCCTGGTATTGGTCGGGGCCGCTCATGCCCATCGGCTGGCGGAAGATATCAATTCGAATGTTGCCCAACCCCTGGCGCGGGTCCGTCGCACCCAGATCGAGGTCCGTCATGTGCACCCCGACAGTCTCACCGCGCTTCTTTCCGATCCACCGGTGGTACACGCCTGTTATGAAACCCTGCACCACGGGGTTCCCCTGGAGGCACCGGAAATTGATCAAGCCTCTTCGCAACGGATTTCCCTGCAGAGAGGCCATCTTCAACTGATCAGTCGGGACGCGGACGCTACGCCCATGGACCGACGTAAGGCGGCCGTTGAGTATGCTTGTTTCCATTCGGTTCGGGAATTGGACACCGACTTTTTGTATCTGGACCGGTCGGCTGTAGCGCGGGCCGTCTGGCGTATTGCAAGCCATTCCTATCAGAATCAGACTCTCGAAACCGTGGCCGGCTGGCAGGAGCGGTTGTATTTTGACTATAGCCGGCGCCATGCCCGGGTGCAGGGGCGACTCCTCGGTGGTCTGTATGAATGGGTTGTTTCGGCGCGGGGGGTTGCGGATGACAATCTGGCCTGGGAGGTCTTTTCAGCCTCGTCCGCCTATCCGTGGCAGGCTGAGGAGTCGGATGTTCCGGTCGTTCGGATTGACGGGAATGAGCTTGATCTGGGGACCCGGAAGGTTCGCTTTCGGCGCCGTTTTTTCCGCGTGAAACAACGTCCCGTTCGGATCCCGGTTCGTGAGCGCCCCGAGACCGACGATCCCGACCAATGGCTAAAAGGCTTTGATTCGGACCATATCGTATCGTATCCACCCGAGGACCTGGTGTTGGAGGATTATGGCCGATTTTTACAGAAGAAGGCCGTCTCGATCCTCTCGGCTGAGCGAAGCCGGTCGGAACCCTTCAGCGCCAGCATGCTCGACGGAATCGACATCCGGGAGACCCTTCGAAATATTCATGACGGTCGCATCTATGTGCAGGAGCGCGGTCGGGTCAAAGGGTCGGCCGGATCGGTCGTGGTGATCTTCGACCCGGATGTGGGGGACACGCGCTACCCCCATATGATGACCTGGCTCGGCGAACACGATCAGGAATCGGATATGGCCTTCTATACCACCAACCCGATGGATCAGGTCGTGGGCCCTGGAATCATGCGGGCGACCTATGGCGGGTTTATGCTTAGTTGGCCGCGTATGCGGCTATTCGATATCTGGTCCGATCCGGATTATCTGGGAGTTCAGTCAAAGCCGGATGTGCTGTTGATGGCGGCGGTGGATTATAGTCTGGAAAAGATCATCGTCCACGTGGCCGAGAAGCCCCCCTCGTCGACGATGCATACCTACGCCATTCGACGGGGAAAGAAGATCACCCATATCCCCCTCGGGTCTCTGTCGACTCTAGCTCTGAAGAAGCTGCGCGTGGTGCATATTCTGGCCGGCCCCGACAAACGACCCATCGTCAAAGACTATTTGTGGTGATAATCCGGAATTCGTTGCGTTGTGAGGAAATCCAGGATGCATCATAATGCAGTCCTGCGTAGACCGGCACTGCTGGCGAAAGACACGGGAGAAGACGTGATGAACCGAACAGGTATGCACATTGCACTATTGGCAACAGGTCTTTTATTGGGCCTGGGATGTGGGCATACGAAAACGAAGACATCTGTCGAGAAGAGTACGGATTGCACGACCGTCTGCAATCATATGACTGATCTGGTCTTACGGTCCGGCCAGTTGCAGGAGTCGGATAAAGCCAATATCCAATCCGAAACGGCCAAGTGCGTTGAGATGTGCACGAACAAATGGGAGCCGTTTCATACCCCGAAAATGGCCAAATGTGTGATGGCGGCCCAGGATCTGAAGGCGGCGGCCGCCTGTAACGAGATGGCGAACAAATCCGAACCATAATGAAGACCGACGTCCATACACCCGAAAATGCGGAACAGGCCGAGATCGATCGGCTATTTCGTGTTTTGCGTGGTCTGGATCAACAACAGATTCGGCGGGGATTCCTATTCGAACTGGTGCAGAAGAGTCCCAAGCAGTTCGTGGCTTTGTTCCTCCTGGCCTTCAATCGTCGATCCCAGAGACCAGCACGCGAAGTCTATCTCGATTGCGTACGCCTGCTCACCGGTATCGAATGGCTGACCTATCCTACTCGCGAAGAGGCGTATATCTGTGCGGTCCAGAGCGGCAATCCGATTCTTCGCACCGCCTTCATTGAACAATCCAAGTCCATTGGGACGAGAGTGGCCTATAATCTTCCAGAATTGAATGAGATCAGCCTGGGCCGGCGCAAGTCTCTGGCCCGAACCGCGGATCGGAATATGCGCAAGAAACTCATCCTCGATACGGATCCCAGCGTGATCAATATGCTCTTGCGTAATCCTCGAATCTTGGAATTGGATATTCTTCGCATTGCGAGCCGTCGACCGGTGCCTGACCAGGTCCTATCCGTGGTATTTCAGAACGGTGATTGGGGCAATCGCGCTTCGGTCATCGAGGCCTTGGCCTACAACCCGTATACGATCCCTTCGCTGTCCTGTCCCCTTGTCCCTCTGCTTCCGAAGGCGGCCCGTGAGGGGTTGAAATCCGGGTCATATATTCATGATTGGGTACGGGCGGCTGCCGAATACCTGGATGGAAATGGCGAGCCCTTCGAGCAGATTTTTGATGCCAGTTCGGACGACTAACCACGGGCATTGCCGGTAAACTGGAGTCCTCGAATCAGAACGGTCGGCATGATCGCTGCGCTGGGTACACTCCAGCCAGTGCGCACGGCCCGTTGTTCGCGGGTGAGGGCATCTACCCGCTGAAAGGCTTCTACCATGCTGTCCGTAAAGCGAAGCATTCCAACGCTGGGGCCGAGTTTTCCATTTTCGATCAGGAAGGTGCCGTCGCGGGTGAGCCCCGTCATCATGGCTTTCGGTGGATCGAGGAGTCCGTTCACATAATGGAACCGGGTGATCCACAGGCCGCGTTCGACCCGTTCGAGGAGTTCCTGCTCCGTATGGGTACCCCCATCCAGAACGAGATGGTTCACCGTCGGACCGGTCTGTCCCGCGAAGTCTCCATTGTTGGCGTGACCTGTGCTCTGGCAGCCTGCCCTACGAGCAGAATTGCGATCCCAGGCGACCCCTCGAGCGACTCCGTTTTCGACGAAGACCACACGTTTCTTTGGAGTTCCTTCCAGATCAAAGGGTTGTGGTAGTCCGAGGCCGTGGTCGCAGAGAGCATCGTCCGACAAAGTTACCGACGGGCTCATTACGGTTTCGCCAACCCGACCGGTCATAAAGGAGCTTCGTTCCTCCAGACTCTTACCGGTTAGTCCAATCGAGCCCAACCAATCCAGTACTTCCGTGACTGCTTCGGGCTCAAGGATCACATCATAGGGTCCCTTGTCGATCTCGACATAGTCCCGCGCACGAACACATTTTTGTACCGCGCGGTCGGCGAGATCGGCCAACACCAGATGGTTGTGGCTATGCCCGATGCCCGCGCTATATCCTGAGATGTGGTCATCATGTTCATCCACAGCGATGACCTGGGCTTCTGCACAGGTTTGGGAAAAGTCCTTTCGTAGCCCTTCACTATTTACCAGAAAGAGCTGCGTCGCACGGTGTTCCAATCGGCCTGCGAGCTCCGCATGGTCGCTTCGAGCCCGGGAAAAAAATTGGGAGAGACCATCTGTGATGCAGCCCGGTGAGCGAAGGCGCTCCAGAATCACGGGATCTGTATAATTCGTATCGAGACTCGTGTCGTCCTGGCTGGCGTCCGGGGGAGTGTCTTCGCCGAGTCCGGTGCGGCCTACGGCACGGGCTCGATTCATCGTATGTTGCACCTGTTTGTCCAGGTCTCCAAGGCTGGAACCCTGAAGGGTCATATCGGCGACACCACCGTGAGCCCACAGACGAATATTGAGCTGAATGTTTTCAACCGAAGAGCTTTGCGTGACAACGTTGTTGGCGTAGCGAACCACTTCACCACGCAGATCTTTCACGGAAAACGAGAAATGATCGGGCTTGAGGGCTGCCAGGGCCTTTTCGACCTTTTCTACAACCGAGAGACTCATGATGCACGCACCTGCACGTTTCGAAAACGGGCCGGCGCCGTTCCGTGTCCCACATGCATAATCTGGGGCGGATCTCCTTTTCCGCAGAAGAACCAACCCCACATTCTCCAGTCTTGTGGACCGCCAATCGCGTCACAGCTACCCCAGAATTCGGGCGTAATTCCGGTGTAGACCGGGTTCCGGTAGAGCTGGCCGAGTTTTCCGCCTTTGATCTCCCGGGCCATTTCGCAGCCAAACTGGAAGTTGAGTCGATGGTCGTCGATGGACCAGGACCGGTTTGTCTGGATGAGAAGGCCACGATCGGTGCTGGAAATGAGATCGTCGAGAGATCCACCATCTCCGGGTTCCAGGTTGATGTTGACCATGCGGACGATGGGCTCCGAATGCCAGGATTCCGCGCGGCATGCTCCGATGGGGGCGCAGCCCAGGCGTTTGGATGTTGCGCGACTCGTTAGATAGCCACGGAATATACCATCTCGGACCAGATCCACTTGACCAGCCGGTACACCCTCGTCGTCCCAGCCAAAGGTTCCCGGCCCCAGCGGAGTTGTAGAATCTGCGACGAGTGAGACGGCAGGACTTCCGTATTGAAAATCCTTCGTGAGAAGATCCGGCGTGAGGAAGGATGAGCCCGCTAGAGATAGCTCTTCTCGAAGAGCGCGGTCGGCTTCCGTGGGATGACCACAGGATTCGTGGATTTGAAGTCCCAACTGGTCGGTGTCGATGACCAGGTCGGTCAGCATTTCGGGGCAGGGCGGTGCATGGCAAAGGGCGATGGCCTCTTCGCGGATGCGATCCACATGGGCAGGGAGGTTCAGGATTTCGAACACTTCTTCGCCACCCTGTAGTACATTTCCTTCAAAATCCTTCGGATAACTCCGTTGTTGGACCTGCCCGTTGTCCTCGGCAATCGCGCTCATTCCACCACCATTCAGAATGATGGTCTGATCGATGCGGGTCCCGTGCATGGTTGCCAACAGAGTGTGACGTCGCATCATGACCTGACTGGCGTTTGCTACCTGGATACGGGGGTCGGTCTTTAATACGCTGGCCAGTTCCGATAGGCGTTCTATTCGTTGTTCAAGGGGGACATCAAACGGATCTCCGCCGGGGGTGGCTGTCCTATAGGTCCCCTGCTCAACCGGGGGGGTGGCCAGATCCAGCTCTTCATACGTTACTCCGTCACTGGCTTTGGCCATCGCGACCGCTCGACGTAGTCCTTCTCGCAGAGATTTCGGGTCGGAGTATGCGCAGCCGGCGTAGCCCGTCGCCAGACCGATCCGGACACGAACGCCTACACCAGCATCGGAGAGGTCGGAGCAGGTCTGAAGGCGACCATTACGCACCGAGATCCATTCCACACTCCGGTTGACGTAGCGTAGATCGGCTTCGCTACATCCCAGGCGGCGTGCTTCCTGGGCAATCTCACTCAGAATGTCCATTTGGTCGGACATGACACTCTCGTTGGTGGCGTCGTGGAGACCCAGCATGGACGGGATTGGGAAATGCCGTCAAGTGGTACCAACGGAGGGGGTGGAAATCGTTGGGTTGTCTAGGAACCCAGAAGCTTCTGATCACGCAACCATTCGGCGATCTGTATCGTGTTTAGAGCGGCCCCCTTACGGATGTTGTCAGAGACGACCCACAAGGCCAGCCCATGCTCCACGGAACGATCCGGCCGGATACGGCCCACATAGACTTCGTCACGCTCGGCGGTGGCGGCCTGATGGGGATAGACATGATTGGCCAGGTCATCAATGACCGTAACGCCCGGGAAACCATTCAGCGATTCACGAGCAGCGGCCACATCGACGGGGCGTTCGAATTCCACGAATAAGGCCTCGGCATGTGCGAAGAACACTGGCACCCGGACGCAGGTAGCCGTTATGGGCAGGTCCGGCAGATCCATGATTTTCCGGGTCTCGACCATCATCTTCCACTCTTCGCGAGTGTAGTCATCTTCCACCAGTACATCGATGTCGGGAATGCAGTTGAAGGCGATCTGGTGGTCAAAGACCCGCCGTTCATAGGGGAGGCCATTCAGCAATTGACTGGTCTCGTCCTGCAGTTCATCGATGGCGCTCTTACCTTTGCCAGACACGGATTGATAGGTAGAGACAACCACACGTTTCAGACCTGCCAGTTCGTGCAACGGTTGCAAAGCCATGACCATCTGAATGGTGGAGCAGTTGGGATTGGCGATAATGCCGGCATGGTTTCGGGCGTGTTCTGGATTGATCTCTGGAACAACGAGTGGAACATCCGGTTCCATCCGGTAGGCGCTGGAATTGTCGATGCAGGTAGCCCCGGCCTTTACGGCTACGGGTAGCCAGGCTTTGGAGGCACCACCACCCGCGGATGAAAGCACCAGATCGATGTCCTCGAATCCCTCGGCAGTGGTGACTTCGACGATCTTTGGATCGTCGTGAAAGTCGATAAACTCACCGGCACTACGTTCGGTCGCAAGAAGGCGTAGTTCCGTCACAGGAAACTTGCGTTCTTCAAGAATTCGCACCATCTCGCGACCGACCAGGCCGGTTGCGCCAAGTACTGCTACGCGCATGAATCTACCTCTCGACTCGTATATTGGACCTTGGGCGGTGAGCACCTTGCCCCGCTGGATGGGTCGATGTCAACGGACTTTTCCGTAATCGGAGGCGAACCACTGGCGCGAGCTACGAACGGATCGCCTCAAAACGGCCTATCGGCGAAACCCCACGAGATCTAGGCATTTTTTTGAATACTGCTAGATCGCGTACGCGTGAACTGCTAGGTTGTCGGCCCATGAATCGACCCCATTCACAAACGGCTAACGCCTCCAGTCGACTGACACTCAACGAGTGGATGCAGGCTGGCATGAGTGCGGTCGCCTGTATGTCCCCCTCGGGTGGATACGGACTTGTCGATGTGGCGGCCCGTCGTGGTGAACGACCGGTTGTGCGGCTGACCTTTGCCGAGAGCATGCCAAGCCTCATCTCCGAGCTTGCGAATGTTATTCTGGATGACCGGCATCATGTGGAGATATCTGCAGAAGCCCGGGCGTTGGCAACGGCATTGAAGCGTAACCTGGATGGATATCCCTCCGAGGGCCGAGTCGCACCTCGGCGGCGTGCGGGTGTACGACATCTATTGGTGCGCATGCTGCATGCCGTGATGGAACAATCTCGCATTCTGCTGATACTCGATCTGCGTCGCCATACGGACGCGGTCGGATTGGCAGAGGCCCTGGCGAAACCCTGGGAACAACATCAACTGTCTCGCTTTGCGCATCGTAAACCCAAGGGACGACTCCTGCTTCTGGTTCCAGATGGACCGGACGCCGAGCTTCCGCAGATTGAAGCTCCCCATGCGATGGCTGTTCCGGACGTTGTTCGTCGCAATCCCATGGCTTTGGCGCGTCTGATCGTGTCGGACCTTTCGGATGCTGCACAACAGTGTTGGTTTGCGCTCGACACGCTGGCTCGACTTGTCTGTCGTGATGCTCTGCCTGGCCTTACGATGATGTCTCAGACCGACGTCGTACGTGCTCTGGAGGAACTTTCCGACGCGGACGTTGTAGAGCTTGACTCCGAATATGTGCAATGCAAGCTTCCCTATCCAGGCGCGGTCGGCCGAAACGATCAGAAGGCAGCATTCGTTGATCTTCTGGCGACCCATTATCGATTCACACGGGATCCGGATAGTGCCTGTGATCTAGCTCGTTTGGCGCCCTTACGCTTCGTGGCGTCTGCGTCCTTATGGGGACTGGTACCGGACACCGTTCGACAACTACGAACGCAATGGAGACATGAGGCCGCGATTCAACTGGCGTCCATCGGGCCGGGAGCGGATGAGGTGTCTTGGGAATTGGTGCGGACTCTTCTTGACCTCGGTCGACATGAACAGGCGATAGATGTTTTGACATCTCTGCCGCAGCCGGACTCTTCGGCGGCGCAACAGATCTTTGTCCAGCTTGTGCAAGAGGCCATTGAGAACCAGGCTGATGAGTTGGTTCGGCATCTTGCCGAGAGCCCAGTTCAGGGTGGGGTAGCGGCCCATCTCGCGGCCCATATCCACTATGTCGACGGCGAGCCCGCCAAGGCCGTGGCCTTGCTATCGGATGACTCGGAATGGACGGCTTGTCTGATTCGCTCCCGTTGTCATCTCCTCCTGGGCAATATCGAATCCGCGCGACAAGATCTGCAAGCGCTCGGTCGTGATGGTTTGCAGGTGGCCAGCGCGCGGACGCGTGGAAATATGGCCATCGCTCTACTCTCAGAGGGTCGGTATCAGGATGCCGCCTCGGAGTTTGAGGCCGTGGCCAGACTCTTTGAGCAGACGGGACTCGGGCTTGAACGTGCCATTATGGTCGCGAATATGGGGATCGCCCATGAGTACCTCGGCCATTATGGAATCGCCGAAGAGGCCTTTCGCGACAGCGTTGAGCAGCTTGATGGTTTACCGACCTTCCATGGTCGAATCCGAAACCTTTTGGCGCTCGCGGATGTTCAGACTACGGTGGGCCGAACGGCCTCAGCCCAACGTCTATGCAACCTGGCGGAGCAGGCCGCGGACCAGGCGGGACACCAACAACTGCGCATTGATGCCGTGGTTCGAAAAGCACGTACTTTTATGATGGATGAGCAGCACGTTGCGGCTGACGGACATCTGGATCGTGCCCAGGCTCTATGCAATGAACCCGAAACCGAGCGTGATACGAGGATTCAGGTCTTACGTATGCAGAACGCTCTGTTGGCGGGACAGACGCTTGAAGATCCGGGCCCGTCTCCGCAGAGCGTCGGCCTCGCAACGGGCCATGCCTGGGACTGGACGCGCGCCTGGACCCTCGCCGTTGATGAACCGCAGCGTGCGATTGAAATTCTGGAACCATTGATCGTGCAGTCGGATCAGGCTGGAGATGCCGCTCTTCGTTGGGAGGCCCGGATACTGTTGTCGGCAGCGTTTCGCGCCCTGGGTGATGAGGATCAGGCAAAACGGGTTCTACGAGAGACGCGAACGATTATATTTGAGTTGGCAGAGTCGGTATCGGACTCGGACCGCGACAGTTTTGTTGGACGCCCCTGGTTCAAGAAGCTCGAAGGGTTTGCCCAGAGGCAGGAGAAACGAATGGAACAATCGGCCCAGGTCAGTATTGTAACCAAACCTACACGTAGCCCCGGTCGAATTGCCGGTCAACATCCGGCATTGCTTCGTATCCTGGCATTGGCCGAACGCTATGCGTCGTCGGATGCGCCCGTTTTACTTGAAGGCGAAAGCGGTACCGGTAAAGAGCTGGTGGCAGAGGTCATCCATTCCTGGTCCAATCGAAGCCGGGGCCCAATGGTTCG
The DNA here is from genome assembly GCA_963578775.1 of Myxococcales bacterium. GTDB lineage: Bacteria > Myxococcota_A > UBA9042 > UBA3505 > UBA3505 > UBA3505. The sequence continues at coordinate 24,375 of CAUZEG010000027.1, forward strand.
CGTAAATGTGGCGGCATTGGCCGAGACACTCCTCTTGTCCGAACTCTTTGGTCATGAACGTGGTGCCTTTACCGGTGCCTATCGCAGAAAGCCGGGCAAGTTTGAGTTGGCCAACGGTGGGACGTTATTCCTCGATGAGATTGGCGATCTGTCGCTGGGGGCGCAGGTTTCCTTGCTCCGCGTCCTTCAGGATGGAACCTTCCATCGCGTCGGTGGCACGGAAATCGTCAAGTCCGACGCCCGCGTAGTGCTTGCCACGAACCGCAACTTGAAGGAGCTGGTAGACCAGGGTCGATTCCGCCTCGACTTGTATTATCGTATTTCGGGTATGACCCTGGGATTGCCGTCATTGCGGGACCGGATATCGGACCTTCGGCCGCTGGCTTATTCCATTATCTCCGAGTTACCAACCGACCTGGATGTGAATATCGACCCGGACGCCTTTGCCGTCCTTGAAGCCTATGATTGGCCGGGCAATATTCGGGAACTTCGAAATATTCTGGAGCGATTGATTCACCTTTCGGACAATGGTCGGATTACAGCGGATCTGGTTCGATTGTTTGGCCCCGGGCAATCCAAAGGATTGAGTTCCACGGACGATCGCCCAGTCGGATTGGACGATTGGAAGTTGACTCCGGGATTCTCTCTCAAACGTCTACAGCGCCAGATCGAGTTGGAATACATTGCCAAAGCGCTAAAAGAATCGGATGGCAACATTGCAGCAGCTGCTCGATTACTGGGGATGACACGTACGATTCTCTCCCGTAAAGTTAAGGAGTACGGGTTGAAATGATGGTTCGGTTCCATACGGTTTTGTTTGTGCTGGCTCTGATTCTTCAGGCCTGCGAACCGGCATCTGATCCCGCTGTCTGGGAGGATGAGGCCGGTGCGTCCGTCACGCCGAACCAACCTGGACAGCAGACCACAGGGCATGTCACTGCCTATTCCCTATCGGTTGGGTCGAACGATGTAACCATTCTGGTACGTCTCTCAACCGGCATAGAAGCCTCCTGGTCTCAGGAGGATCTCTGTCTCTTCTGGCTACAGAGTAGCTTCGAATATGGCACAGAGCTGCCCCAGGACATCATTGATGCCTGTGCCAACTATTACTCCAACGGACTGACCGGCCATGGTGATCCGACGCCAGCGGACGAAGACCCGATAGACCACGGTGATCCGACTCCGACAACCCCGCTACCGGGGGATGATGAGCCGGAACATGGTGACCCGACCCCAACGGATGAAGATCCCACCGGTCATGGTGATCCCACTCCGGCGGATGAAGAAACGAACCCCGTGGGGCATGGCGATCCGACGCCCGTGGATCCAGGTGATGATTCACCGGACCATGGCGATCCGACGCCGGCTGATGAAGATGACGAGTCGGACGACGGCGAGGACGAGCCGGACTCATAGGTTACCGGTTCAGGGCGCCTCTATTACACAGTCGAACTTGCCGCGCACCTCATGGGAACGCCCCTGAGCAAGGTCTTCGCATTGGCCCGAGATATATCCCTTTGCGCGATCATCCAGGGCGTCGAGTCGCAGTTCCATTCCCCGATATTCGGATGATAAGCGGTAGGTGTGGTTCTGGTAGACTCGATCTTCTCCCGGCTGCAGAGGTTCGGCCAACTTTAAAACAAAGAGTCCGGCCTGGTAGGACGTTCCAGCACTGGGTTTTTCGTCGATCTCTAGAAAAAACAGAGATCCTGTCCGGTCCGTACCGACGAGTTGACCACCTCGTGGCCGTTCGGTTTCGCGGAACAAACAGTTGTTCAAAACAAGGCTTTGTTTCCCAATTTCGACTGTGAACTGGCCCTGGTTTTCGATGGCTTTCTCTTGCTCCTGCGCTGGGCCACAGGCCGCGATGAAGAGAAGGGAAAACCCGAGGTTCATGCGGATGATGTGTTGCAGATAAAGCACATCGAAGCCTTGCCGGATCCTTCTAACAGGGTCAAGTACTTCCGTGGTCGAAACAAAGGCAAGGAGCGTGAATGCCCTGGCCTGAAAACCTGGTCAGCCAGAGATCACGACAATTTCTTGTCCTCGAGAACTCGCTTCACCCAAAGCTTCGGCCAGGGGCTCAATAAGCTCCTCCAACAGCTCGATTCCATATTCTTCGCTGAACTCATCCAGTTGATTGTCGTTCAGGTCGGCCGCAGACAGTACATCCGCCAGCTCCGACACTTCGTCGGAGTCCAGATACCCTATATCGTGGGGCGTTCCGGCGGCGTCGATGGCTTTGAAGGGTGGAGGTGGGTTGCTGAAAAAGTGGGCGTCCAGATTGTAATCGATAAGGTGGCCCATCGCTCGAAGCACGGTCTGAAGACTTGGGACGGACTCTAGAGTCTCCATATCGACTTCTGTTCCGATCTCACGGACGATCTCGAAGACTGCCAATGTGTGAATCAGATCGAGATGTACGGGTGGGGTGGACGTCGTCACAAGCATCTGTATCGCCGTTGCGACGGCTTCCTGGATGTCGGCCGGTAGGTTTGACGTGGATAGGCTTTTCTGTGCCTTCGCAATCACGTCTTTGTTGTTCGAGCCGATGACGTCATCAATTGTACCTTCCGTCATGAGGTAC
>CAUZEG010000028.1:0-26603 GCA_963578775.1 Myxococcales bacterium
GAGGAAGAGGCCGTCGAGGAAGAGGCCGTCGAGGAAGAGGCCGTCGAGGAAGAGGCCGTCGAGGAAGAGGCGGTTGAAGAAGAGGCCGTCGAGGAAGAGGCCGTCGAGGAAGAGGCCGTCGAGGAAGAGGCCGTCGAGGAAGAGGCGGTTGAAGAAGAGGCGGTTGAAGAAGAGGCGGTTGAAGATGACTCCTCTCCAGAAGGCCCCGACCTGGACGTTCTCGATGGCGGACGAGACGACGAAGGCGACGAAGACGACGAAGACGACGAAGACGACGAAGACGACGAAGACGACGATGAGCCACACGAATATGACTCCTTTGAACAGGCCTTTTTCGCCGACGAGGTGGCTGCGGAACATCAGACCCTGTCGCAAGCGGAAATCGACTCTCTTGAGGAGGTAGCGCGAACCCTGGAAAAGGAAGAAAAAGAGCGCCGTTCACAAGAAAAATCTGACGCCAAAGGAATCAATCTTAAAGGCGTAAAATACGATAAATCGGAACTTTCCGTCTCAGGCCCGGCGCCATCGGCTCGCGAATCCCGCATGCTGCGAAAGCAGTTCGGCGTTATGAAAGAAATGGATAAAGAGGTGGGCCGCCGAAAACTCTACTTCATCGCCGGAGCTGTGGTCATCGGTATTGTGGGCACTCTCTTCGTCATCGACGTGATGAAACCGACCGACAAGAATCTCCAGGAACGTCGCTCGGCCAGCGCCTATAATACGGCGAATCAGAAGACTCTCGATGTCGTGGTTACCACACCAGATCTCTCGGAAAGCCCCGACATCCAGACTCCCCTTATCTCTGCCAACACACCGAAAAAGACCACTGGCCGGCGAAACAATCGACGCCATAAAACAGGTCCGATTGAACTCGCTGGAGATCCGATCATCGCACAACCCAAAAAGACAAAGTTGGAGAAAGAGATCGCCAAACGGGACAAAATCCAAGGACTGAGCGCCAAGGAATATGAACGACTTCTCGCAGATCCGGATGGTAAACGCGGCGAACGACGTATCAAACTTCAGGGTACGGACAATCTGGGCGTAAAAGAACGGCCCATTACCCCAACAGAATTTCAGGAACGATTGGGCGTGTGGCGTAAATCTATTTGGAGATGTACCTCAAATGAGCAGATGACCGTGACCATCACCGTCAATATATCTGGTGGCGTCGAGCAGGCGACGGTCAACGTTCCCGTTCCGGACCCGGCGGGCGCAGCCTGTGTGCGGAATATCCTGCTCCGAAAACGGTTTCACCTATTGCCCACGCGCCAAACGATCTCCGCTAGAATTACCCGCCCTCTTTAGTACCGACAAAGGCAAAATCCATGGGTTCGCCACACTACAAAATGCGCCCGATCATTCTACCGATTGTATGCGCTGCTATGATCCTCATGGTAGCCCCCGTTGTGGCGGCGGATTTTGATGTTGAATCAAATATTGAGGTACTGGGCTTTGATTCGAACGCCGACCGGTATGCAATCAAAGTCACAGTGCCGGGCAATCCCCCCCTGTTTCTGGTCTACAAGGTAGACGAAAACAAACGGGATAAAATCTTTACGACCGAGAATGCGGAAGACGAGCGAAAGGTGATCGATAAACTGAAAAGCCGTTATAAAATTCAGTTCGATGGTCATAAAGGTCAGCTTACTCCGGATAAGAAGTACACAATCCTTGGGGCTCCGGCCGAAGACGGGTTTGGCTACCGTATTCTGGTCATGGAGAAAGGCCGTATCGGACAGCTCAAACGAATAGAACTCAGTGAAGACAAGTCGAGCAGCACCGTTGCCGAAGGGATGTTGAAACAAATCAGCTGGTCCCAGGACGCAAGCGTTCTTGTGGTAGTGCTCAACGAAAAGCTCACGACCTCAAATTTTTCGTCTAGCAAGGACAAGACCTTCCCACTGTCATTCAAACCCTGGGAAATCCACTGGTTGCCTCCACCGGCTCCGCCCAAATAAGCCGAACCTGAGGGAGAACAGATGGGGTTCAGCCGACGAGCGACGCTCTGGTTCTTTATGGCGAGTCTGGCAGGAATGCTTCTTTCCTTCGCCGACATTGCGATTGGAGCCATCCTGGGTGCATTTGTGCAGACCCTGGGCTTTGAGAGCAAAGACGCGGGTTTCCTTGGTGGCTGGGACCCGGGGATAACGACGCTTCTGCTGCTGATCCTCGCCATCGGTGTCGTACGCGCTATAGGGCAGATCGGTATCCGCTATTTCTCTCAATGGACGTTTCAGACCTTCGTCGCACAACTGCGCCTGATGGGGCTTTACTGTATGTTACGGGGGTCACAGACCCAAACTCTGGAGGCCGCCCAGATCAATCACGAAATCAACGAGATCTATCCCAAAGCGGCCCTCTATTTGAGTCAACGAGTACAGACATTTACCAGCCTGGTTCATCTTTTCGCGCTTGGGAGCTTCCTGATCTTTGCGGCCCATCGAGAAGCCGCGATGACCCTCTCGGGCCTTGCCCTCACAGCGGGGCTGGTCCTACTGATTCACCGGCGCATCCGTAGAGCTGCTGCGACGATCCCCGCACAGCATCTGGAGCTATCGCAAGGTATAGAGGGGGTAAGCCGTAACTGGCTTCTTGTTCGCGTTCTCCGACAAGGTCAGATCGAATTTGAGAAGCTAAGCGATTCGATTCGCGGATACGCACAAAAGGCTCTTAAGGCCTCTATGTGGGTCCAAATCGCGTCAGCATTACCACAATTGATGGGAATTGGACTGTTGGTGGCGGTGATCGCATGCAGCGTCGAATATTGGCATACACCAGGTCCCCAATTGTTGGCGTTTACCTATCTCTACCTCCGCTTTGTTCAGAGTTGCGTCCAATTGATTCAAACCTGGAGCACAGCAACGACCCATCGGCCTCATTATGACCGGGCCGCTAGCCGATTCGAAGACTTTGATGGGGACGCCCTGGCACAGATACGACACCCTCTCCAGACTACAACTTCGTCCACCAACGGGGCTGAGGAATCCGCGTCTCGTCGGCCGCCATCCCTTGCGTTGCAATCCTTAACGTTTGGCTTTCCGGGTCGTAACACCATGCTCATCAGCGATCTGTCCTGCAGCATAGAACCCGGCCAACGCTGTGCAATTGTGGGTCCTAGCGGGAGTGGAAAGAGCACTCTTATTGGACTCATATCCGGAGTTCTTCCTCCCACGAACGGTTCTATTCTGGCAAATGGTGAAGACGCCTCGGTCTTCATGAACAGCCCGTCCAGCCGGATCTCTTTCGTCGGTTCACACCCTTTCCTGTTTAAGGGAACCATCCGCACCAACTTATCCTACGGCTGCCTGATCTTACCTTCTGACGATGCATGCTGGGATGCGCTGAAGAAAGTACAACTCAACCGCCAGATCGGCTCATTCTCGTCCGGTCTAGACCTGATGCTGGATAGCCATGGTAGTCCTCTCTCCACCGGCGAACAACAACGCCTATGTCTAGCTCGAGCTCTCTTGAACGACCCGCAGGTCTTGTTTCTGGACGAAATGACCGCCAATCTTGATGAAGAAACCGAACGCCCCATCGCGACCGCCATCGCAGCCCTGGCCGGGCAAACAACCGTGGTCGTAGCATCCCATCGCACCGCCATGGTTCGTGGTGCGGACAAGGTGATTACACTTCCCCTTTTTCGTGCCGATAAAAGTTGAAGAAGTCGTACCTTGAGTTAGGGTTGAACTATGAAAATGCTACGCCGATATAAGCCCTGGATTGTTGTGGGTGCTCTCCTTTGCGCCAGCTATATGATCTTGAAAGGCCTTTCTAACCCCGCCAACCCGCCACCGTTGGTCGTGGAAGAAGAGCAAGTCGAGATCATAGCCGTTGGAGAGCCGGCAGAAGAGATTCTCGAAGAGGTTGCTCCCGAGGAATCCACCGAGCCCATCGAGGTGGAGTTCAAGGCCCGTATCGGTGAAACCGTCGATGATTATGTAGCCTGGACCGGCTTGGCGAAAGAAGACATCCTGGACCAATTGTTATTGGCCACAGCTCGGGACCTCCGGGCTGGACAAACCTATATATTGATGCTCACGCAGCAACAATTGGAGCAATTCAACAACCGTCGGTTGGCTCGCGACCAGATCCGAAGAGACGCATTCTACAAAAAACATCACATCACGGATTACCGAAATCATGTCGTCGCACCGGGCGAATCCGCCGGTCGTATCGCAGCGAATTATAACGTCCCCATATGGCTTCTGGTCGAAGTAAATACAGGCTTGAACCTGGCTAGACTCCACCCGGGAGATGTAGTGGAAGTCCCGATCGTGGCGCAAGGGGCCCGACCAGCTACCCTTGGAAATTCCCAGCCCACGCTGGCGGTTCCCGGGCAAAACTCCATGGTCGAACCTGCACCGATACCGGCACAAATCCCCCAACTGGTTCCCCAGCAGACCCCACCAACGGCGCATGTGGATGTCCCCAATATGGAGATCCCCAATATGGATGCGCCAATGCAAACACCGCAGCTTACGGTCACCGTGCGAAACGGCGAAAACCTGGGAGTATTTGCGGTGATGGCCAATATCACGGTGGACGACATTATGAATGCCAATCAAATCGTCGCAGCCAATGCGATCCAGATTGGAATGAACCTTATAATCCCCATTCCACCCGACGCCTGGGCGGTCTTCCTGGAAAAGCGACGGACTCGTGACCTGATTGTGGAAGCCTGGCGTTCCTACGAACGTCGAGGGTATCGAATCATCAAAGTTCGCGTTCAATCTGGTGATATCGCAGTCAAACTCGCGGAAACCCACGGGGCCGATGTGAGTGCACTGACTGTTCTTAATCCGGATTTGGATTTGAATCTGCTGGTCCCGGGAAACCGCCTTCGCCTCGCGATCCCACCAGCGGTGACACCGTAATATAGCGAGCTCTAGCTTGCACCGGCACCTGGAGAAGGGTACAAGGCCTCCCCTTAATCTTCGTCGTGTAGCTGCCCAGGGAGCCGTATTGATGAAATTTGAAATCGAGCACCACTTCGACGCCCTACCTGTTGACCTCCTTGCAGTGATGCACCATCCACGTCTTCCAGAGGCCCTGATGGCCCATATGGAAAACCTGATCGAGATGGAGATCCTTATGGCCGAAGGGGAGAAACGTCAGGTTCGATACCGTCCGGAACCAATGATCAAGAGAATCGGTCCCAAAAAGGTCGAGGCCCGTTGGATGGAGTGGGTTGAACACTCCACCACCGATAAGAGTCAATTCCGCGTCGATTTCGAAAATATCCCACGGTTGGACTCCGTCGCCCGGTTGATGCTCAACCGGGGAACCATCTATATTCGTCGCTCAGGAAGCGGATCCGCGCGGACTCTCGAAGGCGAATTAAAGATCAAGGTGCCGTTTCTCGGTCGTATTGCCGAAAATATGATCTACAAACACGCCACAGGGCTCCTGGATGAAGAAGCCCGGGTCACGGCCGACATCATCGCCGCTGGTGGAGTCGACGCCTTTCTGGGCTGATAGTGACCTGAGGGCTTGGAGTCAGCGTTTCCGTATGGCTCCGACGTAAAATGTATCGGCCGGATCCGCGAGCTTCTCGGGGTCATCATAGGTAAGCCAACTACCGTCCGCTTGCTGCCAATCCGCGACTGGAGCCGTAGGCAGCGCCGCCGGCTCAAAACCAGATCCCGCTTCCGACGCAAGGAAACGGCCTAGGGCATCGCCGGCTTCGCCCGGCGAAAATGTACATACCGCGAATAAGAGAACCCCGCCTGGTGCCAGAGTCTGGGCGGTATTTGCCAGGATACGCTGCTGGGTTTCCATCAAAGCATCCAAATCGCGACGACGGCTCAGCAGACGTATCTCCGGTCTTCGGCGTAGGGTTCCAAAGCCAGAACATGGAGAGTCCAATAGAACAAAGTCAAAGCTCCCTTCCTCAAAATGTGTCGAAGCAGTCCAATTGACTGCACGGGTTGTCACATCCGGCACAAGAGTAGAGAGGTCCTTTAGCTTGTTGGGGGATAAATCAGTGGCCGTAATGCGAGCCCCTGAACCCAATCCGTGCCGCAGCGCATCGGTCTTCACACCCCGGCCCGCGCAGGCATCCAATAGGCGGCATTCGGGACCCAATCCTTTGGCCATTTCAGTGGCGAGTCGGGCCACAGCCCATGACGCCTCATCCTGGGGTATCCAGTCGGCCGTGCCAGCTCCGACCGCGCCTCCGCCGCGAGGAAGAATCACACAACCGGGCACACGCCCCTCTCGAGCCCCCTTCACGCCAACATCTTCGAGCTTCTTCAGAAGAGTCGCCACGTCCGTAAAACACTCCCCTCGTCCCCGAATTGTGTGCGGAGCCGCATGGAGGTAGGCCTTGGCGGCTGCCGATAGATTCACGTCGCCCAACCCCGAAAAGGCGCGACGGATATAGCCCGGATAACACGATTCTGGGGCGGGAGGTGTACGTGGGTCGGATTCCATGGAACGCAGCTCAGTCCGCAAAACCCCATTGACCAGTTTTGCGGCGTGCGGACCTACAAGTTCGCGCGCGACCGCCACGGCCGTATGTACCACCGCATGATCCGGTATACGTTCCAAGACTCGAAGCTGGTAGTTTGCAGCCACCAGGGTCCATACGATTTTCGGATCCGTCGCCGCGAGCCCCTTTCGTAGACGGCTATCGACAACTTTCAAGAGCGCCGGCCCATAACGGAGGGAGCCGTATAGTATCTCCGTACATAGAGCCCGGTCCTGGGGACTAAGGCCACTGCCCTGAAGTACACGGGTGAGGGCATCCTGGCTTCCCATGGATCCTTCGGCCACCTCAACCAGGCCCTGCACGACTCGGCAACGAATTTTCACACCACTCTTCATGGCGCCTCTATAACCCAGAACGACCCACGCCGTCACGGCTGCATTTGCCACACAACCGCAGATTTGTTCAAACGATAATAATCGGAGCGATCACCATGCCCCTTGAAGTGGAAATAAAATTGCAGATCCAGATAGCCGACCTGGACCGATTTGCGGACGCCCTGCCTGCCATGATCCAAGAGCAGCGGGTATTCAACGAATATTTTGATACGCCCGAGTCTGCACTACAAAAGCGCCGAAATATGGTTCGCCTTCGGGTCCTGGGAGCCGACGACAGCCATATTCTCTGTTTCAAGGGAAAAGCTAGTCGACAGGACGGAGTGTTTTCCGCAGAGGAATATGAATGGGTCCTTAGCCAGGAAGAGGCCGAGAACTTTCGGCGAGAACCGGGCCAGCAGGAGGAGCGACTCGGACCTCTGCTACCTTCGATTGGCATCGGCCAACTACAATCCCTGGGGGGGATTCATATGACTCGACGCGTCTTCCCCTTTACGTCCGACACGAAGCTGGAGTTGGACCATATCCGCTATCCAGATGGCTTTGAAGACGCCGAAATCGAGATTGAAGTGACCAAAGAGCAGATTTCGACCATCCGTACCCTGTTGAGCATAGTCCTGATCGAGACCGGGGTGGAGGCCCATGAACAGCTGGAGACCAAGTTTGCGCGGTTTCTGGCTCATCGGAGCCCGGCGGCATCAAACCTCTAGGGTCCCGATTTCTCGAGGCGTGCGATGAAAATCGCGCGGTTCCTGCTGTAGTCGTAGCTGTTTTGTACGGGCGATCTGACAGCGATCCGTAAGAATGTGGAGGATTTCCCCATACACATCCGACAGATGGGCGTCGCCGATTGCCAACCCAAACCTCTCCAACTCTACCGCGATCTGCGCATCTGTGGCCGGCTGGACCTGGGTCCGATCGAAGGTCCGTCCACGAAAATGGGATAATTGTGGGATCGTCCAGGCCTCCAGAGCCAGGTCGTCCTTCAAGGTTACAAGCTCGTGTATCGACAGAGTAGCCAACCCGGTCTGAAAGCCCTGAAGCTCCCGTTCTAATGCCAATAGATCGTCGCCTTCAACAACCTCCCCACGACAGAATTGGGCAAAATAGGGGCAGGCATAATGGACCCTTGGAACCACGCGACGTAGAGCTGAAAGCATCAGGGCAAAGCACAAGCCGGTAGCCACAAAGACCCGATCGGGTTCCTGTAGCCAGATTTCCGTGCTGGTATCGGGAGACAGGCTCATGGGTCCGGCTGGACGGAGTCTCCACGGCCATATTTTTTCGCCATTCGGACCCGCATAACAATGGCAAGGACCACCACGAAGAGGCTGATGAATTGACTGGTTGTAAGCATCAGCACCTCGTTCGGTGCCGTATCGAACCCGAAGGCCTCGGCAAGTCCAGGTACCCGGATCTCCACCAGAAATCCGCGAATTTTGTCCCCCCGAAACATTTCTATGACGAAGCGAAGAAGCGGATACACCATGAGGTAGGTCAACAAGATATGTCCGTGGAACTTCTTCTTCGGCCGCATAGTGATCAAAAGCCAGAAAAGAAGACATAGAAGCAAAGCCTCGATCAACGGTACTGGATACCGTCCAAACTGGGCACAACCCGCGTTGAGAAACTCAGAGCCCGCAGCGCAATTGCCGGGATCCGGGTATTGAACCGCCCAACTATGACTTTCGCTGACCGGTCGACCAAAACAACAACCCGCAAAAAGACAACCCACCCGGCCAAAGGCGTGGGCGAGGATAAGGCTGGGCGCAGCGATGTCCGCAAAGCGGAGAAAACGGTGCCGACCATCGCTCAACCATTCGGAGTTCTGGGTTTTCAATCCCTGAAAGCTGGCCCGCATCGCACGAAGGTCTGCTCCCAGACTCCCGACCATAATCAGTACCAGGCCCACCACATAAAGCCCCAGCCCGAAGGATTGATGGGCTGCTGCGTCCGGCCCAGAAAAGCTCTTCGCCGTCTCTGTGAGCATGGCGGAATCGGCCGACAATGCGAATAATAGCGCTATGGCCGACAGGACCACCGCCCCAAAGATGTTTCGCACGGCCAGCAGCACAGCCCCAGCCCCAAATAATAAACCCCATTGGCCTGTCCACAGGCCACCACCAAGATGGGTCTTTTCATCCGCGCCCACCTCAACGGTCCCCCATGCCAGGAACAAGGATACGAATAGAAGCAGGGCTCCGGCTCCTGTGATCAGCTTGCGCCGTGAATCGGCCGACTCACGGGGCCTGTTCGAGTATACGAAGTGCCACAAAAGGTAGGCGACCGATCCCAGAGGACCACCATAGAAGACAAGGCCGCCTCTCCAGATCCGGACAAAGTCCAGTAGTGGCTCATCCGTCCGAACCGTCCAGAAATACAGAAGCCGCGAAACAAGAAAGCCCCAGACAACCGTCCAGAAGACGACCTTCTCGAAAGCCTCGGAGTCGAGAAATAGAGACTTATCGTTCTGCCTTCGCGCCAGAATCACCGCAATGATCATACCTGTGGCAACACAGATCCCGTACGGTGCAATCGGAAGAGGTCCAAGATGGAATGGTTCTGGATACATGGTTAACGCTCGTAGGAATCAGATCCAACGATCCGGTGGGTCTGTTTGTGGAAACTTGGAGAATGGATAGCGTTGGAGCCCACGACGTATCATGAACAGCCCAACGAATACGAGTGGAATACCGATCAGCTGCGATGTGGTCAAGAGTCCACCGAACCAGACACCGCGCGCATCGCTCCGGAAAAACTCCAGAACAAACCGCGCCACACCGTACATGATCAGAAACCACCAGAAGTTTTCACCATGGAATCGCCGCCGAGGGAACACGACATAATAGCTGATCAGAAATATCATAAAGCCGGACATGGACTCCCAAAGGGGCATCGGATGAACGGACTGGCTCATTCCGAACACTCCCGGATGATCGACCGATGCGGGCATTCCCGCCGGATAGGATACCGCCAACTCCGATGTGGAAGCCGATCCATAACAACAGCCGGCGAACCAACAACCCAGACGGCCGACCGCATGACCCAGGGGCACCACAAAACCCGCGACATCTGCGACACGCCAAACCCCCATACGTCGACGCAGCGCAAACCAGATTCCAATGGGGATACAGAAGACAACTCCCCCCAGAAAGGCGAGGCCGCCATACCAGACCTTGAACACACGTAGGCAATCCCGGCCCGGATGGCAGCTGCCTTCATCACAAATGGACCCCAGGCCCAACATGCTGCATTCCTGATTCGAAACACAATCCGCACCCGACAAAAGCTTCCCACCACCCGGCAAGTCAACCAGGGTTGGATCGGTACATAGGTGGACATAATCCCAGAAGGACCCATCCGCGAATACATGGAGAAGCCGGCTTCCCACTACGCCCATAAAGACCATCAAGAAGGCCAGGTCCAACATATCATTGCGATTGATCTGCAGCGAACCGGCTTTGTGCCAGGCTAATAAGATCCCGGACATAACCGCGACCGTCAGCACCGTAAAATACGCAGGAAATTCAACCGGCCCAATGTGAAAGACGGGGTGCAACTAGCCGGCCTCGGCTCTCTCGGCCCGCCACACTAGAATCATATCCAAGACCAACATCCCGACGCCACACGAGATGCCGACATCCGCAATATTGTATGTGGGCCAATGGCTCTGGTTGATATACATATCGATAAAATCTACCACGTAATTCACTCGAATTCGGTCGATCAAATTGCCGATTGCCCCACCCAGTATGCTGGCGTACGCGATGGTGGTCAGCATTTTCTCAAGGGGTTGCAACAAGATCAGCACAGCCAACACAACGATGGCGATCAAAGTGATCACCGTGAAGAACCAGAAACGAAAGGTGTGGCTTGCGGTCGCCATGAAGCTCCAGGCGGCTCCCCGATTTTCTGCATAATTGAAGCGCATGAACCCGGGAATGACCGGTACGGCCCGTACTTTGATAAGCGCGAATTCGCCGGCTTCGAGATTATGGCCTTCCTCCATCTCTTCGACAGGAGTGTAATACACCCTCACACGCCGAGACCGAACCCATTCTTCCACCGTCGTCTGATCTACCTTAAGCTCCTGGGCCAGGGCGGCCCCCAATGTATCGAAATCATCTCTGGGCAGGGAAAAGCCGCGAGGTGTCACTGGGGGATTTCCGGACAATCGATAAAAGCCCGATCGACTGGGGGCCTGCTGCAGATGTTCCAGCCCCAGGCCATAGGGAGTGCCCAGATAGACAAGACCACGCTCAAATAAGGCACGGGCCCGCCCTCGGTTCAAGTCCGGAAGCTTGGCCACCATCGCGTCGAGCATGGTTCTATGGATACTATCGGACGGTACAAATACATAGCGCGCCGGTCCGTTGGGGCCGCGAGAAAAGACATATAGGATCTGACCGTTCTGACGCGCTGGAGCAAGGACGCCTCCCGGTGGGCTATCGGCCTGGATAAAAGGTTTACCCGACACCCGTATGACATGACTCGGAATTGCTCGAACCATACTGAGCGCTTCGGATTTGGACACGCCGAGCGACGTACGGATTGCGTCTTCGATGGGAACGGTCTCAGTCGTGCGAACCGGAAGCAGATGGTAGGGCGTCGCAAGATTGTCCTCGGCCCAGCTCTTCGACCATTGGTCAAAACAGACAATGACCCCGACAATGAGTGCCAGAATCATGACATTTCGACGAATCGGATATTTGGAGAGTGTCGTTCGCATCATATGGAAGAAGCCGAAGAACATCTCTGAGGCCCAAAAAGGCGACCGGGGATGGGGGGGGTACCTTGCCCCGCCCCACCCCCGGTGTCAACCGATGGCTTGGCCGCTCTACACGGAAAACGCTACTTTTTCATGCTCTTGTAGTTTCGGGCCTTATTGCCCTTCACATACTTCTTGCGGGCCTTCTCGCTTCGTTGGGCTTCGGCGATACCCGACTCGGCTTCTTCAAGGTCCTCAATCTGCTGCTGCAACACGGCGCTGGGCGTCGCGACATTCTGCTTCCTCAAGGACGTAAGGGATTCGTTGAGTACTTTTTTCGCACCCGCATAATCTCCCTTGTCCACGGCACGAGCCGCATGCTCAAGCCGGGTCGCACTCTCGACCTCCGCCACTCGAACCGTTACCTCTACCTGCTCCGACGCCTTCACAACAGCGGTATCAGACGAGACCTTCAATGACAGGGGCAGTCGTACGGTTTGCGCCTTCGACTCCTTGGCCACATCGCGGAAGGACAGCTCGAAGGTGCCCACGTCGAAGGGGCCCTTGGACTTGGGCTTAATGGCAAGTTGGACGACGATCTCGCGGGTCTGTCCGGAACCGATGGCTCCGATCTTGATCCGTGTTACGCCATCCTTTTCCTCGGTCGGATAGCCGAAAACCTTGGAAATCTTCACGTTGTTCTTTGCGCGAAGTGCGATCTCCGTACCTCCAGCGACCGTACCTGAAAGGCTCGCCAGCTCGTCCTGAAGGACCTTTGCGACCGTGGTTTCATTCTCGATGAAATGATACCGGCCACCGCCCTGGTCGGCGACCCGGGTCATCAGATCTTCATTATAGTCCAGGCCAACACCCAGTGTTGATACCGTGATACCGTGCTTGAATGCGAGGGCGGTTCGGCGACCAATAACCTCTGGGTTCTTGGGGCCGACATTTGCCAGACCATCCGAGAGTAACATTACATGCGCCAGGCTGGTTGTGCCCCGGTCGCCGCCCTCAAGATGATCCAGGGCCTGAAACAGGGCCGGGCCCAGAGCGGTGCTTCCACCGGAGCGGATTCCCAGGATGTGATTCTTCAATGAGGCTTTACCTTCCGCATCCAGCTTAACGCTCTTGGCATGCAGCTGAACATTGCTTGCATAGCTGATCAGGGTGACCCGATCCGACTCGTTCAGCTCATCCAGTAATTTCAAAGCTGCGGTTTTGACCGAGACAATCTTACCACCAGACATACTGCCTGAACGATCGAGCACGATAGCCAGATCAAGGTCCGGTCGCTTGGTGGACTTGTTTTCTTGGCCCTTCAATCGGAGAAGAACATTGAGTGAACCATCCGAATCCGACAAGACAACACCGTACTGCGGGATTACCTCCATGGACAGAACGCCATTAGAGGCAGTGGGAGCTCGTGTCGGCGTCGGTAGGGTTGCGTCAGCCGACGGATTCGCGACCGAATGGGCACCACAACCAAAGATAAAGAACACACACAACAACAACTGTAACTTTAGACGAGCAACAAGGTGTTTCATTTCTAACTCCATCGGATTGGGTTCATTGGGAACAGGGTATTGGACGGGCCGAAGAAAGAAACGATCTTCGGAGGCGAAACATTCCTTCGGAATGGAGCCGAAAAAGCCTTGACCCGTGCATGGGCACAACCCTATCGTCGAGTCGATGGTTCCGGCCGGTGTGCAGGGCATCGACCTCCAATGAATGCACATCGCATTTCACAGGACGTACTTTGACGGACAAAAACCCCAGAGAACGCACAGTCCTGTCGGTCTTGTTCGAGATCACACAGCAGTTGAATGAGAATGCGACGCTGGAGAGCGTGCTGGAAAAGATCGCGGAACGGGTTTGCTCCCTCCTCTCGGCAGAAACCTCCTCCGTTATGTTGTTCGACGAGAGCCATTCCGCTCTATTATGCCGGGCAAGCCACGGTCTGCCCCCGGACGAGTCGAATAAACTCTCCTTCTCCGCCGGTGAAGGTATCGCCGGCTGGGTCGCCAACACCGGCGAAGCCGTTGTTCTGGGCGATGCCCATTCCGACGAACGATTCAAAGATCTCCCGAATCAGACAACAGACATTCAGAGTATGGTTTGCGTTCCATTGCAGATACGCGACGCCGTGATCGGTGTGATTACCGTTACAGCGTCCAGGGAAAGTCGCTTTACCGACGCGGATCGCGATCTGCTCTCCCTGGTCGCGGCCTCGGTGGTGAAAGACGTGGAGAACGCGCGCCTCTATCGCCTTGCCGTCACCGACAATCTAACCAAATGTTATAACCGTCAATATCTTGCGAAGCGCCTTCCCGCAGAGATCGACAGAGCAGCCCGATACCAGGAAAGCGTAGCGCTGATCCTGATCGATGTGGATGAGTTCAAGTCCGTAAACGACACCTGGGGCCATGATACGGGTGATAAAGTCTTGCGACGTATTGCGGATATTTGCAGAGAATGTGTCCGAGACGTCGACACGGTCGTCCGTTACGGAGGCGATGAATTTGTTGTGCTCCTGCCGAGCACAGATACCAACGGAGCACTACAGGTAGCCAATCGAATTTGCGCCGACGTGGGTAATGCCTCCCTGAATAACAATGGAGACATCATCAAAACTTCGGTAAGTGCGGGGGTACATGCATCTGCACTGGGAGCGCTCGACGGAAAGACACTGATCAACCGGGCCGACCAGGCCATGTACACCGCCAAGAAGGCTGGTGGAAACCAGGTGTCATTGGCCGAAGACAACTGATGGTATCGCCCGCCACACAAGAGCCCATCGAGTACGAACTCGATGCCTACGATTATGTCCTCCCGGAAGACCTTATCGCGCAATACCCGTCCGAGCACCGGGACGCCTCCCGCCTGCTTCAAGTCCCGCGCGCAGGCGCCATTCGCCACGGTACCTTCTCCGACCTGGCCGAGACTATTCCCAACGGCTCGGTCCTCGTGATCAACGATACTCGTGTAGTACCCGCACGGGCCTACGCCCACAAAGCCAGCGGCGGCCAGATCGAACTTCTCCGGATCCCCGATCCCACTGCTACCGATGCCGCAGAGGGACGGTTCCTCGCCCGAGGACGACTCAAACGACCGGGTATCAAGCTACATCTTGGAGAGGATGTGTTGGAGTTTGTTCGCCGAGAGTCCGATAGCAGCGTAATTCTACGGGCGCTGTCGCGCCCGAGCCTGGACTCCATTTTCCAAGATCAAGCCACCATCCCGTTGCCCCCGTATATACGTCGCCCCGACGGTCCCACCCAGGAAGACAGGATCCGCTATCAAACCGTCTATGCCAACGAGCCCGGTGCGGTAGCAGCCCCCACGGCCGGACTCCATTTCACGCCAGAGCTCCTGGATCGGCTGACACAAAAGGGGGTGGAGATCGCTCGGCTTACCCTGCACGTTGGCCCTGGAACATTTCTACCCGTACGAACCGACGATATCCGTGAGCATCGGGTCCTGGCCGAACCCTGCCAAATCACAGCCGAGTTTGCGACCAGGATCCGAGAGGCAAAATCGGCCGGCCGACCCATTATCGCCGTTGGGACGACCTCAGTACGCGCTCTGGAAGGGGCCGCCCTACGTGCATCGCCCAATACGCTGATTGCCGACGGCTCAACGAAGGAGTCGCTGGTGATCATTCCGGGGCATGACTTTCGGGTGGTAGACGGTCTGATCACGAACTTCCATCTGCCACGATCCTCTCTGTTATTGCTGGTATCCGCCTTTCTTGGACGGCAACGTCTGCTTGACGCCTACGCCGAAGCTGTGATGCATGGCTATCGATTCTACTCCTACGGTGACTCCATGTTCATTCCACCGGAAGGCTTCGGCCCATGAAACCAGATGCGCCTGTCTCATTTGAGATCGTGTCGAAGGGTCCCGACGCCGGCCACGCACGCGTGGGTGTCCTCAAGACACCACATGGGATCATCCCCACACCTGCGTTCATGCCCGTTGGAACACAAGGCACAGTAAAGGGGCTGACACCGGAACTGCTACGTCAAACGGGTTCGTCCATCTGCCTTGGAAATACCTACCATCTGTATTTGCGGCCCGGCAGCGACATAATCCGCCTCCATGGTGGCCTTCATGAGTTCATGGGCTGGCCGGGTCCGATTCTCACGGACTCGGGCGGGTTTCAGGTCTTCTCCCTGGCAAACCTCCGAAAAGTCGATGACGAAGGCGTTGACTTCCGATCGCATATCGATGGCTCACTTCATCGGTTAACACCGGAACTCTCGGTTGCGATCCAACAGGCGCTGGGAAGCGACATCGCCATGTGTTTTGACGAATGCCCACCGGCCGACGCCAGCCGGTCGGCAATTCTTATATCAATGGCACGGACGACCGCATGGGCAGACCGATGTCTCCAGGCACATGACTCCGACAAACAGGCCTTATTTGGGATCATTCAGGGCGGCCTGTTCGACGATCTACGCATTCAACACGCCAACGAACTCATCGATATGGATTTTCCAGGTTATGCAATCGGCGGGCTATCCGTCGGCGAAACCCAAGGCGACCGAGTACGGATCCTCGACGTTCTGTCCGAGATACTACCGGTGGAAAAGCCCCGCTACCTGATGGGCGTGGGACGACCCATAGACATCGTCGAGGCGGTCGAACGAGGCGTCGATATGATGGATTGTGTACTCCCGACTCGAAACGCACGCATGTCCACAGTCTATACCGGCGAGGGTCGTCTAAACCTGCGAAACACCCAATACCGTTCGGATCTGCTCCCCCTCGATGACCGCTGTGACGGATTTTGTTGCCAACACTTCAGCCGCGCATACATCAGCCATCTCATCCACGCCAAAGAGCTGCTCGCCCATACGATTTTGACCTTTCATAATCTTCGTCATTTTCAACGGCTTATGACCGAAATACGTACCGCAATTGTGGACGGATCTCTGGCGCAGTTACGCACGCGCGAAGAAAAGTTGGAAAAGAAACGCTAGACCGTTTACAAGGACCTTCGGCCCGTATTCCCTGGACCTGATCCGGTTGAAGCTTGACAGTCATACGATAAATATGGTCTAGAAACGCGCCCTGACTGTGGGAGAGAAGTGTAATGAAACGCACATACCAGCCACATAATGTACCTCGCCGCCGTACACATGGATTTCTTGTGCGTATGCGGAGTAAAGCGGGTCGACTCGTTCTTAACGCCCGTCGTCGCAAGGGACGCAAGTCCATCGCGGTCACGACACCCAAGAAGTGACGGGACCCCAGTACGAATTTCCGAAAGCAGCACGGCTTCTTAGTCCTTCCGACTTTACCCGTGTGATGCGGGATGGTAGGCGAGTCACCTCCGACCACTTTGTTCTTTTCGAAGCGAAACCTGGCACGGACCGTAGCCGACTCGGAATTACCGTTAGTAAAAAGGTGGGCAATGCTGTCCATCGTAACCAGATCAAGCGGTGGTTACGAACCACCTTTCGGACCCGGCAAGCCCACTTCACCCGCCATGTTGATCTTGTAATCATGGCGAAAAAAAAAGCCTCCTTTGAAGACATCTCCTACCAACAAACGGAATATGAACTCGAAACTGCCTTTAAAAGGCTTGAGCTTGTTTCTTCGTCCATGTCGTAGGGTTTTGAAGGGAACGGATTTTCTGCTCGGATCACTTCTAGGGCTCGTGGTCGGTCTATATCGTCTCCTCGTGAGCCCCTGGCTGCACCCTGCATGCCGATTCGAGCCAACCTGTTCGGATTATGCCCGCCAGGCGTTACGGCATCATGGGGGAGCCAAAGGTCTTGTTCTGACAGCTCGCCGGCTGTGTCGATGTCGACCTGGCGGAGGCCTGGGCTACGACCCGGTACCAGAAAATACCCGCTGTACATCCCATGAAGAGGAATCGACGATGGCAACACCATCCCGTGCACCTGCCTCATCCATCCCATCGGCCTGGCTGCTTGCGATACTCGTACCAGTCCTATTGCTATCTTCCAGTCGGGTATCGGCGAATACCGATAGCCTGGAGGTTGCCGCTCCTGATTACTGCCAAGACCTGGTCACCGATCAACTGGAAACCTGTGTGTCAGAGTTCAACGGCGCGTTTCAATACATTCGTCTTCGAAAGAAACAATACGAACAGCCCTACGGTCTCTACAATCTGGTAACGACCCCTTTCCCGGATGCAGCGGTTGGAAGCCAGGCGCGGATCTGGCCCTTCCAGATCGACAAGCTCATGGTCCAGCACAACAGGAAGGAGCATCCCCCTGTTGAAGTGACGCGCGTTCTTCGCCACAACGCCAGCGCCCAATTCAAACTACGGATGGAGAATGATCGGCCCCAATGGCTGGTCAAAATCCAATCCAATCCCAATCCCAGATCAAACTACGACAAACTGGAACAAGAAAACGTCTACTGCCTACGAAAGCTGGGCACGGCACCAGCCGCACACTGCTCCCAGGGACTCCAAGGGGCGGAAAAGGATGATCGAGCAAAAGGTACCGGCAAAGGCGACCGGATCGTATTTCGTTTGCAAGATGCATCGGCGGCCGATCTGTTTCAGATTGTAGAGCCCACCGATGAGACCGATGCAACAGCACCAACGCAAATGCCTACAGACGGCCTGGAAATTGAGCTCGGTGGGTTGGATACCGACGGTTGGTTCAAGGTGGACTGGCCCACCAATATGGCTCGTCCCAAGACGGGAGGGGGATCCGCCAGCATTCCCGTAGACGTTGTATTCAAAGGTTCTGTGCAGGATGCCTTTGCACGAGATCCACGCTTTGTTGCCAAGCCCTTTGAGAAAAGCCCAGAGATCATTCGCCTGGTATGGCCCAACCCTGAGTATGATACCAGCGACTTCTTCCTGGAGCGTCTATATCGGCCTGGAGGATCCATATATCGAATCGATCTCGCGACCCGGAGCATCTGGCTGGGACCGGGTGAGGTTCGGGTACAAACCCATCTAATCGCCTATGGCTTTCGCGGGTTCAAAGCCAGCTCACAAAGTATGATGAACCCCGTTGTGCGTTTTCTCCGGTCCAGTTGCCGTGCGGACGGGGGGGTCAAGAAGGGGAAAGTAAAGGCCAGGAATCCGTATGAATATGCCCGTTGGACGGGTATAGAACGCCAATATTTCCTTATGGCGATGGTTCCAGTTGTCGGTTCCCATGACCAGCTACCACGCTGCGAGCTTCGCTCGATTCCCGAGAAGGACCAATATGGGCGAAACAGAAAAGACCGGTCGATTGAAGTGGCCCGGCTGCTTTCTCTTGAACCGACTGATATCGGCACAAAGAATGTCCGCCCGTCCTATATAACGCCCCGTCTCGTGGACGGAGCCTCCTCTGGAAGCGCGGGTAGCGCGTGCCAAGGCTCCTGTACCGGCAGCCTCGAATGCATCGGCGGCGTATGTGCACCACTGGACTACGAATCGGTACTCGCCGAACTGGGACTCAATCCTTTTGATCCATCGAAAGAGATCGCAGAGCTGGCAAATGACCTGGAGGGAGATTCCAGAATCCGAATGTTGTCGAATCTGATCCGAGGCGATCAACATCATTTCATTTTCGCGGGTCCCAAGGATATTGGCGCGCTCAGTGCTGCGGGCCATGGCCTGGTCGATTCCCTGGACTTCGGTTGGTTTACCCCCCTTTGTAAACCGCTCTTATGGCTCATGGAGTTCTTTTACCGAATGGTCCCCAACTGGGCTATCGCCATCCTGCTTTTGACGGTGTCGGTAAAACTACTGCTGCTCTACTGGACCTACAAATCGTACGTATCTATGCGCGAAATGCAGCGGCTGAAACCGAAGATGGATGAGCTGAAGGAGCGCTACAAAGAAGACCGCCAGAAGCTGAACAAAGCTATGATGGACCTCTACAAGCGAAATAAGGTGAATCCCCTGGGCGGGTGTCTACCTATGCTGATTCAGCTTCCCATCTACTTCGCCCTGTATCGAACCATCTATGCCGCGCCAAGCCTGTATCAGGCGGATCTCTTCCTCTGGATTCAAGACCTGTCGAAACCAGATCCCTACTTTGTCTTGCCGATACTCCTTGGGGTCATAATGCTGTTCCAACAGCGACTGAGTTCGGCAACCATGAGCCAGAACAAGATGTTGATGTTTGGGCTACCCGTAATGTTTACCATCATGATGTTGTTCCTGCCCAGTGGGCTGGTCTACTACATTCTGGTCAACAGCACATTGTCGATTGCGCAACAGTCGTACATCTACAAGATGGGATCCAACGATACGAAGACCCCGGGACCGAAAAAGAAGACCCCGGGACCGAAAAAGAAGACCCCGGGACCGAAAAAGAAGACTCCGGGGTCGAAAAAGAAGACTCCAGATCCGGCATAACCGCCGGACTTGCTTCGAAATCAATCTGTACGGTAAGGAAGAGACCATGATCGAAGAAACAGCCAAGAACAATCTGGAAAAGGCCGCCCAGCGAATTGCACGCTATGTGGATGAAACGGGTCGTTCCGTACGGGTTCTGGGAGTACACCCGGGACAACGAAAGATCATGCACACAGAGCTTAATGAGCTAAATAGCGTGGATAATCAAAGTGCCGGTTTCGGTGTATTCCGTCATCTGGTTTTAACGCCGCAGAGCGAATCTGTGGATGCACCAGCCGACGAGCCCGTAGACGCACCAGCCGACGAGCCCGTAGACGCACCAGCCGACGAGCCCGTTGACGCACCAGCCGACGAGCCCGTAGACGCACCAGCCGACGAGCCCGTTGACGCACCAGCCGACGAACTGGAAGACGAGCTGGAGGATTAATCAGAGGAATAGGGGCTGTCCCCAACCTCTCAATTCGCAAACCAGAGTGCGGGATCCAGGGGATTCCCGTGCTTCAACAGCTCAAATACAAACGATGGACGGCGACGGACTGGCCGGAAGAAACCGATCCGCTCTCTGGGAGCCACGACCACGTCTTTCTTTGTTCGTAAGGTATCAAAACCAGCGTAGACACCATGGTGACCCCCACCATGGTCAATAACAACCATCTTGCCATAACCGGGAAGTTGATCGGCGAATACGACACGACCATGGTAGACCGACCGGACGCTCTTGCCGTCGTCCGAGATGTCTTCCGCGATTCGTAATACGACGCCCCGTTGGGTGAGCCGGGTTTTCCCCACCTTCTCACTTTCACCAAACTTTCTCTCGATTCTGACGGGGATAACCGGCCACCTCAATTTGCCCTTCTGACTGGAGAAGGCCTTCGCTCCTCGCCAGGCCTCCATCGTCTTGATTTCCTTCCGTAGCCGGCTGTATTCGGGGCTAAACCATGCGGCTGCTCTACGTAGCTCTGGATCCTCGTTGATCTCCTTCAATCGACGATCGAGGCCTATGCGCATCTGCTCGGCAATCGCTTTCGTCTGGGAGAGCTGGTGACGCTTCTCTTCCAGCTCGCCTTCAATTCGACCATACCCCTCACGAAGCTCCGTCAAGGCAAGCTCCCGATCCGAATCCGCGCGACATCGAAGTTGTACCCGGTTCATCACATGGGACAAGAGTTCTCGAACACGCACGTTCTTGTGCAACTCTTTGCCCGACAAAAGCGCATCGATGGGCGTGCTCATGCGCACGATTGCGACACTTTCCAGGATTTCCCGCACTCTCGTTCGAGACTTGTCGAGTCGCTTGGACCGCTCTTTCAGACCCATGTCCAATAGGGCCAGTCGATGCTCTATCCGGCTGATCTCTTGCACCAGCGTACGTTGTTGGTGCTCCGTTTCATTCTGTTTCCGTTCGAGTTCTTCCAGGGTCAATAACAGGGTGTGTTTTTCCTTCACCCGATCGATCGGAGATTCTGGTGTATTCGTCGAATCCAACCGGTCGGCCGAAGACCCAAGGGCAGGAACACCAAGCAATACGATAAGGACTGTGTTCCGAAATGCACGCACCGGTTCACCCATTCAACTTGAGATACCGGCCAACGGCCAAACCAGATCCCGTCAGCCCGATAGCCCCACCTGCCATCAGAAAAAATGCTACGAGTTTGATCGACAGAAATTCCAGGGACTGCTGAAGACCCATGGTGTCCAACATCTGGGCGTTGAAACGGTCCACCAATACGGCCAATACAATGAAGGCCACGAGCCCACCCAGGGCTCCGACAACCAATCCCTCAAGATAAAACGGAATCGAGATAAACCCATGGCTGGCTCCCATGAGCTGGCGAATGGCGATCTCTTCCTTTCGGGCGTGAACAGATAAGCGGATCGTCGAGAAAATAAAAAAGACCGAAACAATCAGGATCAAGACCGATAACAGAGCACCAAACCATTGAATCGCACCCACCAGCGCATATGCGAGCTGAACATTTTGTCCACCAGTCAGCACACTGAATACACCATCGACCCCTTCCAGTTCGTCGGCTTTTTCCTTGAAGTTCGAGATATAGTCTTGAACCCGGACCTTTTTCTGGTCCTTTGGTGGCAGTACGATCTCGATTTTGGGGTGGCCGGGAATCAGATCTTTGGGAAATAATTTTGCCCGATCTTTGCCCAGAAACTCCTTCAGCAATTGCTTGTTGTCCTCAAGATCCTGGTCGGAGCGATAGAAGGTACCTCGAACACCAAACGTCTCTTCTACAGCGTCCATGACCTCCTTTTGATTACTGCCGGACTCCAACAAGACCGTTACGTGGACCTGACTACCAAAACTTTCGAGTCGTTTGTCGGCCTCAAGCCAGATACCGCCAAAAAAACCCACCAGAAGAAAACTGACCGTCACCGAAACGATGCTGGTGATGACCAACATGGGCTGACGCCGCAGGTTCCGGCTCAGCTCTCCCAGGTAATATGTAATCTGGGTCAACTTCATGGCGAAAACAGCTCCGCCTGGTCTTCTGGATCCATCGCATCCAGGTCCGGAACGTATTGTGGGTCCGTATCGAGGACAAGATAGCCATTGTTCAACGTCAGGGTCCGGTGGGCTATCTCCCGAGGCAGATTGGGATCATGGGTAGCCACCATAACTGTCGTATTGTCTGCATTGATATCGTTGAATAGCCGCCCAATATCCAGGCTCATATCTGGATCCACATTTCCGGTGGGTTCATCCGCAAGGAGTATCTTGGGGCGTGTGACAATTGCGCGAGCGATCGCGACGCGTTGCTGTTCACCGGCCGACAACATCGTGGGGAAAGCCCTCTGAAAACGTAGCATTCCAACCCGGTCAAGGGTCTCTGCGACCCGGCTGCGTATCTCATTTCGGTCGAACCCGAAGATCTCCAATCCCAACGCAACATTCTCAAATACGTTTCGATCCGAAAGAAGCTTGAAATCCTGAAATACAACTCCGATATTTCGTCGAAGAACCGGGATGCTCGACCGGCTCAACATTCGGAGGTTTCGGCCGGCCACAAGGATCTCGCCTTCGCTGGCCCGCTCCATACAGAGGATCAGCTTCATCAGCGTGGTTTTCCCCGACCCGCTTGGTCCCGTGATGTACACGAAGCTATCGGTCGGAACGTGTAGGTTGATGCCCTTGAGCGCCTCTACCCCGTTTGGGTATCGCTTCGTAAGCTTGAAAAATCGAATCATGGGGGGATCCACCAGCCGTATGACTCGTTTACGCACGAAAACCACTCCCGGTCAATCGGGAATTATCGTCGTGTGCGACAGGGCTCGATAGCAATCCCACTCAGGTGTCGTGTTCGACCTTTTTGCCATCAACCCAACGGTAAAACCCGTGGCCAGACTTTCGACCGAGACGCCCAGCAGAGACCAGGTCCTCAAGGATCGTAGGCGGCTGAAACGTGTCTGTTCCCAGCTCTGCATACAAATGACGGGTAATAGCCAGGCGGACATCCAACCCCACCAGGTCGGTCAACTCCAACGGTCCCATTGGATGACCGTAGCCATAACGCAATGCTGTATCGATATCCGATGGGCTGGCCACCTTTTGCTCGATCATGCGCATAGCCTCATTGGCCAATGTAATCCCGAGGCGACTGGTGGCAAAACCTGGAGAATCTCGAACTTCCACCACCTCTCGTCCCAGCTGTCCCGCGAATTCCCGGGCTCGAGACAGGGTCTCCTCCGTTGTCTGATCGGTACGAATCAACTCCAAAAGCTTCAGAGCATACGGTGGATTAAAGAAGTGCATGCCGACAAAGCGCTCTGCTACTCCAGAGGCTTTGGCCAGTTTGGTCACTGGTAGCGCGGAGGTGTTGGTTGCTAAAATCGTCTGTGAACCGAGGGCGGGCGCGATGGTCTGGTACAGCGCACATTTGAGATCTAGCGATTCTGGGATCGCCTCAATAACCAGATCGGCCCCTTCGGCCGCCTCGGCTGCATGGATGCTGGTCTGAAGACTGGACTGGCAATTCTGGCAGTCCTCTTCCGAAAGCTTGCCCCGCTCTACCGCACGCCCAAGGGTCTTGTGCACCCCTGCTACCGCCTGTTCTAAGGCATCCTCTGAGATGTCGGACATCCACACCTGAAATCCGCTGGCAAGGGCCACATGGACGATACCACGGCCCATAGTTCCACCACCTAGAACGGTAATAATTCCCTTTTTGCTACCTTTCGTATCGGACATTGCTTTTCCTGCGATTATTATCGGTCCCTGTCCAGCCGATGAATCATATGCCATTTCACGTATTCGGAAATCCCATCTTCCAACGACGTCTGCGCTTGGTACCCCAGTTCCTCGCCAGCCCTCGAACAATCCGAAACCGTAAGCCGTACATCTCCAGGCTGCATGGGCAACTCTTCAACGTTCGGTTCCACCCCTACCGCCCGAGCTACAGCCGCTATCATCGCATCCAGGCGAATGGGCTGCCCACCGCCAAGGTTGAAGATACGGTATCCGGAACCGCGATCGATCGCGGCGATGACGCCGGCAACGATATCATCGACATAGGTATAATCACGCAGCGAGCTGCCATCACCATACATGGGGATAGACAACCCCTGAATCATCCTCGCCGTGAATTTGCTGATCGCCATCTCGGGACGTTGGCGTGGTCCGTAGACCGTAAAGAACCGGAGAACCGCAAGGTCTCGCAGGGGGCCGGTCTTCGCGTGTAGGTGATGATAGGTACGGCATAATAGCTCACCGGCCCTCTTTGTCGCAGCGTAGGGGCTTTCGGGAAGTTCTACCGGATCCGTCTCATGGAATGGCGTCTTGGTATTTGCTCCGTAGACACTCGATGAGGAGGCAAAGACAAACCGGCCCACTCCATGACGAACCGCCGCCTCCAATACTTGAATGGTGCCGCGGACGTTCACGTCGGCATAGAGCGATGGGTCTTCGACGGAGGGACGAACCCCTGCCCTTGCGGCCAGATGGACGATAGTGTCCACATCGCGATTGCCAAAAACCTCGTCGAGACTATCCGCAGACCGGATATCCCCCTCGATAAGCTGAAATCCATCCCAGCGTTGTAGATATTCAATATTGGCGCGTTTTATGGCGGGATCGTAGAAGTCGTTAAAGTTGTCGAGCCCCACAACCGTATCGCCACGAGTAAGCAACGTCTCCGCAACATGCGTTCCGATGAAGCCAGCCGCTCCTGTGATTGCAGTGGTCGCCATTGGTCTACCCCTGAACCGACTCGCGCATATGCTGCTCGGCAGCTTCGCACAATCGGCGGATTACCTCCTCTTGTTCCTCACCCGTAAGACCGGGGAACATCGGAATCGCAAAGGTACTCGCACAGGCAGCTTCCGTCTCGGGAAATCGGATTTCCGCATCTACATGATCCTTCACCAACGGTTGTTGGTGCACTCCGGTTGGATAATAGATACCCACACCGATATTGCATTGCCGGAGATGCGCAACAGCGACATCCCGGAAACCGGGCTGAACCCGTAGAACGTATTGGTGGAAGACATGCCCAGAAAGGATCTCCGGATTGGGGGCCTGAACCACCAACTCACGAAGCCTGGGCTCGCCTTGAATCAATGCATGATATTGCTTCGCCAGATCCCGGCGACAGGAATTGGCCTCATCTACATGGGCTAGTTTCACCCGTAGCAATGCCGCTTGTAGGGCATCGAGTCGTGCATTGTAGCCAACATATGAGCTGTAATAGGCCTTGGCACCCCGACCATGCGATCGCAGCGCACGAACCAGGGAGGCGCGATC
Source organism: Myxococcales bacterium (assembly GCA_963578775.1). Lineage (GTDB taxonomy): Bacteria > Myxococcota_A > UBA9042 > UBA3505 > UBA3505 > UBA3505. The sequence continues at coordinate 25,633 of CAUZEG010000028.1, forward strand.
TTCGCTATCCAATACGACAGCACCACCGTCGCCGTAGCCACCCAGATTCTTAGTGGGAAAAAAGGAGAAGGCCGCGGCATCTCCCATGGTCCCTACCTCATGTTTACCCAGCCGTGCCCCAAAGGCCTGCGCCGCATCTTCGATAATCGCTATGCCCTTGGAACGCAATGCTGCCAGGACGGAACAATCAAATGGCGCCCCGAATAGATGCACTATCAGAATCGCCCTCGTAGCCGTGTTGACAGCTCCCTCCAGGCTCGCGGCCGTAGGCATCAACGTAACCGGGTCGATATCGACAAAGCGGGGACTCGCTCCCACCCGTAGAATCGCATCCACAGTTGCAACAAAGGTGTATGGGGTGGTGATCACTTCATCACCGGGACCTATTTCCAAGGCGCGTAGGGCCAGAACCAGGGCGTCGGTTCCCGACGACACGCCTACTACAGGCCGGCCTGCCATCCGTTCGGACAGATCCTTCTCAAAGGCTTCGACCTCCGGACCAAGGATATAGCGACCCGATCGAAGTACGGAGATAGCCGCCTCTTCCAGAGATTTCTGGAGTGGAGCGTGGGCACGCTTGGGGTCGAAAAGAGGAATACTCACAACACGGGGGTTATACCGAAAGTCGTGTTCGATCAAGCGTTGGAAACGGTTTCTTGTTGTCCATCGTCCCCAATATAGACCGCATCGACCCGAGATACGCGCCGCTCATCGGCATCTACGACCACAAAGCGAAAGCCCTCGTACAAATGGTCAAACCCTGGTTGTGGCATCTCACCTGCTACATGGAGAACAAAGCCTGCGATGCTGTCGTAGTCGCTTTCTTCGGGAAATTCGATACCCAATGCCTGCTCCACATCATGAAGTGCGGCTCCACCATCCAGACTGAAATGGCCTTCGCTCAGCTCTTGAATGGGGTGGTCTTCTTCATCATCGAATTCGTCGTAGATTTCGCCGACAATTTCTTCGAG
>CAUZEG010000029.1:0-26569 GCA_963578775.1 Myxococcales bacterium
GACATTGATTCTGCAGCACCTGCCACACCTGGAGGCGGTGGTGTAAACAGATTCCGACCGCTCACGCCATCGAGGCCTGCACCCGCCACATGAACCGCATTAACCGCGTTGATAAAATCAAAGGCAAATTGGTCGAGGTCTTCTTGAAGCTGGAGAATATCCGAATCACGAGCCTCCAGGATTCCACCAAGAGAGCCACCCTTCAGGATCGAGGTCAGATCCAGGATACCCGTCGCATTGTGAACTGTATCCGTGGCGACCACATTTACAAGACCCCCGATCCCTACAGCGGCTGTCAGCTGCCGGGCCTGACTCTCAAGAACCAACGCGAAACCATTATCGAGGAAAATGTTAACGGTGCCATCGTCGTTATCCACGACATTGACTCCGATCTGTTCCGCCAGGGAATCGAGTAGATTAGAACGTTGATCCAGGAGGTCATTGGGAGACGCGGGTTGAAAGCGAAGCTTTTGGTTAAGCTCAGCAATCTCGATCAACTTCGTATTGATTGAATCGACTTCGCTCACCACGATTTCGTCCAAAGACTGGCGTATCTGCCGGATGTCCTGGGCCCTACCCGCCACCTGCTCGGCAAATAGTCCGGCCGCCGAAAGGGCCTGGTTTCGAATCGCCGCGTCCTGTGGCTGCGCTGTCAGCGCGTCCAAGGCGTCAAAGAATCGATCTAGAGCCGGCGTAAGCCCTACTCCATCCAGATCACCAAAAATGACTTCCGTCCGCGCCAACATATTGGAACGGCTTCCGGCAAAATTCAGCTCGGAGCGAGCGTTCCGCCGTCGGTTATCAATCACTTCATCGATGATGCGTTCAGGACCTGTGGTCTTGACGCCCATTCCCAGGTAGAAATTGCCACCAACGAGCACACCCTGGCGAGTCTCCTGCGTGTGGACCCGGCGGTGGTAACCCGGAGTATTGGAATTAGCGACATTCTGGCCCACCGTATGGATCCCCACCCGCGCGGCGGTCAGACCCGAATGGGCAAGGCTAAGTATGTCAGTAAGTCCTGGCATCGAGTGCTATCCTCAAGTCTGCGTCGACATGCAAAGGGCTTTCCCGGTGGAGCGGGTACCGCCGTTGGCATCGTAGGTAGCGGCTCCTCCAGAAACAGTCTGGATGATGATATCCATGGTGTTTTCCACTGTGGCGAGGGCCGAATCGAAATAATGCCGATTTAAATCGACTTCACGCTGGGCGACCTTCGCGGTCTCCATATAATGCCCAAACGCTTCCACCACATCTGCATGATCGTTGGGAGTAGTGTCGCTCAGTGCCACGACCAGAAAGTCGGAAGGGTTCTGACCCATGGCCTGTAATTTCGAAACTCGTAGCACACGCGATCGTTCAAGACGCTCACATACACGAGCCTGCTCCACTAGAATGTCAGCCAGATTCGTGAGATCCTGATGTGACGTCGTAACCCGGGCCTTCCTTGATAAATCCGTTAACTGCTCCAACATACCGGTCTCGTGTCGCAGCATATCTACCCAGCCGGTATTCTGTTGGGAGGGGTTAAGAGTGTTCGTAGACATGGCTTACTCACTTCCCTCTAGCTGTGCCAACAGCCGTTCGGCAACGACCTGAAGATCCGGGGCGTATTCGCCGTCCGCGATCTTTTTCCGCAGCTCTTTCACACGATCAGCGGCCGCTTCTTCCACATCGGATTTTGCAGCTTCGTACATCTGATGAATAAAAGTCTCATCCCGATTGAACTGAACGGCTTCGCCCGACGCATTCGATTGGCCCTTTCCTAGCCGGTCGGTTTTGGGGTCGGCCTGCGTCCGATCAACGGGGGGGGGTCCGCCTGTTATCTTTACTGAAGTCACGTTTCTCTTCCTTTCAAATTATGCGTTTGATCAAAAACACTTGAATTCCACTAACATCAAATCGACCACATCTTTTAGAACTGAACCCCTGAGCTCGATTTTTTTCTGGTTGGCTCCTCATATCTCTCATTCCATCGGGGTTTAGCGGGCGATTTCCCGGTAGCGGGCCATTCCTGCCGTACGTCGGAGTTTCTGGTCGGCCATCTCAATTTGAGCCTCCGTCAGCCCCATCGAACGGGCTATCTGGTCACCAAGACCAATGCCTCCATGGGCGGCCCAATCCTTGGCTACTGCGGACCGAAACCACTGCTCGTACATCTCTCTGCCCGGTGTCTCTGGGAACAGCCCATCATCGTCGGGAACGGTCTTGGCCATCTCCTCGAAGACCGTGTTCAAGAACACCGATTCGAGTTGCCGACTGGCTTCTAGTAGTTCCTGCGGCTTATCGGCGCTGTTTTGCACGGTCGCCGCAAGAACACCGAGGTTGTCATTGCTTCCATAGGCTGGCTTCAACGGTATAGATGCTTGTACGATGGGAGTCGTCATTATTGCACCGTAAGCTCCCCATGAAGCGCCCCGGACGTCTTCAAGGCCTGAAGCACCGCGATTAGATCGCGAGGAGACGCCCCCAGCGCGTTCAGAGCCTGTACAAGACCATTGACCGTTGTGGTCGGTGGTATCTCCGTCAGCTTTGGTTTGGCTTCGTCCGGATTCACTCGTGAGACGGGCATCATAACAGCGCCCCCTGGAGCAAATGGCGTCGGCTGCAAGATCCCGTAGTTCACCTCGATGGAGACATCCAGATTCCCATGTGCGACAGCAGCCGGTCCCAGGCTGACGTTTCCACCCACAACGACCGTACCTGTGCGCTCATTGACAACAACCCGCGCCGGATTGTCCGGAACGACATTCACCAACTCAATGGACGCGATAAATGCAACGGGTGCCTTCTTGGCCTCGTCATCGAGCGAGATTTTGACCATCCCCGGCCCAGCGGCTGTGGCCAGTGGTCGATTCAACGTAGTATTGATCGCGGTCACAATCCGGCTTGCTGTTGTAAAGTCGGCCTCTCGAAGCATCAATGTGACGACGTCGTCACGAATATATCGTGTCGGAATTGCCCGTTCCACAAGGCCACCCGACGGGATTCTACCCACCGTGGGTACATTCCGACGTAATCGGGACCAATTCCGATGACCGGACGCATAGCCTCCAACCGAAACCGGCCCCTGCCCCACAACATAGACCATATTGTCTGAACCCCGAACCGGGGTCATCAGCAAAGTACCGCCTTCCAGGCTACGCGCATCACCCATGGCACTTACAACGACATCAATCTTCTCACCGGGTGAAGAATAGGGAGGCAACTCTGCGGTCACCATAACGGCGGCGGTATTGGTCACATCAAGCCGGGATGGATCTACATTCAATCCCATGCGACGTAATAACGACGTCAACGACTGGTTTGTGAAGGAGCTCCGACGGGTGTCCCCGGTGCCGGATAGACCCACTACCAGGCCATAGCCGACCAGATGATTGGAACGTACTCCTTGCACCTGAACCAGGTCCTTCACGCGCACGGCTTCACTTCGCCCGGGTAGGAATACCAGAAGAGAGAGCAGGGTCAGGGTTGTTCCAAGTCTACGCATCAATACAGCTCTATCTAAAAGGGCCAGATATGGTGAAGAAATCGACCAAACCAGCCGGCCTGTTCTTCGTTGGTTATGTTTCCACGCCCGGTAAACTCAACATGAGCCTCGGCCAGCTTGTAGGAGGGAATCTTATTGTCCTGTTCAATATCTTCTGGCCGAGCTACCCCACTGATATGAAAGTGGTGCTCCTCCTCATTCACGAGCACTACACGGTGTCCCTCCAGATATAGATTTCCATTGGATAGGACACGAGTGACCGTGGCGGCGATGGTAAATCGCACATCATCCGAGCGACTGGTTTCGCCACCCGATTCCACCGACTTTTCGGCGTTGGCTCCGGCGATACCCTTATTGCCCTGGCCAGTGCCGCCCGGCGTGCCGAATACGCCAATTACGCTGGCCCCCATACCAAGGCTGGAATTGCGCCCCAACATGGTCTTCGAGGCGCGGCTGGCAGATGCGGTCTCCTCAATGCGGATCGTAACAATATCGTTCTTTGCAAAGGCGCGGACGTCGGTGAAGAGCGTCCCACCACTCGCACCCGATTGCCAGACGGACCCATCGGTCTTCTTCGGTAGAGGTGCTTCGTCAGACTCCAAAGGTTTATAGGGCCGGCGCTTTACTTCGTACGGCTTGACGTGAGGCACTCCACAGGACGCCCCAAAGAGCGCACCCAGAACGACCACCGCAAATAGCCGTTTCATGGTCCCACCTCCGTCAGGCCGGGTCCCACCACGCGAGCTACAATAACGCGACCGGAGATCGGATTCAGAATCTTGATGTCATCGCCCTTGGCACCATTTTGAACGGCTTTGCCGCTCATGCTTACATGGAAGCCGTCCGTTAGTACTCGCACCTTTACTTTGTCTCCACGTTTTACGGAAAAGACGCGCCGTATCTGGCGTAGGGACACTGGCCGCCCGCCGGCGATCGTAGACCGGGCGATTTGGCCGACCACTGCAGTCAGATCGGTAAAATGCCGCTCTGGACCGGCGGACCGTTTTCTTTCCATGAGGGTGACGTCTCCGGCCCTGATACGAGCCCCGCGGGCGATGGAACGCCTGGCTACGACCACCTGTCGCAACTGTTCACGCGGAAACACAAAGGGGCGGCTAGCAAGGATACGCCCAGCCCGCACAGCGATAACCTCGATGACAAGATTATCGGAGGAGTTCGGTCCCATCATGGTACGGGCTAGAAAGGTGATACCTGGTCCTGGTTCGGGTAATCCCACAAAGGTCCGATCCCCCAGGTCGGGAAGCATTCCGGTCTCGCCTGTTATGTACTCGGCGGCGGCCTGGACAGCCTCGGCCGGCGTATGAGACCGGAATTCACCCGGACTCACGGCCAGGAACGTCAACAATATGGTGGAGAAAAGACCCATCAGAACTACCTCAGGCGATTCGCATCTTCGAGCATTCGGTCTGCTGTCTGGATTACTTTTGAGCTCGCCTCATAGGCTCGTTGGCCTGTGATCAGAGCGATCATCTCTTCAACAACGCGAACATTGGAGCTCTCCAGAAATCCCTGGGCGATTGTGCCAAAGCCATCGCTACCCGGTGAGCCCACGTGGACATTGCCCGGATCACCGGTCACGCGGTACAAATTCCTCCCCATGGGTTCCAATGCGCCCTTATTGAGTAGATTAGCCAATTGAATCTGCCCAATCTGGACGTTGGACGTTCGGTTCGCGGTCAGAACGGTGATCGTGCCATCCGCACCCACCGCAAGATCGGTAACATCGGTCGGTAGCACCACGGGGGGTTCCATTGGGAAACCATCCTGGGTAACAATCTGTCCTCGGCTATCAATTTTGAAGGCACCGGACCGGGTGTAGGCCAATTCACCACTCGGAAGTCGAACCTGAAACAGGCCAGCACCCTCGACGGCAAAATCGGTAGAGGTCTCGGTTGCCTGTAGAGGCCCACTCCCAAAGTTTCGCTCGGTTGCGACCGGCCGCGTCCCATGACCAATCTGCAGACCGGCTGGAACCTCTGTGTCGCGGGAAGTTCCTGTGCCCGCTATCCGCATGCGTTGATACAACAGGTCCTGAAACTCAAGACGTGCCCGCTTGAACCCGGTCGTATTCACATTGGCCAGGTTGTGCGCAATATTATCAATGTTGAGCTGTTGAGCGACCATTCCAGAGGCGGCAGTAAATAAGGCTCGCGGCATCAGACATCTCCATTGGTATTATTCAGAGTCCAATCACCAGGAATCGGTCGATCTTCAGTAGACTGAAACGAGGGATCACTGGATTTCAGGAAAATCATCGACCAGCCGTTCGAATAAGTTCGTCGTCGGCGTCGCGATACGCCTGCATCGCCTTGACGAGTGACTGGAAATCACGTTGCACGCGAATCAACTCAACCATGGACGCTACGGGTTTCACGTTCGAGCCCTCCACAGCGCCGCTGATTACCTCGCCCGGTATGGCGAATAGATTTCCGGATTCCAGTGTCGCCCGGTAGACGCCATGGCCTCGAGGATCGAGAGCGGAGGGCTTGGACACCCCAACCAGCGATAGACGATCGACGGTCTCATCTCGTTGTATGACTTCCCCTTCGTCCGAAATCTGAAAGGGCGTGTCTGGATCGATCATAACCGGGTTGCCGGTACGGGACAGCATAAATCGCCCCTGGCCATCCACCAGATACCCTTCGGTGTTGCTGTGCGCGTGAAGGGTTCGTAATAGGGACCAGGTACCATCCGGTTCTTCCGCCAGAAAGAAACCGTCGCCCTGAATCGTCAGATCCATGGGGTCACCGGTCGAAATCATCGGACCCTGGACCATCGACATACGGCTTGGCCCCATCACAACCAGATGCCTGGCGTCAGATGTGGCGGGGGTAAGGAGTTCTTCAAAGACGGCCTTCATTTCCCGGAACCCTGTTGTCTGGGAGTTGGCAAGATTGTTCGCCACTATGTCCAGATGTGTCTGCCGAGCGACTGCACCGGAGGCAGCCGTATAGATTCCATGCGTCATTGGTCTGTGCAGCTCCGTTCAGGTTTCAGCAAGGGAATGTTCTCCCGCTACCTACACACTATCGACCACAAATCGCCGATATTGACCGAGCACATACGAATTCCATGGGTACGTGACACTATATTGATCTGCGACTAGGTGTCGTCGTTCAGCCGAGCCCGTCTCCATCGGTTCACTCCGGACTCGTCGAGCAGACGATTCTCCTGCCGTTGCTGGTCCGCTTTGAATTCGGCTCGCCGACGATCCAGGAGAGTTTCGACCATGCGGCATTTGCGGTGCGCTGCATGCACCTTTTGCCGTACCGGTTCTACGATATCGCGATCATAGGACGCGATCTTGTCGTTTATTATGTCGATTTGAGCCAGAAGCCGAACCGTCGCGTTTTCTCGGCAAATCAACGCATCTAGAATGTTCCCGGTATCCCCGTCATGCGCAATATCGCCCAGGCTGGAAAGTTCAGTCCGTAGACTCTGCGCTTTCGCCGTCATCTCGTTGAGTCGCACCATGACCTGTGCGAGTTCCCCCTCGGCAATTGTCCGCTCCCGATCAAGAAGACTCAGTATCCGTTCATATCTACGAATGGCTCTATTCATCGGCACCACCGCCCCACATCAGCAGGCCGGTCTACGTATTGAGATTGTCCAGGTCTTCGATGTACTCACGGATCATCTTGACTGTCTTTCGAATAATCTGGCTGACACGGGACTCGGTCACTCCGACAACCTGCCCCACCTCGTTCAGGGTGAGCTCTGCTTCATAATAGAGACCCATTATCAGACGATTCCGTTCCGGTAATTGGGACATCGCCTGTACCACCAATTCGATTCGCTCCTGCCGCTCAAGACCCTCGAGGATACCCGCTCCCCCCTCCCAGAGGTTTCCAAGGTGCAGACTGTCCATGATCTGGGGATCCATCATTTCCGGGGCGCTATGACGGCTTTGACTGGATTGTACCTCCTGCACCGACATACCCATGGTGTCGGCCACATCCACATCGCTTACGGGTCTACCCGCGTTCTGTTCAAGATCTCGCTTCGACGCACGTACCGATTTCGTCTTACGGCGCATTCGACGACTCAAATGATCGAGTTTTCGTAGAGCGTCAAGAACGGCTCCTCGCACACGTATCCGAGCATAGGCTTCAAAGGCGATCCCACGGTCTTCATCATACTTTTCAATGGCTTCCAGCAGCCCGACCATCCCCGCTCCGAAAAGGTCTTCGCTATCCACCGTATGCGGGAGTTTACCGGAAATATGGCGAACCACTCGATACACCATGGGTGCATGCTTTCGCACCAATGCATCGTTCGGACCCGCCCGGCCGCCTGGAACATGGGCCTTATAGCCCTTTAATGGGTTACTCATCATAATTCACCACCAATTCTTCGATTCCCAATTTCATTTAGCGACCCCCCGTCGACCTGGACTCTCTTCGTCCAGAGTTGAGCGCTACCAATCGGTGCGCCAACGTCGTGATACAACGGGAGGCTGGTGCTCTCGGATAGACTCGGACGAAGGGCTTCTGGTCACGCATCGCCCGTTCAACAACCGAGTCACTATACACATATCCGGCATACTCAAGATCCAGCTCCAACAAGGAGCGTGCGGCCGAACTAAGGCAGGTAAACATCTCGCGCGCCTGCTCTGCCAGCCGGACCCGGTTGACCACAATCTGGAACGGGCCCTTACAGCCCGACCGGAATGCCACTTTGATCAGCGCGTAGGCGTCGGTCAATGAGGTCATCTCCGGGTTCATCACCACAATCGTTTGATGTGCAATCGCCAACGACAATCGCACATTCGCCCCGATTCCTGCTGATGCATCAATCAGTACAAAGTCATAGGGCCGACGATACAGATCGAGACGTTCCAGCAGGCGAACCTGTGATGCCATATCAAGTTCAGCCAGCTGAACCATGGCACTTCCCGCAGGAAGAATGTGTAGACCCTCTTCAATCTCATCGACAACCTTTTCAAAAGGTTGCGTACCATCGAGAAGATGGCCTGCGTGATAGCCCGGATTGATCCCCAACAGAACATTGACATTGGCCAGACCAAGATCACCGTCTACCACCAGCACACGATACCCCATATCCGCTAGACAGACCCCCAGATTGACGGACAGATGGGTTTTCCCAACGCCACCTTTGCCACTCGCGACCGTAAGAACGGTAGGCCCATCGTTGGATGGAGTCCTGAGCTGACTCAGGTCCTGGTATTGACTCCCGTTTCTGCTCATGAAGCGATCACCCTCTTCGGCTCCATTACGGAGGAAAGGAGATTTTTCAGCCGCGGCCGAATCAAATCGTCTGGAATCTGGGTGCCGTTGGACAAGTAGCTCAATGCCAGCCCTGAGCGAGCCGCTGCGGTGAGAACACGCCCCGGATACGGCGCCTCATCCAGGCGCGTTACGGCAAAATTCTGTACGCCGATATGCGCAAAAGACTCGAGCGCACTTAGTAGGTCTGTCTGGCCCATGGTGTTCGATACAACCGTATGAACATCCGCTCTGGGAATATCCACGAGGGTCTTCTTCAAGCCACGAAGACGTCGCTCATCAAAAGGACTGATCCCCGGGGTGTCCAGAATCACGCGAGTATGCTCGGCCATCTCCACAAGATGTTCCAACTGCATGCGGGTTCGAATCTGGACAAAATCCAAATCGAGACAATCCGCATAGCGTCGCATTAGCGCGACACCGATGGCTCGGTCGGGCTTCAATACACCCAGCACCGGCCTGATGTCTTTTCTAACCCGCAAATCCGCTGCAAGCTTGGCCGCCATGGCAGATTTTCCGGCACCGGAACTACCCACAAAAACAGAAATCCCCGGCTCACTATCGTGCAGCGTATTGGCTACTTTGACTTCCCGGGCAATGACTTTTCGGAGACAAGATTTGAATCGGGCCATCTCAATGTCGTTATTGCCATCCGTATGATGCCGAACCATGCTCAATAAACGCAATGCCTCCCCCTCTGGATAACCAGAGGAATAGAGATCTCGGAGAACCGGCACAAAGCGGATTGGAATATCGAGTTCCTGCATCAGATTGGTCAGCAGATCGGATTCGAGCTGCGCCAACCTCTGTCCCATTCGCAGTAGCTCATCGGTATTCTGGCCGCTGGACTCGGATACGGTGTCGAGTTGTTGCACCAGACTCGAACGAACCTCCATCAATTTCTGCGCGGCGGGATGAATCACCACAGGCGATAGATCGCGTTTGGTCACCGGTGGGGGGGACGGAGGTTGAACGTCGGTTATAAGCTCCAAACGCGGCGGCCGATGCTCTGGAAGCGGTAGTTTCTTCACCACATTTGAAGCAAACTCGCCGTCGTTATGGTCCATTCCGACGACAGCCTCCCACTCAAATTCACCGGGTTTGGGACCGGGTTCTTTTCGCACCGAAAGGATTAACGCGTCCGGACCAAGAAGCCGCCGTGTTTCGCTAAGTAATTTACGTCGGGATTGAGCTTTGATTACTTGCACATGCATCGGTCTATCGCCTTCACGCGTCAAGTCCGCTTATGGTTCCTTGAATCCGTAACTCTGACGTTCGGTCGAGTTCACGGAGAGCAACCACGGACAAGTCGGGCAGGTGGAGATTTAATAGTTCATATAAAGGTCTACGTAGGTCTTCAGCCGAAAGAAGACAGGCAGTATTTCCACTGTCTCCAATCTTCTGGAAGTGATCCGCAACCGTCTGCACCAGGTTTCGGAACACTGTCGGTTCTGGTGCCAAGACCCCCGTTGGACTCAGCGAATTTCGTAGCATGATCTCGCTATCTCGGTCCAGAGTAATCGCATGCACAATTCCGTCCGTATCGGTCACTGAGCTGGTGATCTGTCGGCTCAGACTTGCACGCACAATTTCGGTCAACATCCCTGGATCTTTTGTCTTATGTACTCCAGCGGAGACCGCCTCCAAAATGAGTCGCAGATTACGGACCGAGATCCGCTCTTCAAGCAACCGCTGAAGAATAATAACAAGTTCGCCCAGGCTCATCTGGTCTGGTATCAGCTCCGAAACCAACTTGGGCGCCGTCTCACGCACATAGGAGACCAGTTCGTCGACCTGATCGCGCCCGATGAGTTCGGAGGCGTTTCGGCGCAATACTTCGGCCAGATGCGTGACCATAACAGTAGACGGATCCACGACTGTCAGCCCGCGTGATTCCGCACGGGCCCGGTCCTCCGGCACGATCCAGAAGGCATTCAAATTGAAGACGGGCTCCTTTACCTGAATGCCATTCGTAAAGCTCTGCACACCCGCCGAATCGATAGCCATATGACGTTCGGGCATCACGTTCCCCTTCGCCAGGCGAGCGCCGTAGATCTTCACCACATACTCCCCGGACTGAAGCTCCAGATTGTCGATCACGCGTACGGGCGGGACCACAATACCCAGTTCCTCGGCGAGCTGCCGCCTCAGTTTTTTCACGCGTTCGGGGATATCCCCACCACGGCTGGTATCCACCAGCTGCAAAAGCCCGTAGCCAACCTCCAGAGTCAAGGTATCCACACGTAGAAGTTCAGAGATGGGGGGCTCCAACGGCAGACTTCGATCGGTTTCTGCCTGTTCTTCTGGAACCTCGTCAGTCTTCCGTTTCCGAATAGCAGCAAGAAACAAAAGCACCGCGAAGATCCCGAAAGGCATGATGGGAAGTCCCGGTATCAATCCCAGAATCATCAGGAAAAGACTCGATATAATAAGTACCGGACGTCCAGACAGAAGCTGTTGTGCTACCTCGGTACCAAAGCTTGATCGTCCCGAAGCGCGCGATATGACAACACCAGCAGAGGTCGAAATCACAAGCGCGGGCATCTGAGAAACAAGACCATCACCAATCGTAAGCATCGAGTAGGTGGCTGCCGCACCACTAAAACTCATATCCTTCTGAGCTAGCCCAATTGCAATCCCACCAACCAGATTTATGGCCGTTATTACCAGACCCGCGATCGCGTCCCCTCGCACGAACTTACTGGCCCCGTCCATAGCACCGTAGAAATCGGCCTGCTCTTCAATCTCTGTTCGGCGCAGCCGTGCCTCGGTGTCACTGATCGTTCCGGCATTCAACTCTGCATCGATCGCCATCTGCTTACCTGGCATCGCATCCAGGGTGAAGCGGGCGGCGACTTCCGCGATGCGGCCAGCACCCTTGGTGATCACCACGAAGTTGATCAAGACCAGGATGAGGAACACGATGACACCAACACCCGCGTTACCACCAACGACAAAGTCACCAAACGCCTGGATGACCTCACCGGCTGCATCTCCCCCCTCATGCCCCCGAAGTAGAATCAGGCGGGTAGAAGCCACGTTCAAAGAAAGTCGGAGAAGTGTCGTGATCAGCAGTAGCGTTGGAAAGACTGAGAAGTCGATCGGACGCTCGGCAAAAAGAGCTGTCAAAAATACGACAGTCGCTAACGACATGCTCAGGGCCAGGAAGAGATCAAGGCCCGTTGGAGGTAGGGGTAGGATCAATAATGCGACGATGCCGAGGAAACCACCCCCGACCAGAAGCTCGGAAATGTTCAGGTATCCTTTCTTTGGTGTGGCCGCTGGAGTGCTCATGACATATTCTCCACGGCCACGCCCTGGGTCTTATATAGAGCAGCAAACAATCGAGCGACCGCACGATAGAGTTCCACCGGCACCGTTTTCCCGACTTTGACGGAGCGATACAATGTCCGCGCCAATGGCCTGTCTTCAATAATCGGCACGTCCGCTTCCTGCGCCAGCGCAATAATCCGTAACGCTTTGTAGCCACGTCCCTTCGCAACTATTTTCGGGCTCTCATCAACCTGGCGTTCATATCGAAGCGCAACCGCGTAATGTGTCGGATTTCGGACAACTACCGTCGCCCCACGCACATTTTCAGCCAGAGCTTCCTGGACCATTTCCCGACCCCGACGTTTCTGAGCCGCGCGCAGGTAGGGATCACCTTCCATCTCTTTGAGTTCGTCACGTAATTCCTGACGCGTCATGCGAATCTTCTGCTCATGACGCATCCGGGTCCAGAGATAGTCAATGATGGCGAGAGCGGCCATGGCGAGGGTGACTCGAAAAAAAACACCCGCAGCCAAATTACGCATATGGTCGCCAAGTTGGGGAAGACTCGAAAACATCAGTTTTCCCAGATACAAAGGCTCATCCAACAGACCCAGTATCGCAATCGTAATGACACCAAGCCCCTTGAACAGCGCCTTGGTCAGTTCAACCGGTAGCTCAAGGGAGAACATCTTCTTGAACCAGTTCAAGGGATTAAGTCGGTCCCATTTGAAATTACACAACTCCCAGTTCACGGAGAGACCGACCTGGGCCAGGCTGGCAAACATAGAGATTATGCCCGTAACGAGGGCGACCGGAATCACGATACGGGCGATCTCAACCCCCACCGACCGTACAACCGCTGGGGCCCCAGCGTGTTCAATCTCCCGCCAGTTCTCCAAACGAAACGCTTTCTGGGTAAATTCGACCAGGCCGGGTGTGATGTAGGCAATCCAATAAAAGATCACGATTGTTACGAGGCCCATCACCAAAGCCGACACAACTTCGGATGATTTGGCTACCTGTCCCTCATCGCGGGCTTTCTGCCTGCGTCTTGGGGTTGGGTCCTCGGTTCGTTCTGCTGCTGTTTCCTGGGCCATCAGCTGTTACATAAGCAACCATCGTGCCACTTCTTCCATTCGCGCGATAAACACGGCATCCACCAGAGGAGCAAAAGTGTGAACCGACGCGATCAGGCCGATAACACCAGCCCCCACCGTCAATCCGGGCCCTTCGATAAAGAGATTCATGGTGGGAACGGCTCGAGCCAGAACAGCGAGTAACATCTGGGCCGCAAAAACAGACGCGATCATGGGAGCAGCAGCCTGTACAGCGGTGAGGAACATGACAGAGCCGGAGACACTCGCCATTTCCACCACATCGGGGGGAGAAAAGGGGCCGCCTGGGGGAACAAATTCAAGTGACCGGTAGAGCAGAACAAGCATTCGGCCCGGTCCACCAGAGAGGGCAAATATCGCCAGCGCCAGGAAGAAGAAGGCACCACCCATAACCGTATATTGTCCTGGAAGCCGTGGGTCGATGAAGCTCGGAGAACTTAGACCCATTTGATGACCGACGGCTTCGCCACCCATCAGGAAGGCGTTGATAACCATGGTCAACAAGAACCCCATCGCGAGGCCTATGACAATCTCCACGATGGCAGCTCCCACCAGGGACACCCCCACCATGGATGTCGCCGATCCTGGTGCCAACGACCACGCGACCCCTGCGGCTAGAGCAACACGAGCAGTGGGAGGCGCGCCATTGCCGGGGATGGGCGAGATCAGAAAGAACGCCGAAAAACGTAAAAAGGCGAGGAGGGTCGCCAACCCAATATCACCATGGCTGATAACCTCGGCCATCAGTTCATCAGAATCATGCCGGCCTGGGACATCACCATCTGGACGAGTAGAATCATGCGCTGAAACGCCCAGGGAAGAATCATACCAAAGACAAAGCCTACCGCCAGAACCTTGGGCACAAAGGTCAACGTCGGCTCATTGACCTGCGTGGCGGCTTGTGTCGCCGCTACCATGATCCCAACGACCAGGCCTGTAAGTAGAACCGGGGCCATAATCATGGCACCAGTGCTAAGCGCATCCTTAAGCACATAAATTGCTACGTCTACCTGCATTATGCACCCCCAAAGCTACGAACGACGGCACCCACGAGCAATGCCCAACCGTCTGCCAGCACAAAGATGAGTAACTTGAAAGGCAAGGCGATTGCCGTGGGCGGCAACATGATCATACCCAGCGCATTCAGAAGCGCGGCGATCGCGAGATCAACCACAAGGAACGGGATAAATAACAGGAACCCGATCGCAAACGCCGTACGCAACTCGCTTACAATGAACGCCGGTACAACAACGCGCATCGGAACGTCATCGGGAGTGTCATATTCCGGTTCCTTGGCAAGATTGGCCATCAAAGCCAGATCGCTGTCGCGGGTTTGGGAGAGCATGAAATCACGCATCGGTCCCGCTCCCCGCGATAGAGCTTCTGTTTCTGTGACTTCGCCTCGCATATACGGCTTCACGGAATCCGCATATATCCGCTCAAGAGATGGCCCCATGACAAAGTAGGTCAGGAATATCGATATGCCAATGATTACCTGGTTGGGGGGCATCTGTTGTAGGCCGAGTGCCTGACGCATCAATCCCAGAACCACAACGATGCGTAGAAACGCAGTCATGGAAATCACCAATCCGGGTATAAGAGCCAGAATGGTGAGCACAAGTAGAATTCTCAACGGCGCATTTCCCGCAGCTTCTTGAATCGGTATGCTTATAGCGCCAGGATCCATGACCTACTCAAACGCGGTTAAGCCGGCGGAGAATCTGCTTAACGCGTTCTCGGGACTGGCTTTCAGTGGGCTCTGCTACAGGTTTGGACTTGTCGAGCTCTTCTCGGATCTTCTCGGAAAAGGCAGTAGGACGAGCCGGTTTCACGGTCGGGGCCGGTTTGTATTCCTTGACCGGAGCCGCCTTCGATACGACCAGGCTGGTCGCTGAAGCGCCGTCTGGTGGGACGGTCAAACCATCGTCCGATACCACCGCGAGGGACTGGAGTCCGCCGCCTGTCGCGCCCAATAACACCCGTTGGCCACCGACCGACACCAATAAGAGTCGTTGGCCCCGTCCCAGCCAGAGAGATTCCACAAGCTTAAGGTCCTTGCCCTTGAGTTCCTTCTGGCCACGGCGGCGAAATCGCCGAAGGCCCCAGATAATACCGAATCCGGTTCCCGCCATTAATAATAGTGTCGTCAACCAACTCAATATAGAGGAGAATCCAATGGAAGCTGCCGGCTTTTTCGCCGAGGCGCCTTTTTCATCCAACCGGATCTTGCGGACCTGGGATATCTTTTCGTCTGTCAAATTACCGACACCAGATGTCGAAACCAACTCGGGCTCACCAGCAACGGCTAATTTAGTGGATGAAGCCGTAATGGTGGGCACATCCGCAGACCGCAATGTTTCTACCAATTCCATATGGTTCTTGGGTAGACCGGTATCCGCTGCGGGAACAGGTTGCCCAGCAAACTGCGCCACTGTAAGGGCAAGACTGGTTAGTAGGATGGAGGTAGTAGCCATAGTGGTTTCTCCGATAGAAAAAGAGATCAGGTGCTCAATGACTGAAGTCGTTCCGTTGGGCTCACGATATCCGTCAGGCGAACACCAAACTTGTCGTTGACGACAACGGCTTCACCGCGTGCAACGAGCTTGCCATGAACAAAGACGTCCAGAGGTTCATCAGCGAGCTTGGTAAGCTCAATGACCGAGCCGGCCCCCAGCTGGAGAAGATCTCCAACCAGCATTCGGGTCCGTCCCAGCTCAACGGACACCACGAGGGGGATGTCCATGATCCGTTCAAGACTACTCAGATCGTCTTCTGCTTTGGTAAGTGCCGCACCCGAGTCAGGAGCCTGTTCTCCTGCCGGTGAGATCGGCGAATCGGTAGGTACTTGGGGGTCAGACATCTTCTTCTCCTTCAATGCCTTCGGTTGGTGCCGAACCGGTTGATTCCGTCTGATCTTCGTCCGGAATCACTGCTTCGGTTTCCGCTTCCAATTGAGGTTCTTGTTCATCAATAGTTTCGTCCAATGGATCCGGTAGATCCGGCGGTGTTCCATCTAGACCGCATGCAAGCTCAAGAGCCAATCGGCCACGGCTTATTACCGGAACCCCTACGGCTTTTTCTCGGCCCTGGACCATCAGAGGTAGGCGACCTCTGGCATCCGTATCGAGTTGCAGGGTATCACCCACCTTCAAGTTCATAAGTTCACTTACATGTAGTGTCCCGCTGCCAAGTAATACGGTCACATCCGCACCGATATTCGTTACGAGAGTACGAAGGTTTTGAAGGTAGGTGTCATCTTGGTTTCGCTCGGCCTGGGGCGACGCCAGAATATTTCGAATGGGCTGTATGGTGTGCTCGGGGATCACAATACTGATCTTGCCGGTCATCTCCCCCATCGTGATCCCATAATTAATGGAGATCACTGATTCGGCAGGCCCCGCAATACTCGCTCCCTGTGGGTTCAATTCGGTACGCAGAAATTCGGTTTCGATCTCCACAACCGTCGCCCAGGTATCAACCAGAGCTTGAAGAACGATATTCATGATCTTTCGAATGAGATTCAGCTCGATGGCGCTATATTCCCGGTCGCCTGGAGAAAAGTCCGTCTGAACCGCTCTGCCACCAAATAAGAGTTCAACCAGGCTGAACATCAACGATGGATCGATCGCGACGATAGCCGCCCCTCGAAGCGGATTCATACGAAACACGTTCAGGCAGGCTGGCACAGGCAAACCTTCCGTAAACTCCTCGAACTTCTGAAGATGCACTTCTTCCAGTTCCACCGTACAAGTTCGACGTAGCAGATTGAATATACCTGTACGTATGGGACGCGCCATGCGATCGCTGAGAATATTCAGCGCAGGCATACGCCCGCGAATGATGCGCTGGCGACTTGCAATGTCGAGAATCTCCACATCGTCAGGATGCGGTTCCACACGCGAGGTTGACGGCCGAACACGTCCGGATTTCACGGCATTGACGAGCGCTTTGATTTCTTCTTGGGATAGTACGTTTTCCATCGTGGCTATCGAACCAGAAATTCAGGGAGAAGGACTTGCGAGACTCTCCCACTACGTAAAGTATTGTTTAGACGACGCTGTATATTGGTTTTGATTTCTTCTCGGGCCGATTCGCCACGCGTATCGCGTTCGCGCAGGCTAGAAAAGTACGAACTCAAAAGATCCTTGATCTCCAGGGCCCGGTCATCGATCTCCTGTTCCACAGCAAGTTTATCGAGCTTAAGCGCTACCGTTACAACAAGGTATCGTGGCGCACCTGGCTCGTTCAGGTTGACGGTGAATTTCTCCAACTCCTTGATCGGGCTGGAGGCTGGCGCGTCCGACGGTGGAGCCTCTTCATCCCCGCCCTCGGAGTTTTCCCCCTCGAATTCCTCACCATCGGAATTGTCATCATTATTCGAATTCGACCCTTCCGAGGAATCCGCCTGCTTGGCGGACTTCTTCCCAAACACGGCCTTGACCACCATGATTCCACCAAGGCCCCCGATCAAACTCGATAACAAAAGAACGAGCACAAGCTTCTTGCGCCCGCCCCCTTTTACTGGGGTGAGTTCTACTGAGTTGATTTCTTCTTCTGCCGCCATAATTCTCCAACTCGACTACACGGTTCATGTTCAAGAGACACGAATCCGCTACGGCCCCGCGTAGCAGACTTCGTGCCATATTGTTTCATTGTGTTTGAATACATCGTTTGGCATTTGCGCTTCAACCCAACCAACAGGTTTCCACACGATTGGGCAACGTATAATCACCACGAATACCGTTCTGGAGCAAGCCATACGATCCACCCACACCTGGCCAACCATTTGATGTGTCAATCTTATGACACATCATCGCCGACGTTAATAGCGCGTATATTGGTGCCAGAAATTCATATGTATTTACAGGTTGTTATACAATATATCTAATAGCTGCTATGACTTTTCTTTTCGCCGCAACCCAATTGTTACCGGGAGATCACCGCACTCCACTTTCCCATAGTTTTTTTCTTGTGTGCCAGTATTTTGACATGTTAGTCTGACGCTATTCTGGCAGGTTGCGAAAATCCTGGTCCCATTCCTCCGGAGCTCATGACACATCGCGTTCTAATCGTTGATAGCGATCCCCATACCGCCTCCTTTCTGGCCCGTGGTCTCAAGGAAACCGGGATCGAAGTGGTTCATGTAAACGGCGGGCGCGAAGGGATGTCCATGCTTCGCGAAAAACCTTTTGATGCCGTCGTAAGCGAGCTTCAGATGCCGGAAGTTGATGGTTTGGATATCCTTCGGTTCACGCAGGGCCTCGCCCAGCCACCAGCCTTCGTCATCATGACCGGATATGGAAGTGTCCATACCGCTGTAAAGGCGATGAAATATGGGGCTGGGGACTTTGTTGAAAAGCCAGTCAGTGTCGCGGAACTATCCGAAACACTACAGAACGTTATTTCCGACCATCAACATACCCATCCGGTAACCGATGAGGAGGAGGACAGCTGGTCCCTCGTGGGAGACAGGCTCTGGATTAAACCATTTATGGATTGCCTGAAGCGCATTGCTCATTCTGACGCCACGGTACTTATTCAGGGCGAGACCGGTACCGGGAAAAGCCTCGTTGCGCGAGAACTGGCCCAATGTTCCCATCGGTCGGAAGGCCCCTTCGTGGAGGTGAATTGCGCCGCGATCCCTGAGCATCTGCTGGAGAGTGAGCTGTTCGGACATGTACGGGGTGCTTTCACGGGCGCAACGAATACTCGTATCGGAAGAGTGGAAGCCGCTCGGGGCGGCACCCTCTTTCTGGACGAGGTCGGGGAGCTACGACTGGATCTTCAGGCCAAACTTCTTCATGTGCTCCAGGAACGGACCTTTCAACCTATCGGTTCGACCCGGACTATGAAAGCGGATGTCCGCTTCGTAACAGCTACCAATCGGAATCTGATGAAGGAAGTGCAAGAAAAGAGGTTTCGCGCGGATCTATATTATCGTTTGAATGTCGTCGCCCTGTCCGTACCTCCCCTACGCGACCGGCCAGATGATGTTCCCATTCTAATTGAACACTTTTGTCGTCGGGTGACCGAACGCATGAAGACCGGCGTACCTCGCTTCTCTCCAGAAGCCACCGCCATGCTCAGAAAATACTCCTGGCCCGGTAATGTGCGTGAATTGGAGAACCTGGTGCAGCGGGTGGCGGTCATCTACCCACCAAGCACGACAATTACTCCAGACCATCTACAGGACCGCATACGATATGCCCCCTATCAGATGTCCCTTGATGGCCTCCTCTCAGACGTCCAGATGGCCGACGAACCGGAACGCCACGCAGTACCTACCCAGGCCGCACCAGAACCGCCCGCAGTTGCACAACTCAAACCCGAGCAGTCTCTATCGGACGCCCTGCAGACCTACGAACGAGAACTTATCTCCCATGCACTCCGCCAGAGTGATGGGAATAGAAGCCAGGCCGCAAAATTACTGGGGACCAAAAGAACAACGCTTCTGGAGAAGATGAAGAGACTCGACCTCTTGGAGGTGTAAAGAGGCGATAGCGGACGAGTGTCGGGATTCCGACAGGCCCTGACTTGCGCCCGATTGCCGGTGCAAACGACCTTCCGTAAGCAGGATAGGCACATATCTCTCGGCCCCGTGGACCACTTCCCCCGCCTGGATGCCAACTCTGGGGGCCTGACCTCCGCCCCCCCCCTCTTCGAAAACCGATGGACTGTGATACTATTTTTTGGGTTCGATCGGATTGGCACTGATCTTGTAACCCGCGTAGGGCATGGAACTTCGTATTTCCCGACGACAAATCTTTCTCTGGTTGATCACCATATTCACGACCTTCGGTGTGGTATGGTCTGCAGAGACATTCGCAAGGGCCGTCAACGAATTTCACATTACCGTCCCAATCCTGGAAAAGACCCGGGTCAATCTAGACCATACGGCTGGCGACAAAGTTGTCCTGCTCACTATCAAAGGAGCCCCCAACGGCTTTCTCAATACTTTACGTGAGCGCCTCGGGAACACCGTAGATGCTGTGGAGCGTGTCCAGGAAAAGAATGGGCTCCTCTCCATTCGTCTCCGACTCCACTCCCCCAAAACCAGGGTTTCCATTCGAAACCTTGGCAGACCCGCTACTCTACTGATGAGTTTTCTACCGTCGGCCCGGCGCCCCATGCCGCGAGCCTCGTCAGTGGTCGGACAACTGTCGGCTATCTATACACAGCCCAAATTCCCACTCCTTACACCGCGTATTCCTCGAAACACACCCTGTTCGGACTCTCGTCGCGCCAAGGCGTTTATCGACACGGCCCGAAAGGGGAAAAAGATCAAGACCAGCGCTGGTCAACGAGCCATGAAAAACGCGCAAAGCGCCGACTGTCGTAGCTTTATACGTTCACTCCTCGCTGAGAATTCGCTGCGACACGAGGAAAACTTCGATCAATATGAACGCTGGGCCTATGAGCTTAAGAGCGGCGAACCCTGGCTGAAGGATGAATATAACTACCAGAGAACCCTCTTAATCGCGGCCGAGGTTCTGATGCGGCAGAAACTCTTTCCTGAGGCCGAATCTCTGCTTATCCGCCTGGAGAAACGGGAAGATCGGGGAATACGGCCGTATGTTGCCATGGCAAAGGCCCGCCTATTTGGACTGACGGACAGGATCAAAGAAGCATTAGACGTTTTACGAACATATACATTGGCAATGAAGCGAACCGCGCGTTGGCAATACGCCGCCTACCTTACCCACGCGATCATCGCCTTGAATGGAAAAGACCTTCTGGAAGTTCTGGAGGTCATCACCGAGGCCAATAAGAACCTTCCATCGGACCAACGCCGCAATGCTCGGCTCTGGCTTCTGGGCGCTGAAGCCGCCGCTGGCCTGGATGACCTCGATACCGCCATTCCATTATACCGGCGTGCCGTGGACGAGGGAACATCGTGGCAATCCGGATTGGCCCAACTTCGGTTGGGGGATATGGCCGTCAAACTGCGCGGTGACGCCGGTATGGGACGGGCAAAAACCGTCTACTGGTCTCGTATCCGTGGTCCCAGAAAAAAGCCCGATATCGCGCAACTTCTTCGCATACGGGACGTACTGGCATCATTGAATTCCTCGGGACGAGATCCCCTGCGGACCCTTAAGAACATCCGCGCTGGAGCGTTAAGCCCGGCGGTCGACATCGAAGCCTCGTACGCTATCGCGCGCATTATGCTTGAGCACGGGAATCCTGAAAAAGCGCTGAAAAACCTGCATCACATCGTGGAGAAACGCCCCGAAGCCGCCGACCTCGAAACCATGCAAAGCCTGACTTCGGAGGTCGTCAACGTCTGGATACGCAAGCTGGCACGCCATGGAGCCTGGGTCCAGATGGTCGAGGTATACGAGGGAGTTCTTAAGCCATACCAGGGATATCTGGAACGTTCTGTAATTCGAATCATGGCCAAGGCCTACAACGAAACCGACCAGTATGAGAAACGAATCGATCTGCTCCTCGGCCTTCTGGGTAGAGAAACCAGTGAAATCGAGCGCGAAGAGCTGATCCTGGCTCTCTGGGATGGGTACGTTCAATCCCAGGACCTGAGCCGCGCGGACCTTGTCCAGAAGTACTTCCAATCCCGATTCAAAAAATCCAAGAATAACTGGCGCTTCAAGCTGCATACGGCCCAATCTCTTATCCAGCAGGGACAGGGAGAACAGGCCCTCCGTATTTTACGCTCTATCCGTAAACAGGTACCAGGCGGTGATTCAGCAGCGGAAATGGCTTTGATCCGCGTCGAGGCCCTATCCAGCATTCGACGAATGGAAACGGCCGCATCAGAATTCGCCAGATTGATCGGTAATCAAAGCCTCAATCCCATCGATCTTCAACGTGTCGGCAACCTGGTCTTCGGTGCCTGTGCCCGCGCTTGTAAGAAGAGCACGCTGAAGGGGCTGATACAGGCCGTTAACCGACCCCAAAGTGGACTGCTCGTAAGTGATAGGATCCGTTTCCTGGCCGCCCAGAGGGGGGTCCCCTGGCCCGAGCCCAAGACAACCGGCGACAAATCCGGCTCGTCGACACCCGAATCGACATCTCCAGACGGGCAACCAGCGCAACCCAATGTCTGGAAGGAGCTGATGGAACTTGCTCCCG
Source organism: Myxococcales bacterium (assembly GCA_963578775.1). Lineage (GTDB taxonomy): Bacteria > Myxococcota_A > UBA9042 > UBA3505 > UBA3505 > UBA3505. The sequence continues at coordinate 22,236 of CAUZEG010000029.1, forward strand.
ATCTGGTCGAGACCGAAAAAAAGAAACCACGAAAAAAACGCCGGCGCCGGAAGGCCAAGAAGCGTTCACGGAAAAAGGGTAAATAATGACGAACCAGAATTCGCTGTCCCAAAGCAACGAGAGTCAGCAGCTGTCAATACAGGTGAATGGTGCCCCTCCGCGTCGCGCACAGGCACCGGACTTCTCGGAGATAGAACAAACCCTGCGCGGTATTGCGCTGGCTGACTCACCCGTTCTGATTGAGGGAGCCGACGACCAGACGCGGGAGAACGTAGCGCAGCTCCTACACCTATACGGTCGGCGTTCTGAACTCCCCATGCATGTCTGTGACTCCGTCGATGACGCGTCTGAACTCTTAACGTCTGGGGCGGCCATCACAAATAACAGCCCGCTGCCATCGGGCACATGGATTCTTCGCGATGTCACCCAATGGTCACTTGAGAGTCTTCAAGCGCTCAACCATGCCATTCAACAGCTCCATGTGACGCGAGTTCGAGGCCAGTTCCTACACAAAACGCTTCCCCGCATTGTGGTGCTCGATCCGCCACCAGAGGACGGCAATGAAATGCTGGTCGCCCTACGACGGAATCTCTCGTTTTTCCATATCTGCCTTAACGATGATGTCGAGGTGTCATCATGACCGGAATCCTCGGTGATCCCCTTCTTCCCTGGCTCCAATCTGCCTTGGATCTGTCCTACAAACGGCAGGGGCTCTTGAATACCAACCTCGCGAACGCGGACACCCCCGGATACGTCCCTCGTGACCTGGAGTTCAACGACTATCTCACCCAGATGTTGCAATCCCAGAGTGAAGGAATGCCATCCGGCCCAGAGCCCACCGTCGAAGACCGCCCCGGCCCCGAAACCGGCTTCGACGGTAACCGGGTTAATCTGGATGATGAGATGATGAAGATGGCAGCCAATAAACTCCTATACGAACTGGTGTCGCAGGTCAGTCATCGCAAGATGGCATTGATCCGATATGCCATCGACGAAGGAGGTCGATAGATCATGTCTTTGAACGTATTTCGTATGATTGAACTGGCGGGCGGCGCGCTGAATGTACAGCGCACTCGACTTGAGGTCGCATCCAGTAATCTTGCCAACGCACATACCACTCGCACGGCCGACGGCGGCCCCTATCAACGCCGCGATGTAGTCATCCGGCCTGTGCCTCCCGCCGATGAGTTTGGCTCCATGCTCTCTGGCGAAATGGAGCAGGCTCCTCATGGAGTGGAGGTCAAAGAAATCGTCTCTGACGACGCCCCTCCACGTATGGTCTATGATCCCGGCCATCCCGACGCCAATCCGGACGGCTACGTCGCCTTTCCGAATATCAATTCCGTTGAAGAGATGGTGAATATGATCACTATCATGCGGTCCTACCAGGCAAATCTGGCCGCCTTCTCATCCATCCGTGATATGGCCCGTGCCGCCATGCGGATCTCCTCCTCATCTGTATAATCCCCGCTGAAACAAGGGTTTCAACATGAACAGCATTGAACCAGGCCTCGAAGCCAGAATAAACGAGATCCTTCGTGATCCTGAAAACGCGAAAACTGGTACGACTACGGACGATTTTTCGTCTGATTTACAGTCTGCCATCGATGGTGTCCGGAATAATCTAGAAGGTGCCGATCAAGCAGCGACAAACGCGGTCATAGGAACTGGAAGTCCCCACGATGTCATGCTCTCTCTTACCCAAGCCGAATTATCATTCCGTATGATCACGCAAGTCCGAAATCGCCTCCTGGAAGCCTACCGGGAAATCATGCGTATGCAGATCTAGCCTCATACGGTAACGGTCCCGTACATGCCAAGCAGCTGGTGAACTAATGATGGAACTCTTCGAAAAACTTAAAAACTGGTGGAGCACCTCTCCCGCCATATCACGCTCTATCGCTCTTGCGGGGATCGCAGCGACCATCATCTTTATTATGCTGATTATGCGGGTCGCTAAGACAGAACCGCATTATGCTACGCTCTTCAGCCAACTGGACGCAGAAGATGCGGGGCATGTTATTGCAGAATTGCGGCAACAAAAGGTGCGGTATCGCCTGATAGAAGGCGGCACTGCAATCCAGGTTCCTCGAAACAAGGTTCATCAAGTGCGGCTTGATCTGGCGACTGAAGGTCTGCCCCAGGGCGGAGGAGTCGGATTTGAACTCTTCGATAAGAGTACATTGACCATGACAAGTTTCACCCAACGAGTGAACTACACACGTGCCCTGCAGGGGGAACTGGCCCGAACGATTTCCCGGCTCCCAGCGGTTGCCGCAACCCGGGTCCACCTCGCGGTCCCGGAACGTTCGGTCTTCCGCCGCAACGAACAAGAACCTTCTGCGTCCATCTACATTAAGCTAAGACGTGGCACGACTTTGACACGTCGACAGGTCACCGGAATCACCCATCTGGTCAGCACGGCCGTCGAAGGATTGACCCCCGAGAGAGTTGCTCTGATCGATGACCGAGGACGCTTGTTGAGTGAAGAAACAACCGCCGCGGGTAAGGGAGATGGGACGAAACAACTGGCGATTCAGCACGAATACGAGTTACGGCTTGAACGACGGCTGACGGCTTTACTCGAACGAATCGTCGGACCGGGCCATGCTACGGCGCGTGTTCATGTAGAAATGGACATGGCGCGTATGAACGCAACGGAAGAGATCCTCGATCCGGACGGCGCGGTCATAAAGACAGAACGAAAAACAAACGAAGCCGCGTCCAAACGAAATAAAGAGGACCTTCAGGTGGCGGGAACTCCCGGCAACCTACCCCAGGCCCCAGGAGCGGCCGTGCCCAGTGAGATCGGGAGCGCAAGCGACTCCTCACGTAAAACCTCCCATGTCGACTATGCTCTGACACGGACCGTACGGCATACGGAACAAAATATCGGCGGCGTAGAACGCGTATCGGTAGCCGTGATCGTCGATGCGAACGCCTTGGGTATTTCCATCGTGAAAACGCCCGGTGCCGAAGAAGGAACACCGGTTCCGGATAAGACGATCGATACCGAACAGATGGTCGAAATCGTGAAACGAACTGTAGGATACGACCCGGATCGCGGCGACACTGTCGAGCTCATGGTCGTTCCGTTCGCGCAGGAGGTGCCTATCGAAGAGCCGGAACCCGAGGTAAAACTCGCCAAAACACCTTGGCTCTTTATTATTCTAGCCCTGGTATTACTCGCTGGAATCGTAGCTTTCCTTCTGGCCCGTCGCCGCAAGAAAGCAGCAGCGGTAGCCGCTGAGGAAGCACCGACACTGGACGAGGAACCACTCCTTCCGCCAGGCTTCATTCAGGATGCGGAAGCCGACCTCATGGGTGAGCTTCGAGATGAAGCCATTCAAGAGGCGGTGCAGGCCATTCGACGGGAGATCACTCCTGTCGATAGTTCCCTACGAAAGGAAATTGAAGCGATCTCTCGCGAAAACGTAAAAGGTACGGTTGAGATCATTCGAGCCTGGCTCAACATGTCCACAGCAGGGCGTTCGAAATCGACCCCTTCCTCCAACTAAAGCTGGATTCTGGAGAACATTAGATGGCAGCGGCAGCAGAAGAAAAAAATGTAAACTTTAAACTCGTACCGTCACATATGGCCGCGATTCTCCTGGTTCATCTCGACGAGCTGACGGCGGTTGAAGTGTTTCGAAGTCTTTCCAGGAAAGAAATCAAGACTATCGCCAAGGCCGCCCGTGAAATGCGGCATGCCACCGTCGAGCAATGCGACGAAGTTCTAGCACAATACGCAAAAGATCTTGGATCGGGCACGGCTCAACTTCAAGATGGTGGGGCCTATGTCACTCGACTCGCCGAAAAGGCTTTGGGCGCAGAAGCTGCAAAAGCCATTCTTGAGGAAGATGCGAGCGCGCTGCGAGACGTACTGGAGCGCGCGGAACCTCGCATGGTTGCCGGTCTTCTATCTAAGGAGCATCCCCAGACGATCACAGTCGTCGTTGCGCATATGGCTACTGCAAAAGCAGCCGCAGTCGTACAGGCTTTACCGGACGAGGTTCGGGGCAATGTAATCCAACGATTAGCAACGATTGATACGGTGACCCCAGAAGTAACCAATCTTCTGGAAGAGGCTTTGATCAGCCAGATTCGGTTTACGGAGAGTGGTGGGGCCAGTCGCCAACTGGGAGGAATCAAACTCGTCGCCGACATTATGAACAATATGGATAAGTCACAGGAAGAAAGCCTGATGACTCAACTCGAGGAACACGATGAAGAGCTTGCCGATGAGATCCGCGCCTTGATGTTCGTGTTCGACGACCTTATCAACCTCGACGACAGAGGAGTGCAGGCCCTTCTGAAAGAAGTGGATCGAGAAA
>CAUZEG010000030.1:0-25858 GCA_963578775.1 Myxococcales bacterium
GTGCCTGAACCGAGCTCTCGAAGATCATGGGTGCGAGCCCAAAAAATGTGGTCAAGGATGTAAGGAGAATGGGGCGGAAGCGCCGAACCCCAGCCACCAACATGGCGTCCATAGATGTGGTGCAGTCTAATCGGGCTCGATTGGCAGCGTGCACGAGCACGAGCGAGTCATTCACAACAACCCCCGCCAGGGCGACGATACCCATCATGCTGATGATGCTCAGGTCGAATCCCATGACGATATGGCCTATGAGGGCTCCAATAATGCCAAATGGGATGGCCGACATGACCACAAGAGGTTGGGTATAACTTCCGAAGGGGATGGCCAGGAGCCCGAATATCACAAGTAGGGCTAGTAGAAAGCCCCGCTTTAATGAATCCATGGATTCGGCCTGTTGGCGTCGCTCTCCCTCGAAGGAGTATTGAAGTCCAGGATAGGTCTGACCGAGGTTTTTGAGCCCATCGCGTTTGAGGTTTCGTAGGATTTTACCCGCTGTGGTTTGTCCCTCGACAATGTCTGCGGTTACATCCAGGACGCGGCGACCTGTATCGCGTCGGATAAAGGTATAGGCCTGGCCACGTTGGATGTCGACAGCCTCACTAAGGGGGATCTCTCCGCCCGTCGGGCTGCGTAGAATCAAACTCTCCACATCGTATTCCGATCGACGCTCTTCGGCGGGCAGTCTTACCATCACTCGGATTTCGTTTCGGTTTCGTTGTTGGCGAAGGGCTTCCGCACCGAAAAACGCGGACCGTAGCTGGAGTCCCACATCGATTGAGGAGAGGCCCATCCCCTTTGCTTCGGGCCGTAGATTAAAGTCGATCTGGCTTTTTCCACTGGCCACACCAGGGTCTACATCCTTTACGCCCTCATAGGATTGAACCATTGTAGCCAGCTCACGAGCGGCTTTTTCCAGAGTCACAGTATCGGGGTGACTTAGCTGTATATCGATGGCGCTGCCGGCACTGGGTCCAATAGAATAGGAGAATCGTAGGGTATCCAGACCAGGGATTTCACCTACCTTCTGACGCCACTCTTTGGTGAAGCGGGCACTGGACATTTTTCTCTTATCACTGCCCACAAGAAAGACGCGTACAGCGACATCATGACTGCCCGCTACGCTTCGGTTCCTATTGACCGGTCCTCCTTGCATCATCGGTTTTCCAATCAGCGTAAAGATACCTCGACTGATCCCCTCTTCACCGTTCTCCTCAAGAACCTGGTTGGCAGCCTCTACCAGCAGGGTTTGCACATGTCTGGATTGGTCCATGGGCGCCCCAAAGGGGAGAGTCGCTTGCGCGGTAATGAAGTCGGACTCTACGCGGGGCATGAATGAGAATCCGATATGACCCCCGATGATATAGCCCATGGTAGCCATGAAGCAGGCCACTGCGATGGCAATGGTGGTATACCGATAGGTCAAAGCCTTGTGGAGAAGAGGCCTGTAGAGGTTCTGCGCGGTCCAGACCATACTGTTGCTGATCCGTTTTTGTTTTCCGGAAAGCCAGGCCACAATACCTCGAGGCGACCGTTTCTTCTGATGACCGAGATGTGCGGGTAGAACGAAAAGGGACTCGATAAGGGAAATCAACAATACAGATACAACGATGGCGGGAATCACCCGGAACAGTTTTCCAGCAATACCGGGGACAAAGAACATGGGCATAAATGCGGCGATGGTCGTCAGAATGGAAAATGTCACCGGGACCGCCACCTGTCTGGCACCCTTAATGGCTGCGTCCATAAAGGACATTCCCTTTTGGCGGTTTTCGAAGACGTTTTCACCCACCACAATTGCGTCATCAACCACCATCCCCAGGGTTACGATGAAGGCAAATAGCGAGATCATATTTATCGAGACATCGAGGGCGGGCAGTAGGAATAGAGAGCCGAGGAAAGAGATGGGGATACCCATTGTGACCCAGAATGCCAGTCGTACTTCCAGAAACATGCCCAGGATGATCAGGACCAGAATGAGGCCAATCTTCCCATTTCGCATCAGCAGGTCGACGCGGTCTCGATAGAGTTCCGACCAATCACCCCAGGTTCCAATCTGTATTCCTGGTGGTAGCTTGGCCCGAAATTGTTCCACAAAAGAGTTGGCAGCCGCAGCCACTTCGATGGGCGTCTGGTCGCCGGTCCGAAAGACTTTGACCAGAACACTTCGTTTCCCATTGAAATGGGCTTCTTCGAAGGTCTCGGCGAAGCCGTCCTTTATCTGTGCTACATCCCCCAGGCGGACGGTATTTCCATCCTCGGATGTAAGAAGGTGAATCTTTTCGAAGTCCGTGCCCAGGTCCCGTCGCTCCGCCAGCCGCAAGAGCACCTCTCCGGTAGCCGTCTTTACGCCACCCGATGGTAATTCTAGAGATGTTCGACCGATCTCTGCGGCGATACCGGGTAGACTGAGGCCGTATGCTCGAAGGTTGTGCTGGGGCACTTCGACACTGATCTCCAATGGCGGAACACCATCCACTTCCACATATGTGATGTTCTTTTGGCCCAGTAGCTCATAGCGCGCTTGTTCCGCGAGAGCGTGTAGGTTCCGGAGATCTGTGTCCCCGTAGATCACGATGGAAATCACCTCTCGTCGGGTGGTTAAAAGAGTGACCTCGGGTCTCTCGGCCTCCTTGGGAAAGGACGTGATCCGATCTACGGCATTCTTGATATCGGCCACGGCCTTATTGGGATTCGCACGCGCCAGAAGCTCGACAATCACGGAACCTGCACTCTCACCCGCAACACTTCGAATCCGTTTGATTCCGTCTACCCCCTGTACACTCTCTTCGATGGCCAGAATAATTCCGGTCTCGACCTCTTCAGGGCTGGCCCCGGGATAGGGCACGCTGATCGTGATAAAGTTCATGTCGAACTCAGGAAAGACCTCCTGTTTGACTCCCAGACCGACGACAAGGCCGCCCACAATAAGAACGAGCATCAACAGGTTGGCTGCCACACGGTTCTTGGCCATCCAGGCAATGGGCCCGCGTTTGATGGGGGAAGAACTCAACGCCGTACCTCTTGGCTGGAGCTGGGCGCCGGGGTTTTCATGAGCCGAACCGGCATGCCATCTACAGCGAAAGAGAGCCGGCTTACAATCAGATCCGCCGGGTCGGGTAACCCGCCGACTACGAATACGTACTCTCTGGATCGCCAGGTAATATCAATGGTCTGGATTCGAAGTTTCTGGTCGGAGTCGACCCGCCAGACCTGGTTGCCATTATGAACGGCGGAACGGGGTATCTTCATGGCGTTTGGGATTGTCTTCCCCTCGATCTCAAGATGTACCGTGGACCCGATGAGCAGGGGGAGCTGTCCTGGTTCGGTTGAAAGTGGTTTGGCGACATCGACCAGGAGTCGGGCTAATCGGGCGCGTGGGTCCAGATCGGAGAGCAGACGAATCACACGGCCCGTACGCACGATGGACTTGGCTTTGGACTTTTCCTGAATGATACGGACACGCGAACCCTCTACCGAGCTATCGGCCGCTGGAATATCGATGGCCGAGATATGTCCGATGGGTACCGAGGTCTGTACCCAGAAATTATCCGTCCCGATGATCGTTGCGACGGGTGTCTGGGGTGACACCAGTTGTCCGATTTCCAGGTTTTCTTTTTGAATGACCCCGTTGAATGGTGCTGTGATCACCGTTTTATCTACGGAAAGCTGTACTCGTTTCAAGGCACTTCGAGCCGATTCAAGGTCGGCCCGAGCGCTCCTTATCTGGGGTTTACGAAGAGCGAGATCACGGCCGGCCACATTGACCTTTGGTTTGTTCGTCATCAGTTCCCATTCGTGTTCGGCAACAACCTTTCGACCCTTCTCGACCTGGTATTGGGTCTGGGCGCGGGAGACGTTGGCCCGTTGTTGTTGGACGGCCAGCCGGTAGTCACGGGCATCGATACGAAGAAGTTCTTCTCCCTCGACGACATGACCCCCAAGGGTCAGATTCTCGGACGCGTCGATGATTCGTCCCATGACCTCGGGTTGAAGCACCAATGAGCGTGCAGGCCTGACGAGGCCCAGGGCTTCTATGGTGATCTTCTGGTCTTTTTTACTGACCGTTTCGATCTGGACCCAGGGAGCGGATACGGTCGGTGTCTTCTTCTTGGGTTTCGGACGATTCTTTATCAACGCGCGTGCCACGAATAGGCCAACAACAATCGCGATGATGGGAAAGATGATTCTTGGGATTGAGAATTTCATGGGGAACCATCCTGCGAGAATTCGGCGTGGTTGGTCGCCTGGTCTTTCACCGGTGTCCAGCTGCCACCCAGAGAGCGGTATAGCTGGATTCGGTTTGAGACCTCCTGTCGGCGGGCATTGAGTTGACTGCGCTCTAATTGTTGTAGGATCCGTAATGTGCTGAGTACCGGGAGATAATCGGTCAGCCCATTTACATATCGTGTTTGCGCCTGTTCTAGAGTTGCCCGCGAAGCAGCGAGCTGGGCGTTTACCTCGACCACGTATCGGGCCTGGCTTTGTTCACGGACCAGAGCATCTTCGACTTCCCGCAGGGCCGTCAGAATGGTGCGTCCGTAGCCTGCGACCAATTCTTCGACCACCGCTCGGTTCCTGCGAACCTCCGCGGCGCGCCGGCCCCCATCGAAAATGGGCGCTACCACATTGGCGGCCAGGGTCCAGACCCAGTTCTGAAAGAGCCCTGCGACCTCTCGATCCAGATACCCTGTGCTGGCATTGAGGCGCAGGGCTGGATAACGGTCTGCAATGGCGGCTGCTACCCGGTGATCGGCAGCGCGGATCCGAAGCTCCATCGCGCGTACATCTGGGCGACCTTGTAGCATCTGCGATGGGATTGTCAGGCTGGGCTGATGGCTCAGTTTCGGCAATCTGGCGTCAGCCGAGACGGAGACGGAGCCGGGGGTCTTACCCAGTACTACGGCGAGTTGATGTTGGAGCAAGGAGATCTGTGCTTCCACCAGAGGGATTTGTGCTCGTATGGCATGTACCTGCTGTCGTTGTTGGTGTACGTCGACGGCGGAAGCAAGCCCGCGTGCGAAGCGTAGATCTACGAGCTCCTGGAAGGTCTGGTTGACCTTGAGCTGTCGTTGGAGGAGCGCGAGTTGGGCCTGCTGTTCGACAATGAGGCACCATAGATCAACGGTCGTCGCGATCAGGGTCATCTTGAAGGAATTCAGATCCTCCATGGCCGCGTCCGCGCTGAGTTGACCGGCGGATCGCATGGATCGAAGACGTCCCCAGAGGTCGACCTCATAGGCGGCCCCTACGTTCATGGGATAGGAGCTGACCTTGAATGACTGTTCCCCGATCGGCGGCGGCACATAAAAAGAAACCCGGGATCTTGTCGCAGTGGCGTCAATACCAATCTGGGGCCATAAGCCGGAGGAGGCCTGCGCCGCCAGGGCACGTGCTTGTTGGACACGGGCCCAGCCCGCCCGAAGATCGAGGTTTCCTGTCAGTAGATCGTCTACAAGACGATCGATATCCGGGGTTTGGAGGTCTTTCCACCAGGCCTGATTGGCAGGAATTGAGCTCTGGCCATTGGCGTTCGAAAATTTCTCGGGTATCGGGATCTGGGACTCTACCTTCGAAGGAACCGAATGAACGGTACAGGCGTAGGCGCTGGCGAGGACGATGAGCACCATAAAGGCTCTGGCCGGGACATTATTTGATCGGGAGGTCATCGTGGTTCTGCTCCATAGAGCAAAATAGAAACGACCTCCTCGGCATAGGCTTGTGTCTCCTCTGGGCGATGAGCTTGGCCAGAGAGCAACTCAAAAAACACATAATTGACCATGGAGCCCTGAAGCATCCGTGCGAAGATCTCTGAATCGAAGGTCCCAATTCGTCCGAGTTTCATTTCTTCCTCGAGGTAGTTCTTGATTTCACGCAGGATCTCTTGCGGTCCAGCCGAAGGATTGGAGCGAAGGGTCTCTATTGGATTCGACTTGAGCATCAAGACTCGTGGGAGCCGGATTCGCAGGAAATCCAACAACGCACCGGCGAGTACGATCAGATTGGCCTCGACCTGATTCTCTCCGACTTTCTTTCGTAGGAATTTGTCGACATCAAAAACAGGTAGGTCCATGCTCGCAAGAAAGAGCTTCTCTTTGCTAGGGAAGCGCTTAAAAAGCGAGCCTTCAGATATGCCCGCCGTCTTGGCAATTTCGGCGGTTGAAACGGAGAACCCTCGCTTCAGAAACAAGTTACGGGCCGTTTCAAGAATCTGGTTCGTATCGATTGTGGTTGGGCGTGCCATAAGTGAGCACTCACTCAAAAATAGGCAATTTTGTCAAGTTCGAGACATTGTTCGCCCCTTTCCGCCGTTGGGCACACCAGCATATGGGTGTATCTATTTGTCCGGTTTTGGTTTTTTCTTGGATGCGGACGGTTTTTTCTTGGGCTTCGCGTCTTCTTGCGCCCGTCGAATGTTTTTCAGTTGTTCGTCGGCGATAAATCGATGCACCAGATCGGCATATTGGGCGCTGATATTGGGAAAGGCCACGGCGACGAGCCAGCCATTTTCTTCTTTGGCGGACGGAATAGACCGCACAATGCGAGCCTTTATGGGGGTTTTCCGATTAAGAAACGCCAGAATAATGTTGATCGTGGTTCCGGCTTCCATCTCCGAAGTGGAACGGATGAGACAGCCACTGGCCGATAGATTTGCGATTTCACAGACGATAATCTCATCCTCGTTCAAGATCCCGCTGGTTTGGGCTTTGGCCAGATCTTTGAGCAGCCAGGCCTCGCGTCCGCGGAGCTTGATACGATAATTATCACGACGGTTCTGACCACGGATTCGCTTGGGATCTCGCAAGACGATGATATAGCGCCCCTTCTTGCGGCCTATACGAATGGGTTGAAAGGCCCGACGTGTGTCAACAATAACGGTATCGAACCAGTAGATTCCATCATCCAGACAAACTTCCAGTCGTAGAGGCATCTTGTCTGGGAAGGGGGGATCCGGGCGTTCGATGACGACCAGTCCGATTCCGTCGCGAACGGCGATGAGCATACACTCCTTTGTGCTGTATACGAGATTCCCATCCTGTCGAATCCAGATGGACTTTGGACGGCCCATGATCTTCGTACGGGCCGCCTTTTCTCGATCCGCCGAGTCGTCGACCCGGGTCTTTGTAGCGCAAAGATCCCAGAATCGCTCTGTAATGGCGCTTCCACCGATGGGGGCAAAAACATAATTGGTCTCCCCGTCGGTCATACGAAGAACGGGCCCAGAAATACGACCAGCAGGCCGAATCGCTTTCAAAGACATCTGGATGGGGACTTCTTCGCTATCTTGTCCACCTGCTGGTAGGTATAGCACCCGGTCCTTATCTGTGATTAAGATCCAACCGCGGCTCGTTGCGTTCTTCGCACGACGGATGACCGGAGATGAAAAGATGATCGTCTCGTCCGCGTTGTAGCCGATGTTATCCGCCCAATCGAAAATCAGCCGCTTTGCCTGGTCTTGTGACAACACCTCGACCGAGCCGGCTTCCGATAGAGCCGTTCCCGTTGTGGCTGTCGCGGCCTGATCCAGAAGGAGGTTCTCCAGGGCTTCCAGTACTGTTCGCGCCCCGGCCCCAAGAAAGCGATAGGGGGATTGGTCAACCCATACGAGGACCGTTTCGTTGAGTCCGATGATTGCAACCCTTTCAATCTTCCTGAGCGGAAGAACCAGGGGTTCGGACCCAATGATGCGATTGACCATACCTGTCGGGTTGAAGCGCAGCTCCGTTTGCGTAAGCTCCAATTCGCCTATGAAAGCTATCGGCCCTTTGAGCCGCATCGCTTCACATTTAATTATAGTCTTGTTTGCCTTCGCCATATCGGTCCGTTTGCTGGGCGAAGACATTCTAGGCGAGTGTTTATGTGACGATCAAGCACCGGGTTGGATCGCGGTTCGATGAAATTGCTCATGACAGGTTCTGATCAACTGCTCGCGCTACTATGACATAGGTTTAGGGGTGGAAGGTGGGTAGTGTCTGAACCCCGTGCGGAGTTTTGACCACGAGCATATACCAGGACTCTCGTTCGTCATTTGCGACATCGAAGTTCTTATTGCCCGTTCGGATGACCTCGGTATCGAAGACATAGGTCCCGAGCTCTTTTTGGGCCTCGCATCGAATTCGCATACCGGTGCTGAGCTGGGTGGGCGGCACACGCGGAAAGGCAAACCCCAGGCCATCGTCGAGAAGAAAAACGGAGCTGCCCAGCGCGATGAACAGTGGCTCATTGCCAAGATAAACAGTTAACTGTTGGAGGTTCCCCAGGATGCGAGAGATGGGGAGAAGCCCGACCAGGGGTGGTTTCTGGTCGGACTCGCCAATGACCGATGTCGACTCTTCTGTGGCTTCGGCCGTCACCGGGGGCTTGCGTAGTTTATTCAGGGCATTAAAAAGTCGTTCCGCCCCCGATCCGCGGAATAGGTGTATGGCTCCATTAACCCATATTTCGCACTCTCGGTTGGATGTATATTTCACGTTTTGGATTGTCTTTAGTGGAGCGCGAAGATCTCCCCCGAAGACGAAGCTGAGAGCGCCGACGGTATCGAATCGGAAGCCTTTCGTCGTCAATACCATTGTTCCCGGCACGGAGATCGGTCCGCGACGTTGCGTAAATCGTTCCTTCAAGATGACCTCGTCCGGGACGGGTGTGTTCGTAGGAATAAGTGGGGCTACCGTGGCAGGAACCGGTGGAGGAGTCGGAACCGTTGGTTTTTGGCTTTGCCTCTGCTGCTTTGCTGCTTCGGCAACGGACTTGGCTACTTCCGCAATTAGTTCTTTCGAATTCTCGTTCTCATCGACGGGTTCATCAACATCGATCTCCTGGATCTTGCCGTCCAGTACTTGTTGCATCTGGTTCCCGGCACGAGCCGCACCCTGGCCCATAAAGCGATAGACTGCCCCATCTGTATCCGTGATGCAGGTGGTGTTCCCCTCCCCCTCGGCGATGTTTTTCACCTGGTCAACGGACAGGGCCCAGACCACATTGGAGGTCATCATTGCGGCACTCAAGTCTCGCGAGAATGCAATACCATGGGGTGTTACCGCCATCATGCCCGCGAGGGCCTGCGTTCCTGGTAACCAGACACACATCTCTTCTGCGACAATCTTGCCCTTTGGAAATGGGACGGCTCCAGGTTCAGGAACACTTTGTTTTTGATCCTCTATTTCCGCCGACGCTCCGTCTCCGGGGGGCGATACGGCTGACGCGGGGCCCTTAAGATGCTCCGCCAGTGCGCGTGTAATCCGCTCCGCTTCTGAGCCTTCAAAGTCGGTGCGTCCTTCGTCCGTAACCACGACCGCTTTCGGTCCAATCAAACTGAGCCGTTGGATTTGTTCCAATCGGATCGTCCATATGGGTTGGTCGGATTCATTCGTCTGGAACTCGAGCATTTCGGCCGTAAAGCGCAAGGTCCCGTTCGCAGAGTCTTGCGTACGTACACAGTTTCCATGGCTGATTGTCTCGGTTCCGGACACAGTAATCTCGACCTGGCTCCATTTGAAACGGGGATTGTCCCCCACAACAAGCTTCACCACACATTTCAGGAAAAATCATCCCGTTTGTGCAAGTAAACGGTATCCAGAAATAGCTCTAGCCCTCGAATCCCAGCTGGTGGGATCGGGTGCGATCCGTATGGACTCTACTGTCCCTTGGAGCGGTAGGTAATGCGGCCGCGCGTCAAGTCATATGGAGACAACTCCACCGTGACGGTATCTCCGGGCAGAATACGGATAAAATAGCGACGCATCTTACCGGATACGTGTGCAAGCACTTTGTGACCGTTTTCAAGTTCAACGCGAAACATCGCGTTAGGCAATGCTTCTAATACAGTTCCATCGGCACTAATTGCTTCTTCTTTGGCCACGTGTTCTCCCGGGTTCTCGTCGATATCTGAGTTGATGACGGGTTTCTATCGGATTCGGGGGTAGTGTTGCAAGCACGTTCAAATTTAGACGATATCAGCAGAGTGAAGAAACATGCAGTTTTTGCAGCATAAAAGCTCTTGTTGCATTTGAAATCCGTTATCATTAGTATGGCCAGCCCGTCTGAAAATCACCCGCCGCACGTCTCTTCGGGTCAAGCCGTTGTTTCCAAAGGAACCGCAAGGAATGCAAACTCTCGACAAATGCCCTCTTGGCGCGGCTGTGGCTGTTCAGCATGTCCTCGGTGATGATCCTCTATCGCAACGGCTTGGGGCGCTGGGTTTCTGGGCAGATGCCCAGGTTATGGTGGAACGAACGGCTCCCCTCGGCGATCCCACCTTGTACCGTTTGCATGGATTTCGGTTGGCGTTGCGCCGTGATGAGGCGGCCCGGATTGTTGTGCGTTCGATAGCGGCACAATAATGGGGAACGATACAATGTCTGCCGGTAAAACAACCACGGTTGCGTTTGCCGGGCGCCATAACGCGGGCAAAACATCGCTGGTTATGGGACTTACCAATACGACGCAGCGGCCGGTAAATTTCCCGGGTAGTACCGTAAGCCGTTCGGAAAGCAGAGTCAGCGTTGGTGGGAAAACGCTCTGTGCGGTGGATCTACCGGGAATTGCGTCCCTTGAGCCCTTGTCTCGCGATGAGTCGCTGACTATCAGCTATCTTCGAGGTGAACAGGACAAAGAGATAGACGTTCTGTGCGTGGTTATGGACGCTTCCAAGTTACGGGTAGAGCTGTCTTTGTACCGTGAACTATCCAGCCTGGAGCTACCGATTGTGGTGGCTTTAACCAAGCTTGATATCGCCCAGGGTGAAGGAAAGATTGTAGATGTGCCGGCATTATCCGTAGCGCTGGATGTGCCGGTATTCGCAACCAACCCCTATACGGGCGAGGGTTTGGTCCAGTTACGAGATGCCATCCTGCATGGCTCCTTGACGGCTTGTGTGCCTCTTGAAAGAGATCCATCGGAGTTGACGGATCAGGTGATCTCGTCTGTTTCGCGGAGTTCGTCGAACCTTACCGTGCGATTAGACCAGATTGTCTTGCATCGATATCTGGGCCTGCCCCTTCTACTTCTCGCCATCTACGGGATCTTCCAGGCTGTCTTCGTTACGGCCGAGCCGGCCATGGGCTTGATTGAGGCGGGTCAAGGCGCTTGTAGCTCCTGGGTTGCCTCGCAGCTCTCCGAGGGTGCGCTGAATAGCTTTGTGGTGGATGGTCTGATTAATGGGGTCGGGTCCGTTTTGATCTTTTTGCCGCAGATTGCCCTTCTGATCTTTTTCATCACGGTCATGGAGTCCACCGGATATATGGCTCGAGCGGCATTCGTGCTCGATCGGATCATGCGTAGTTTCGGGTTGAGCGGTCGCAGCTTTGTGCCCATGGTTACATCAACCGGCTGTGCGATTCCGGGTATTCTTGCTACTCGGACCATCGAAAAGGAGCGCGACCGGATAGCTACGATTGTAGTGTCTCCTCTGATGTCTTGTTCGGCTCGCTTGCCGGTCTACGTCATACTGATCGGGGCGTTCTTCCCGGTGGCCTATGCCGGTACCGTATTATTCTCCATGTATATGCTCGGCATTGTGGTCGCCGTTCTGGTGGCTCTAATACTGCGAAAGACGGTACTTCGGGGCGGCGTATCCAGCTTTCTTATGGAGCTTCCCTATTACCAGAAGCCGGTCTGGCGAGTTGTGGGTGTGCAGGTCTGGAGTGCTTGTGGAGGCTTCATACGAATGGCAGGAACGATCATCTTTGCGGCGTCGATGGTCATCTGGTTGTTGAGTTACTACCCCCGATCACAGTCGATTCACGACAGCTACGAGACGAAGATCGCGACCGTTCAACAGTCCGGCAAAAGCGACGAAGAAAAGAAAAAGGAAGTTCTTGGGTTGCGGAATCACGAGCGTGCCGATCAGCAGCAGCAGAGTTTCCTTGCACGGGCGGGTAAGGCTATTCAGCCGGTTTTCGCTCCGGCTGGCTTTGATTGGAGAACAACAGTTGGGATCTTGGCCGCGTTTCCAGCCCGCGAGCTGATCATCCCCACCTGGGGCGTATTGTACAGCATGGGAGATGTGGACCCTGGTAGGTATGACCCAGGCATTTTGGATCGAGAGAGCTTTGATCCATCCACGGGACTATTCGGAAAACTTCGTGAATCTCGGCGGGCGGATGGTAGCCGAGCGTTTTCACCACTTATTGCCTTGGCCTTGATGGTGTTTTTTGCTCTCTGTAGTCAATGTATGGCGACCCTTGCGATTATCAAACAGGAGACCGGCTCCTGGAAATGGCCGGTCTTCACTTTCATCTATATGACGGTGCTGGCCTGGGTTTGTGCGGTCGGGGTGTACCAGGTCGGTCGCATAATGGGGTATAGTTGAGTCATGGATTGGTTTTTTACCTGGCAAGATCCCGTCGCTATTGGTTTGGCATTGGTCGGATTTATGTTGGCTTTTCGGCCCATGAAGCGCCAAGAGGCCGGCTGCGATACATGCGCAGCTAAGCAGTTGATTGAACGGACGGTACCGCGAAGTTAAGTCGAAAACGCGTCGCTGGACACAGGCTCGATGGAAGCTTCTGAAAACACGAAATCACGCCAGGCGCCCTATATTATCGCTATCTTCAGCGGTTCGTTTCTGCTGTTCCTGGTTCAGCCCATTCTGGGCCAGTACATTCTACCCTGGTTCGGGGGAAGCCCTGCCACCTGGACGGCCTGCCTTTTGTTTTTTCAAACAGGCCTCTTATTGGGATATCTGTACGCCCATTACCTTACACTTCGCCTGGGCCTGCATCGGGCTTTATTGGTGCACGCGGTTGTGTTGGTGCTATCTGCCTTGCAACTGCCCCTTCAGCCGGACGCCGCGTGGCATATGTCTGGAGAGATGGAGCCGACATTCCGAATCATCGGCGCTCTAGTCAGTTGTGTGGGGCTACCCTATGTGCTGTTGGCCGCGACAGCTCCGCTCGTCCAGGCCTGGTTTGCCCGCTGCTCGCCGGGAAACCAACCCTACCGCTTTTATGCCTGGTCCAACGCCGGAGCCTTTATTGCATTGGCTCTCTTTCCATTGGTGTTGGGCCCGAACCTGGGCCGTGCCGCCCAGACAAAGCTCTGGTCGTTGCTCTATGTCCTGTCCGTGGGTCTTATACTCTGGTGCGCCTATTGTACCTATCGGACCGGCTCCGTGGCATCGGAACCAGGAGCAGCCTCGGATACAAGCCCCTGGCGTCGAAAAATCCATTGGCTTGTATTGCCTTCGATCTCATCGCTTTTATTGATGGCGGCTACCCACGGCTTGAGTCAGGACATCAGTGTTACGCCTGTATTGTGGATCGTTCCACTTGGATTGTACCTGCTGACATTCATCCTTACCTTCGCCTGGCCCGGTCTATATCGAAGGTGGCTATTGGGCTTTGCCTATATGCTGGCGTTGGCAACGGCCATCTGGATGATGGAGCAGGGCCATCACATCTCCATGACCAGCCAATTTCTGGCCTACAACGGGATCTTATTTCTGTGTTGCCTGCTACTTCACGGGGAACTGGAACGTATCAAGCCAGATCCGAGCGCTCTGACCCGATATTATCTCTATATTGCCATCGGTGGTGTAGTGGGGGCTGTGGTCGGGGCGATACTCCTGCCGGGGTTCTTTGATGTATTCGTGGAATTCCCGGTTGGGTTGATCGCAACCGGCCTTGCCTGGCTGGTCCTGATCTGGACCACGGAGAAACGGGCTACTGGCCAAATCTGGAGACGTCCTCGGATGTGGTTGATGGGCCTGGTCGCCGTTATGGTGCTCCTGTCATCGGTTCGCTTTGGCCAACACTTTATGGATACCTACGACCGTTCGGTGGTGGTGCGCCGAAGTTTCTATGGATTTCTACGGGTGTCCCTGCATCCCCAGGGACGCCCCATACCCCTGGTTAAGAACTTCCTGAGCGGTCGTATCAGTCACGGCTTTCAGCATCTTCGACCATCTTGTCGGCAAGTTCCGACGGCCTATTTCGTGCGTGAGTCCGGGGTGGGCCTGGCGATGGACTGGCGGCCCGATGAAAAGGGGCGGCGCTATGGCGTCGTTGGGCTTGGAATCGGCACTCTGGCAGCCTATGGGCGGCAGGGTGATGCGTTCCGGTTTTACGAAATCAATCCGGACGTTGTCGACGTAGCGATGACCCATTTCACATTCCTGGAGGACACACCCGCGACCTGGAGCATTGTCAGAGGTGATGGTCGACATTCCCTGGAATATGATGCGCGTAGTCTTGAAGACTTGAAACGCGCCGCGAAAACCCCCGAAGAATTGCAGCTTGTGGAAGAGAAGGGGATGTACGATGTGCTGATACTGGACGCGTTTAGCGGAGATTCGGTGCCCACGCATCTACTGACCCGGGAGGCGATGGAGACCTATCTGACGCTTTTAAAACCCGATGGGATCCTTGCCGTAAATGTGACCAATGCCCACATCAACCTGCTTCCAGTGATACAAGCGCATGCAATGGAGCGAAAGATGGAGGGGCGGTGGGTGGAGTATCCACGCAACCAGCGCCAGTATTGCGACATGCTGGGCTGGAAGGGGCGTCGATGTGTTGGCAAATGGCTGGATGACCCATCACTCTCCCGCGACGAGGTTAATGCACGTAAGAAAGATGCCTGGTACGACTGTAAGGTGACCTGGTTGGGAGCGTACTTCAGCTATTGGGTGTTGATGAGCCATAATCAACACTTCCTCGACTCCGAGGCGGTTATACAGGCGAGTACAACGCGCCCACCGGCTGGCCCCCCCCTGATCTGGACTGACGATCATGCACCAATTTGGCCTTTACTGAAGTAAAATGGGGTCGTATCTGCTTAAGTTGTCCATAATGGCGCTAAATTTTGCGATACTCTACATTCCGTTTGCCAGCGCCGTTCCAGTTCCAACGGGTTGCTGTTCTTATTGACTGAAGCCTATTTCCCTCTCTAAATTCTGCCCATGTATGATGCGCGTCTGAATTTTTACGAGCGAGATCGGCTAGACATTGTAGACCAGTGTAATGAAATAGGTATCGATACCTGTGCATTGGAAGCCCCCTCCCCGGTCTTTGCGAGCAATCCTGCTATCGTTTGGATCCTTCCCCTGTGGGGGCGGTGTTGGTATGCATCGGATACAACAGAAAAATAGGAAGAGAACTATGAAACGCTGGTTAATCGAATCTGTCGCAGTCCTCATCTTCGCAGCGTGTTTTTTTTCCATAGCTGTGGCTGATGAACCTGATCTTCCCGTGCTGGACATGGGGGAACGGGCAGACTGTTCTAAGGTTGATAGAATAACTGCAAACGGGGCTGAGAAACGGAAAGCCGAAGCTGCCAAGAAATGTTTGCAAGAGAAGATGGAGCAAATCGAAGAGCAAATGCGGGAAGCCAGGGAAGGCAATGCCCCGGATTCGGCGAGCGACAAAATTGCGGAAGAGATTGCAAGACTTGAAAGGGAATTGGAGGCTCTTCGTTCTGCTCCCCCAGACTCCAAAGAATTTGAACGGCTACACACTATATACCGTGCGACAAACAACCTCCTGACGAGCGGGGGAGGAGTGAAAGATCTGAGTAAAGAGGGAAGGAGAAAGCTTCTGTCCGATAGAGCTCAATTGGGAAACGATGTGCTACGGGCAAGAGCCGAGCTGGATCTGAAGATTTCATTATGGCGAGGACAGCAAAGCGAAATTCAGGAACAGATCAACGAATTGATGAAGAAAAAAAGCGAGCTTGAACAACCCTTGAGTGAAAAGAAAGAGAAGCTCGAAGAACAACTGAAGATGGCAGATGAGTACAAAAAGGATCTGAACGGTAGATTTGATGCGCGGTGCGCAAGGCAGAGATTGGTGATAGGCCAAAACGAGCTGTTGGATGACGCGTTGAAAAAGGCTGACTTATTCCCCTCCCTGACCGAGATAGACGGTTGGAGTTGGTTCCGTTCCCAAGAGGCGAAGAAATTTCATGCGGCAGAGGCGGGTTCTGAGGAAAAGGCCGCAGCGCTCATGGACCTATATGAGAAATTCTTCAAAAAAAAACACGGTATAATTGATGAATGGTCTAATTGGGGCAGCGATCATGAATGGAAGCGTTATAAGGATGAAGTATTTAAATCCTCGAATAGGCAAATGGCCTTTGACCAAGCGAAGGAAGCTGTCGAAAAAGGCGACGTAAAAAGATTGATTCGCTTGTCCGAAGGATTTCAAAATTACGTAAGGCTGAGTGCTTATGATGAACGCTGGATCGCCTGGTTAGGCGCGCTAAAAACCTCACTGGAATATGGAACGGCATTGGCAGCAAGTGTCCCGGTAATCGTTGGGACGGGAGGTGTGTTATTGATGTCCGAGCTGATTGAGATTGGGAAGGAGGTGGTTGATTTAACGAAAGATGGGGTAGGGTTCATTGAGGATCTGAAGAAGCTTGATAACGCGAATAAGTATCTTGAGACTGTGACAGGTAAAGATAATCGTCACGTACGCCGGCAGATAGCACGACATAGAATCATGGCACCGCTGATCCTGCTCGGGCACAGAGAAGCTCTCAACAAAGTCGTGGCGGTGTACGACAAAAATATCTCTCTAATGGAAGAGACGTTGAAGGAAAGGGAGAGCCAGCTAGACGAGCTTCTCATTCCAACGCAACACGAGAATTTTCCTACTGAACGATATAATTGCCGTTGAGACCCTTCCCCTCCTACGGAGATTGCTGGTGTGATTTGTGTATGTGACCTTTCTGAACGCTGGATTGTTGACCGGTGGCTTCACGATCATGCACCAATTTGGCCTCTGCTGAAGTAAAACGGGGTCGTATCTGCTTAAGTTGTCCATTACGGCGCAGAATTTTGCTATACTCTAAATTCCGTTTGCCAGCGCCGTTCCGATTTCCAAAGGTTACTGTTCTTATTGACAGAAGCCCATTTTCCTCTCTAAATTCTGCCCATGTATGATGCGCGTCTGATTTTTTACGAGCGAGATCGGCTCGACTACCGTTTTGCCTCGGAAAGGTGGGGCGTGTCGCGGGTGCAGGCCAAAGCGGCAAGTCTGAAGGCCCAGGTGGACGGGATCCAACCTGCGGAATGTCGTCGTCTGGTGATGGCGGGCAGTAATCCTCTGGAGCACCCCAATTTCCTCGACATTGTAGACCAGTGTAATGAAATAGGTATCGACACCTGTGCATTGGAAGCCCCCTCCTCGGCTTTCGCCAGTGCCCATGTGGTGTCCTATCTGGAAGCGGCCGGCTTCAAAGAAGCCTTCCTGGTATGTGCGAGTCTCGATGAGGATCTAAACGAATCGATTATGCGTGATCCGGGCCAGCATGAGCGCTATGTGGAAGGCCTGAAAGCTGCGGCCGGATCCCCTCTGAAGGTTTATGTCATTATTCCGGTATTGCGTGCCAACGCGCCGCAGATCGAGCCCATGATCGAACGGATTGCCCGGATGGGTGGTGGAATCACCGGGGTATTATTCTCTTTACCCCAGGTGGGGCAGGTACCGGAGTCGGCGCGGGATGCGTTATTGTCGTACAACGAGATTGCGCCGTATCTGGCCCGTTATTTCCATGTGGCACAACGTCGCCGGCTGGAATATGGGCTGACTGACAAGACTGGAGTCTCACCGTGTACCACCAGCGGTGAGTTGGACCGTTACGGGAGTATCTTCCACGATCGGATCAACTTCTATAAGCATTCGGATCGGCAGGAGCTCACCCGCGCATCGGCCTGTGATAGCTGTGTTCTGCTGGAGAACTGCCCCGGCATAGAGCAAAGTTATGTCGATTATTATGGTGCCGATAAAATGGTGCCCATCGGACTCGACGAAGCCCTTGGTTGGCGTCTACGTCCAATGAACAAACTTGAGCAATGGGACTATAAGCAGATATCGGATTTTGATAACCCGGTAACCCAACGCGAGATGTCTGCGGTGCGTGTGAATGGTCATTGCAATATGGCCTGTTCCTTCTGCTTTGTGGATCGAACCGTCGGGGACTACGAGGTCGACGCCCTACTCGAGAAGATATCCGGCTTCGTCGACGAAGGCACGACCCATCTCATTGTTTCAGGCGGTGAACCCACCATTCATCCGGAGCTTCCGGCCATCATTCGTGGGTCTCGTGAGCTTGGATTGAAGAGTATTGAGATGCAGTCCAATGGGGTAAAGTCCGCCGAAATGGACTATGCCCGGAAACTTGTCGACTCCGGACTGACCATGGTCACATTTTCTTTGCATAGCGTGAATCCGGAGCAATCCGATGAAATCACGCGTCTGCCAAAGGCCTTCTGGAAGACCATCAAGGCGATGCATAATTTCCGGGAGTTGGGCATTCGAACCCAGATCGCCTGCGTCATCACCAAGATGAACTACCAGGAATTACCGGAGTATGTTCGATTCCTACGCGAGGAATTTCCGGAGAATACGGGTCATGTGAGTATCTGCTTTGCCATCGCCCAGGGAATCAACGACCTGGTGGCCAATTGGGTGGTTCCAACATTTACGGACCTTCAGCCCTATTTCACCAATGCGCTCGATTACTGTCTGGAAACCGACATCGGATTTGGCGGGATCATCGGCCAGGGCAGTTATCCGCCGTGCATGCTGGGCGGCACGATCAAGTATCATCAGCGTCTACTTCGAAAGATTTATCGTAGTCCGGAAGTTGGCAAAGAGTTCTACAAAGCCGATCGGTGTAGCGAATGTTCGTTTAACGATTATTGCGTGGGGGTGCGTCGCAGTTATATCGATCAATATGGTGATGCGGAGATCAATCCCCTGACCGAGCCGGTCGTTTTTGCCGGTTCCGAGGCGATCCCTGAATCCTGATCCCGCCCGTTCGGACGAGGAATGCTGTTAAGAGCATTGCTCATGGGACGGCGTGCTGCTACATTTTTTCTATGGCCCGTCGCAATCATACGGTTAGTCTCAAGGTTCTTGAGCAGATTCCACCCCAGAGTGGGCAGCTCGCGACCGATCTGTCGCAGCACTATTCTCTAGAGCGTTTGATGCGCCAGGTGGAGAACCTGGCGGGGAACGAGCCCGGGGAGATCCGTTTTTTCGGTGATGACCCCTTAGACCGCGATGACATGGGTAGTCTGATTCAGCATGCGACCACCCTCGGCTTTCAGCATGTGGGTCTGGCCACGGATGGTTTCCGGTTGGACAACCGGGAGCAGATCCGTGGTCTAGTCGACTCCGGTTTACATGAAATTGTTCTCACCATTCACTCCACAGATCCACGGGTTCATGATCATCTGGCCCGTAAGAAGGGGGCCTATAAGCATCTGCTGAAGGCTCTCGAAGAATTGTCCAAAGTCGATGTGGACGTCCGGGTGAAGATACCCATCTGGAATCCCAAGGCGCAGAACCTGGGGCGGATCCTGGATGAGTTGTCGGTTCGTCTTGAACGTATATCTGCAGTCGAGCTCTCTATTTCCCAACGTCTTCCAGACGGGAAAAATGGCGAGCGCCTTCTGCCTCTCCCCCTGGCGAAATTACGTGCCGGGTTGACGGAGATTCTCGATGAAGCCAGCGATCAGGGGATACCCATCGTCTTTCTGCCGGGTAGCGGTGTTCCGTTCTGTGGCTTACCTGAGGCGTATCGCACGCCGGAGACCGCTCCCTTCCACCCAACTCGTCCGGCCCGCCGGGACGATGATAATGTAGTTGGAAAGGCCTGTAGCTCCTGCTTTATGGAAAAGCAGTGCAGCGGAGTTCGTAGCTGGTACCTGGAGCGATTTGGGGAAGACCTGTTCGAGCCCATTGCAGAATCCATCCTACCGCCGACGGAATCACGCCTGGCCAAGCATTTCGAGGATCCCCTGGCTCGGGCGCGGGCGTCCAATGTGATGTTGAAGGTCATACGTCCCACGATTGTTTGTAATCAACTCTGTCCGTTCTGTAGTGCGAACGAGACCAGTGAAAATAGCTTCAAGACCGTAAAGAAGACCAAGAAGAAGATCATCCGCTGGTATCGGCTTGGTGCCCGTCATCTATCTTTTTCCGGTGGGGAACCAACCCTCGTAAAGGAATTGCCCGATTATATCCGACTGGCGAAGCAGCTCGGGTACCAGAAGATCGAATTGGTCACCAATGGGACCAAAACGTCCATTCCCAAACATGCCAAGAAGCTTGTCGATGCGGGGCTGGAAGTCGCATTCATAAGCCTACATGCGGACACTGAAGAACTGTCTGCCAAATGTACGGGCTGTGAGGGGGACTGGGAAAAAACTGTCGAATCCCTACATAATTTTCAGGATCTTGGGATCAAGGTTGAGATCAACCATGTGGTCAGTAAGCTCAACTACCAGAACCTGCCCAAATTCGTGACCTGGTTCCATAACGAATTCGGCCCCAGCATCCAGATGTCCTTTGCGTTTGTAAGCCCGCTATATCGGGCCAAGGAAAACCTTTGGCTTATTCCGCGCTACAGCGAGGTGATGCCCTATCTAAAGGAGGCCATGGATCTACTTCGATCCTGGGATCATCCCTTTGTGGTGCTGGCTCGTGCGGGCGTACCGTGGTGCCAACTTCGGGGCGGATACCAGCAGTATTCGGATCTTACCCAGATCGCGAACGAGGCCCATAGCGAAGATGATTATAAGAAGACCAAGGGCGAGCAATGTTCGGATTGTACGCTCTTCGATCTCTGCCCTGGTGTGTTTAAGGAATACGAAGAGCTCTATGGAATGGATGAGTTTGTTCCACTTGAGGGGTCCGAACTGGAAGTTTCTATCAAAGAGCCGATCAACCCCTGGTACGGCATTATCCCGGACCAGATAGAGACTCTTGTGCGTTGGGAACACGAACGAGTGGATTGGCCTGCCGTTAACGATGCGTGGGAGAAAGGCCGTGCTGCTCTGCGAGATGGGAATCTCAAGGAGGCCCGGACCCAGGCTTCTTTCGCCATGGGATTCGAACAAGCACCCACCCTTGCAGAGGTGTCGGAGAACCAACCCACGGATGACGTTTCGATGCAGATTGAAGACGCAATTCGTGCCCATGGTTATGATCGGATGGAAGAGGTTTCCTATATGGCTGGCTTGAAGCCCGTCCTGTATTTGACCTTGCCCTTCGACCAGGTGGAAAAGTATCGGGCCCGGTATAAAGGACACCATATTGAGGTGGTGCAGGCGGAGACAGGCGAGTCCCTCGGTAAGGGGGTTGCAACCGGGCATGCCCATTTCTTTGTGAGCCGGGACGTAGAGCAAGCCCAATTCGTCGCAAAGGTCTATCGGTCCGGGGATCCGACGGCTCAGGCTTTCCAGGTTGGAGAGTTGATGGGATATCCGAATTGTTGTGCGGCGATGTTCGCCTCGATGGCGGACACCAGCAGTGATAGCGAAAACGTCTATGCGGTTTCGGAACGAGAATGTTCCGATCCGAATCCGCTCTTAAACCTGGGAATGGCCCATATCGTTCCTTTCTACCCGTGTCGTTTTGATTGCGAAAAGGGTGGCGACTATGCCGACCGCACTCTCGAAGCGTTGTTCCCGGATGACGATGCGGCTCGCCAGGCGGTCATCGACAAGATGGGCCGCCCCACGCTTTATTTCGATAAGTATCGATCCATTGTATTTGATGGCTCTCTACAGGAGTGGACGGTACGTTATGACAGTGCACATTTCGTGAGCCGGACCGCCGAGCCGGAGCTAGAGGTTCAGCTGATGCATCTAGTCCTCGGACCACTGATGCAGGCCTCACGAAAACTGGCGATCTCTTCCGATGGTTGGGAGTTTTTCGGTATTGGAGGAAATACCAGACTACTGCGACGGTCGCGTGGACCCGGCATCCTGCTTCCATTTTCGAGAGTGTAGGCGTGTGTGTCGCAATGCGGGAGTTCTATGAGTAGACGGGTTGCATACCTCCTTTTCCAGAGCCATCGAAAGGGATCCTATCTCCACGATGGCGATATCTCTGTCAGTTCTGGCCAGTTGAAGGCCGCTGGAATCGAGAACGACATATTTGAGGCGGTCTTCGACGAGCGGGACGACCAGGAGAATGAACGTCTTCTGGAGGAACTGGCCGGGCGTCTGACTACCGGAGGATACGGTCTGGCTGTGGTATCCCGCATCTGGGCCCCAGACGTAATCTGGGGCTTGCGGCGTCATCTGGAGACGATAGGTGGCTCGATTCCACAGCTTGTTTTCATGCCGCGTAAGAGTTCTGGAGAAGACGTTGGACCGTACGACTTCGTGAACCCGGGAAGCACTCCATCGGTGATTGAGGCTCTGGCCAGAGCACCCGAGCCCATCGACCCAACCCGTATCCCTGGTTTGATGTTTCGAAACGAGCTTGGACAAATGGTGTCCAGTGAAGCGGGGGAGTGCCCCTCGGAAGGTGAACCAGATCGGTACAAACTGCGACCCAATTTCAGGCGAATTCGGTTAAATGAAGACGTATTGACGGATCATACGACTCTAGTGGTCTACGGAAATCCTGGCTGCCCGTTTCGGAAGACCTTTGACCATGTGCCGGGTTGGACGGATGTAAAGCTGGACCCGACCATAACAAACACCAAAGGGTGTTCGTTTTGTAATATTAATCTTGCCGAGGATTATGCCTTCATCCATGACATTGCCCGGCATGCAGTGGAGCAGATCCAGAATATTCAGGACACCGTTCCGGATGCGGAGTTGGTCATCCTGCTCGATCAGGATCCCTTTCCCTATCTACCGGATCTCTTTTCGCGTCTGAATGCGGCGGGAAGCCCGCGGGTCCACCTTCTGATTCAGGCCCGTGCCGATCTTTTCTTATTGCGTGAAGAGGCCTTTGAAAAGGCCTTGGAACTGGCACGGCAGGGGGGCCACGGTTGCACTCCTTTCCTCATCGGCATTGAGAATTTCCATCAACCAACCCTGGATTTCTACAATAAGGGAGTCACGGTTGAGATGAATATCCGGGTGCTTGCCTATCTTCGAGGTGTGGCGGACCGGTACGCGGACGTCTACGATTCAAACCATGTATCACCCGGGTTCATTCTCTGGCATCCGTGGGTCACCTTCGAGTCCCTTCGTACCAATGTAGAGGCCATCGAAGAACACGGTCTGCACGAGTTCCGCAGTGAGGTTGCCCTTTCGAAGATCCGTTTGTATCCAGACATTCCGTTCTATTGGAAGGCGAAGCAGGATGGGCTGATGCTGGAGGACTATTCGGGTGACGGATTCGATTCTGCGAGCCGGTATGGCTATCCGGAGGAGAGCCCCTATCGTTTCCACCATAGGGAAGCACAGGTGGCCTACACGCTGCTGGCCAGCCTATGTCATACCTATGAACCGATCGAAGAACTGAAATTGCTCGCATGTATACTTGATTGGGTGGAATCGCAGTCTGCGAGCCTGGAGGCTCTTGACCAATTGGCCATGACCAATCCCGAGAGGCTGGTGAAGCAATTTGAAGACGAACATGCGGCTACCATTGCAAGTCTTCGTAAAGAAAATACGCCAACTTCTCGTGTTCGTGAGCTCGATACGAGTACCCGAGAACATGTGCAGGGACTGTTAGCTCCACTTTGGCCAGGCAATGGTCCAGGTCCCGAGGGCTTTGAGTTGGCACGCGTGATCGGTGACGAAAATCGGGTTCAACTCTTCTTTACGAACCCGGCCGAAGTGGCCAGAGTCCGACAAAACCCGGTTGCCGCATTGTTCCGGATTTTGCTAGAACCGCGCTCATCTGCCCCACATTTTCGCCAAAGTTCCCGTTGGAACGTATCCTACTCATCCACAGTAGAATCAAGGGCTGTACGCGATGCGATTGACAGAATCAGTGCCCGTATTGTAGCGCGTGACCCGGGAATTGCGTGAGTTGGCACTCGTTTTTTTTTACACTGCTCCACACGTTACGATAACTTGGGGCAGTGGGATTCTTAGTAGAGAGTCCAATACACGTACTTCGTTCCCAACGATGACTGAATAAGAATGAGGCTATTATGTTGAATCTTCGTGTCGCCAGTTTGGTTTTTTTAACCGGGATCTGTTTGTGGGGTCTGACCGCGTGTAGTGGATCGGGCAGCCCGTCCGGATGCCAACCGGGAGCTACCTGTATTGTGCAGCAATGTGGTGCGATCGGGAGTCAGGTATGTGACCAGTTTGGTAACGCGACCTGTAAACCTCCTCAGGAACTTTGCGCCAACGGCATCGATGATGACTGTGATGG
Source organism: Myxococcales bacterium (assembly GCA_963578775.1). GTDB lineage: Bacteria > Myxococcota_A > UBA9042 > UBA3505 > UBA3505 > UBA3505. The sequence goes on from CAUZEG010000030.1 coordinate 24,078, forward strand.
TGCTATCGATGAAGACTGTGGTGGTTCGCAGACATGTTCCCAGCCCAATCAAAAGGAAGCGTGTTTGACTTCGTGCCAGACCGTAGGCGAGCGAATCTGTCTCGGGGGTATTTGGAGCCAATGTACGCCGCCGGTTGAAAGTTGTGACCTCCTTGATAACAACTGTAACGGACAGATTGATGAGTCCCTGATCAAACAATGTGAGACCGATTGTGGTATCGGAACCAAGTCCTGCATCAGTGGTGTGTGGGGCAGTTGTAGTGCACCGACACCCAAAGCGGAAGAGTGCAACGGTCTCGACGATGATTGCAATAATCTGATCGATGAAGGTCCAAACAATCAAGCATTGACCCAGGTATGTAATCAGGGTTGTGGGGTGGGAATCCAGTCCTGCGCCAACGGCCAGTGGGGCCCCTGTTCCCAGGTGCCGGAACCGGAGATCTGCGACGGGAAAGACAACAACTGCAATGGTATCATTGACGATGCCGTTGGTGGTTGCACCTGTATGCCAGGAGAGACCAAGCAATGTGGCGAAAACATCGGCGAATGTAATAAAGGTACACAGACCTGTGTTCTCACGGCCAATGGAAACACCCAGTGGACCGAATGTGGCGGCCCCTCCTACAATTCGCCCTCAGCGGAGCTATGCAATGGTCTGGATGACGACTGTGATGGGTTCATCGATGAAGACGCCAACAACTCCACCACGGGATTTGGTGCGGAAGGTGGTCTACAGGCCTGTGGCATATCCGGTCCTGGGCTCTGCCACGTTGGAACCAAGAACTGCTTGGGTGGACAGCTCCTCTGTGTAGATGGCTATCCCTCGGAATGTGTTCCTGGGAATTGTCTGCCAAACCAGTATCCGCCGGAGGTATGTAATGGTCTCGACGACAATTGCGACGGCCAGGTGGATAACAATGTTGGTGCCGATCAATGGGAGCCGAATGACAGTTGCACGCAGGCCACCAGCCTGGGCTATGTGCTCGAAAACCAGGGCCCAACAAACTTTGAGGCCAGCCTGTTTAATCCCTCAGGGACCGATAGTGTGGATTGGTTTGTTGTAACCGCGAAAGAGGGCTCCGGTTTCTGTCTGCCCAACCAGACGGAAGGTCCGTGGTCGGTCACCATCACCCTCACGGGTATTCCTGCGGGTGCGGACTATGATCTCTGTGTCTTTCCGGTACAGCAGGTCAACAGCGTCACCAATAGTGGACCATCATCCTGCGGTCAGGTGGACGGTAATGTCTGTGGTGGAACCACCACGACCGGTGGAGATGATAGCTGCCAATGGGCGAATGATGATGAATGTGATCCGACTCCAATCTGTGACCAATGTACGGATTGCACCGATTGTGAAAACTGCGCCACCTGCCAGACCTCAGGCGGTGGAAACAATAATAGTGGTTTCACGGCTGGCTGCGAATGCCACGGCATTTTCAAGTCGGGTAACCAACCCGAGACGTATTCGGCCTCCTGGTCGGGACAATGTCTGCAGAATGATGACCGCGACTTCTATGTCAAGGTAGTCAGCTATGCGAACAACCCCGAGATAGATTGCGCGCCCTACACCTTGAGTGTAACGGTCACGAAATAGGCGCCTTTTAAGATGACCGGAACGGGGAGCGGCAAACGCGCTCCCCGTTTCTATTTTTGCAGTTTATGCACCCACTCCTTTTGAGCGAGCGCATAATCTTCGGGTGTGTCGATTTCCAGGTAGCTGTACCGACTTGCGGCATGGCCGATCGGGATGTCCGCATCAAGCATCTCACGATACATATCAA